>NZ_JBHIRU010000001.1:0-59108 GCF_042197425.1 Bartonella sp. AA126HLJHH
GCACCACCTATGCCCCAATGACCACCAGCACTCGTGGCAGAGAGATTAGAGCGGATTTTTCCGTTTTCAGATGTATAACCAGCACCAAGAGCAAATGCGGATTGTCCACGCCATGTGCCGCTACCAAATGAGACACTCAAAGATCCTGGCTCGTCGAAGTAACGTAGGTTGGATACTGCTAGACCAACGGCGGCTGCTTGCCTTGCCTCTTTCCGTACGCTCTTAATATCATAACTTAAAATATTAAACTTCATATCTGTATATCGGTCAGACCGATCAACAGCATCATCAATGGCATTAATAACAATATTATCCACCCGACTATCCGTATATTTTTTTGCATCATCGAGAACAATTTTCATCTGTTGTTGAGTGTAATCATGCAGTTGACCACCATTCACAGCTTCTTTCGAGTCCTTCTCAATACGGCCATCCGCAACATTATCAATTAAAACAGGTTCACTGGAATCTCCACCCTCTAAAGTGATCCTATTAGTTTTGTTTCCTTCTCCATCTTTATCATAGTTAACCGCACCATCTGCGACTGAAATTTCAATATCTTGTATATGTTGATGGATATTATCTACTCTGTTTTCAATTGTGTCTACCCTGTTTTCAACTTCTGTGACCTTCTTGTTCGTCTCCCATAGCTGTCCTCCATTTACAACTTCTTTTGAGCCTTTTTCAACTTTACCATCAGATACATTATCAATCTTGCTCGCTTTACCTTTATGACTAGCGTCATACATTCCTTTCTGTTCATTCCAATTTAAACCATTGGACGAGACATTGTTTTCAACATTTTGAATGCGGTCGTTTATCTTAGACATACTCTCACTTACGCCGTCAAAAGCACTGGCAACGTTATGATAATTCTTCTTTTCACCAGAGCTCCCGTCAGCCTTGAATTGTACTATCTTAAAAGTAGGAGCAGTCCATTCTCCATTATTATAGCCAGCGCCACCACCAAAATACGCAGCCAATTGGTTGCTCATAAGATAAAGTTGCGAACCATTTATAGCATCGGTTGAATTTTCAGTAATATCTCCATTGGCAAGAAACTTAATTTTGCTATTGGTTCTTTCCTCTCCATGCTGTGCTACAAATGCCTGCTCATCACCGTTCCACAACAAGGCGTCCCCTTTAACTTCTTGAGTAATATTCGTGATTCTTTCATTAACATCGTTTACCACATTCGTCAGATGCGTATTCACACTCTTCACATTTGCATCAAGACCTGTCAAAGCTGAGCCAACGTCATAATAGTTGGCTTTTGCCATCTGACCATCTTCAACAATAACAGATAAACTATATTTTGGTCCTTTAAAGGTACCATTCTTGAATGACGCACCACCACCAAAATAATTTGCTATATCTCCAGATATTTTATTAATTTGGTTCCCATTGATTGCATCATGCGATCCTTGCGCAATTATGCCATCTTTAACATTATGAAGAGCAACAGGGTCTTGGTTATCTACCCCACCTAAAGTTACGCTACCATAATTAATGGCACCGCTTTCTTTATCGTAGAGAACTGCAGCAGCACTTGTGAGATTAATATCATTAGAAATCATCTCTATACTTTTATCAAGCTGGGCTTTGTTAACAGCGTCATTAGCATTTACAGCTGCCTTCACACCAGAAATCGTCCTATCGTTGCCTGCATTATTTGCAACATTGATTTCTATACCACCTGTTGCCTTACCTATGGTGATAGCACCTTCATTCTCTTCCTGCTTAACGAGGCTGTTTTTTGTCGCATTCGTAATCTGATTTTGTATATTCGTGATAGAATTATCAACAGTACTAAAAGCAGATTCAAAATCATTATGTGGCTTACCCTGAATAGTGTAAGTGGGAGCCTTACCGTTAGATACGTCTGCACCACCACCAAAATATTGAGATGTATTTTGAGAAATTTTTGCTAGATTATTCGTAACAGTGGTAACATTCTGATTAGTAACAAAAAGTTGCGAACCATTTATAGCATCGGTTGAATTAGCAGAAATATCTCCATTGGCAAGAAATTTAATTTTGCTATTGGTTCTTCCCTCTCCATGCTGTGCTACAAATGCCTGCTCATCATTACTCCACAATAGAGAATCTTTAGAAACGCCCTCAATTTTCTGAGTAAATTCATTTGCTACATGTGTTAAGCGGCTATTCACATTGTTGATATTGTCATCAAGCCCTGTCAAAGCGTCACCAACATTATTATGGTCTTTAGATACTGCTACGCCATCTTCAGAAATGCGCGATAAATGATAGAGCGGACCGAACAAAATACCGTCGCTAAATTCCGCATTCCCACCCAAAATGTTTGCTACATCTCCAGATATTTTTTCAATCTGCCTACCATTGATCGCATCATGCGAATCTTCAGCAATTTTCCCATCTTTAACATTATGGAGGGAAACGGGTGCTGTAGTCTTATCACCACCCAAAGTTATGCTATTATAATTAACGGTATCGTTTTCTTTATCATAGAGAACTGCAGCAGCACTTGTAAGATTAATATCATTAGAAATCTTCTCTATACTTTTATCAAGCTGGGCTTTGTTAACAGCTTCATTACCATTCACAGCTGCCTTCACACCAGAAATTGTCCTATCGTTGCCTGCATTATTTGCAATATTAATTATAGAACCTCCTGTTGCCTTACCTATGGTGATAGTACCTTCATTTTCCTCCTGCTTAACGAGGCTATTTTTTGTCGCATTCGTAATCTGATTTTGGATATTCGTGATAGAAGTATCAACAGCATTAAAAGCAGAACCAACATCATTATGAGAATTACCCTGAATTGTGTAAGTTGGTGCTTTACCATTAGATACATCTGCACCACCACCAAAATATTGTGATGTATTTTGAGAAATTGTTGAGAGATTATTCGTAACAGTGATAACATTCTGATTAGTAGCAAAGAGCTGCGAACCATTTACTGCATCGGTTGAATTAGCAGAAATATCTCCATTAGCAAGAAACTTAATTTTGCTATTGGTTTTTTCCTCTCCATGCTGTGCTACAAATGCCTGCTCATCATTGCTCCACAACAAAGCATCCCCTTTGACTTCTTGTGTAATATCATTGATTTGTTGTGTAAAATTATTGACCACATTCGTGAGATGACTATTCACACTCTTCACATTTGCATCGAGACCACTCAAAGCTGAGCCAACATCATGATAATTGGCTTTTGCCACCTGACCATCTTCAACAATAACAGATAAACTATAGTTTGGTCCTTTAAAAGCACCATTTTCGAACGAGGCACCACCACCAAAATAATTTGCTATATCTCCAGATATTTTATTAATTTGGTTCCCATTGATCGCATCATGCGAATCTTCAGCAATTTTCCCATCTTTAACATTATGGAGGGAAACTGGTGCTGTAGTCTTATCACCACCCAAAGTTATGCTATTATAATTAACGGTATCGTTTTCTTTATCATAGAGAACTGCAGCAGCACTTGTAAGATTAATATCATTAGAAATCTTCTCTATACTTTTATCAAGCTGGGCTTTGTTAACAGCTTCATTACCATTCACAGCTGCCTTCACACCAGAAATTGTCCTATCGTTGCCTGCATTATTTGCAATATTAATTATAGAACCTCCTGTTGCCTTACCTATGGTGATAGTACCTTCATTTTCCTCCTGCTTAACGAGGCTATTTTTTGTCGCATTCGTAATCTGATTTTGGATATTCGTGATAGAAGTATCAACAGCATTAAAAGCAGAACCAACATCATTATGAGAATTACCCTGAATTGTGTAAGTTGGTGCTTTACCATTAGATACATCTGCACCACCACCAAAATATTGTGATGTATTTTGACTTACACTTGCAACGTCCCGATTAACCTGCTCCAACTGCGCAAAATTCACTGCATCATCAGGTTCTTCCCCAGCTGCCACTCCTGTAATCTGCTTATTGCCAGCATCAATACCATCCACAGTTATTTTAGCCCCATCAGCAAACAAAATGCCATCATCACTGATAGAGCTTCTCCCAGCGGTAACTCGTTCCACTGTAATATTATTAGCTAGATCAAATGTTACATTATTGTTTTCCTCACCTTTTGTAATCTTAAGGTTGTCACTTGCAGCCGACAAATCTACAGTATCTTGTACACCAACAGCTTTAGCATTTTTACCCCCAATAGATAGCTGCCAACCTTGGTCTACGTAAGTTTTTAACGCTTTTAGCTGTGCAACATTAACGGCATCGGTAGAATAACTACCAGCAGCCACTCCTTCAAGCTGGCGTGTTACCTTATTTTTATAATCACCAATAGTCGCTGCATGCGCAGTACTTTTCCATACCTCACTGTTTTTATTTTTTTCGCTTAGCTCGATAGGACTGTAACCGCTAGCGCCAGCAAGCGATGTAGTCGAAGAACCGTCCCCAAGAACAACATTGCCATACGCCCGCGTTTCAGCCGCACGCGTTTCAGCATTCTTA
This sequence comes from Bartonella sp. AA126HLJHH, assembly GCF_042197425.1. NCBI lineage: Bacteria > Pseudomonadati > Pseudomonadota > Alphaproteobacteria > Hyphomicrobiales > Bartonellaceae > Bartonella > Bartonella sp. AA126HLJHH. The sequence goes on from NZ_JBHIRU010000001.1 coordinate 4,471, forward strand.
TCTATAACAATAGCTCCATTACCATCAGCCCTCACTTTTGAAGAGTAACCATTCGCGAATGTATATTCCTCAATGCTATCTTGATTATCATATACGGAACCTATCGCAATACCGTCTAGCCCTGAAGCGCGAGCCATAGAGTTTATAGTAAAACTTTTCTCTTTTGCCGTATATTTCTCTGGATCTAAAACAACAGCTTTTTTAGCCCTCTTATCCCTTTTTGAATCAGAAACGAGCGTGCCATTCGCTGTGAAGATGTTTTGCGCATCTTCCCATGCAAATTTTCCGTCGGCTGTTAAAACATTTATTACAGAATTATAACCATCCATACCACTGTTATAATCATCATACGCAGAAATAGTACTTTGCGGATAAACTACAGCGGCATTCTTCACATTTTCAAGAGATGCCTTTGTTAAATCGAGATTTGCTGAAAAAACAGGAGCAGCATTCGATAAAAACAAGGCAACCGCAGTTCCCAACGAAGCTACTTTAAACAATGATGATCGACGATGTGAGCGAGAAAAACTCAAATCACGCAGATTTTGTGTAGTATATAATTTTTTCATAATACCCCCTTCATAATAACAGATTAAAAACACAAAAAATGTATGCTCTAGAACTCTAAAACTTTCTTATTTCCTTTGCGTGTTCCTGCTTTTACAGCGTGTTTTAGGACATAAATAAAATTAAGACATAAACTGTTGTTTCTACAGTGTCTTTAGAGGGTAATTAGGGGTAGGTTCGTGAAAGTCAATTTGAGGAAGGTAAAAAAATACTTAATATTAGAATGGATTTCATTTTTCTATCAAAGGTTGTGTATCGTTTTTAGCTTTGATCTCTTTGAAAAAGGTATAATTTTTGTGCCTATTGATCATCCGCTTAGGCATCAGTTTATTTTTCGTGAGTAAGATCTTTTATTTCATTAGAGGATTTATGAAAGCTTTTTACTAAAATGCCCCATCTATATCCTTACTAATAGTAATGTGTCTCGTTGCTGTATCCTATTTTACAAAAATACTCACTGCTACTTGTTCTTTTATTCCCTTCAGTTGTGAAAAATTACTGCATCAGTATTGCTAGTTCCTTCTGCAACATTTGTTACTTTTTTACTTGCCGCATTAATATTACCGGTGGTTATTTGCGGGACATCAGTAATTACTAAGCCTGTTGCATCGACTTTTCTTTTCTCTCCTAATGTTATGCTTTTCAATGCTATATCATTAGCCAAACCAAATATGAGCTTATTTTCATCGTCCTTATCTCTTTTAACCCTGAAGTTACTTCCTCCAGATGAAAAATTTATTGTACTATCTAGCACCCATACCTTTAGCTGCCTCACCAGAAATAGACAGTTTCCAACCTTTTTTTCTTACGACTTCTTCTAAACCCTGCAACTATCTAAGGTTCACTGCATCGGCAGGTTTGCTACCAGCTGCTACACCTATAATTTGTCGCGTTATGTTTTTACTAGGAACACCAATACTTACTGCAAATTTCGTACTTTTCCATTGAGATTCAGTGTTTTTAGCCGGTCCTTTCAGAAGAGACGTATACCCAAAAACGCCATCAGCCCTACCGGACACAGAGTTGTTCCCAATAGCCCCCCATCAACCGTCACTTTAGAATAAGAACCTAAAGCGATACTTCCAACCCCATTTGCTTTTGAATAGAAGCCCATAGAAATAGCTTCTTGAGCAAATGCATATAGCACGGAATGACCAAGTGAAATCGAACCATATTCTAAAGCTTTAGAAACAGCTCCCACTACTGTTGAATAATCACTCTTCGCAAGTTGTATAATCATTTTCCCCGTATTCGCTCTTCTTATTATATTCACTACCTATTGCGATACTGCTTTTCTCTAAAGCGTAAGCCATATTGCCTACAGAAACGCTTCATTCTTTTTCCGTTTGCGCTCCACTACCCTAAAGCAATACTTGTGTTTGGAGTACGTTGCATATCTGTAGATCGTTGCATTATAAAGCATACGTTTAAAACTATACGAAAATAAAAGCTAAAACTGTCTTCTTTTAATAAAGGGTATATTCGTATTTACATTTCTTGAAGCATTTTAATAAATCAAAATAATAGCAATCAATTTTTTAAATCTTTACCATTAAGGTCTTTTATTCTCAACAAAAGTTGTCATAGGCTTTTTATATTCGGATTTTATATAATTACGGGTGTTTTATACATTTAGAATAGCTTTAGAGAGCTCTGGAAGAAAGTAAAAAATTTGCCCTTTTCTTCAATTAAGAAAAAGGCAAATCAATTTTATGGATTTAGTCGTTTATTAGTTGAGTATCACATTAACCCCTGTACTTATACCCCAGTGACCTCCAGAAGTGGTAATTGACAAGTTGGAACCAATATCACCGTTCTCTGAAGTATAACCTGCACCAAAAGCAAAAGCAGATTGACTACGCCATAAACCACTACCAAATGCGATTGTTAATTTTCCAGGAATATCACTATAGCGTAAACCAGCTACCGCTAAACCAACAGCTGCTGCTTGTCTTGCCTCTTTTCGAACATCCTCAACAGCATAACTTAATGTCGAAAACTTCATATCCGTATACGAATTAGCCTCACTAACTCCATCTTTTACAAGATGAGAAACTTGCTCATCCGTATACTTATTGGCATTTTCAAGCACAAAATCCATCTTATCTTTTAATTGACCGCCATTAACCGCTTCTTTCGAATCCTTTTCAATCTTTCCATCGGCTACATTGGCTATTAATACTGGAGAACTGTCATCTCCACCAACTAATGTAACTTTATTGGTCTTTTTGCCCGTTTTTTTATCTTTATCGTATTGTACAGATCCCTCCGTAACTTTATTTTCAATATCCTTGACCTGATCTGTAATCATTTGCTGAGTTTCCCAAAGCTGTCCTCCATTCACAGCTTCTTTTGAATCTCTGTCTACCTTGCCATCCTCTACATTGATAATCTTACTTGGACTCTTAACACCCTGAGCATCAACATGAGATGCATCATAGCTTCCTTTTTCTTCATTCCAATTCAGACTATTCGAAGAGGTACTCTTTTCAACTTCTTTTATACGATCGTTGATAGTGCTCATGCTGTCATTAACAACATCAAATGCTTCAGAGACATTATTACGCTCCTCTTTATCACCTTTCGTACCATCCTTATTAAAGACCTGAACGGTGAATTTTGGTCCTTGCCAGTTTCCTTCCTTATCATAACCAGCTCCTCCACCAAAATATGAGGCAAATGTCTGTTGAAGTGTATAAATCTGACCACCATTAATCGCATCAGTCGAATCTTCTGATATCTTTCCTTTCGCAAGGAACGTGATCTTGCTGTTTTCCTTTTTACCTTCTTTCTCATGCTGTGCTATAAACGCACCTGCATCATCACTCCACAACAACGCATTTTGCTCAATGTTGTCTGAAATCTCATTATGAAGATTCTTGAAAACCTTATTTACACCGGCAAACGCGGCTGCAATGCTATCATAATCCTTCTCTTCAAAACTTCCATCTTCTTGGAAAGTCATTATCTTGAAACCTGGAAGCGCCCAGCCATCACCATCATACTTAGCATCACCACCAAAATACTTTGCTAGCGACTGATTCAGATCATAAATCTGTCCACCATTAACCGCATCACTCGAGCCTGATACTATAGAGCCAGCCGCAAGTGATGTGATCTTGCTTGCTTTTCTGTCTTCACCTTCCCCATGCAGAGCTACAAAAGCTTTGTCACCATCGCTCCAAGATAAAGAATCTTGTGCAATTCCCTCTGAGACCTCCTTAATGCGAGCGTTCACATTCTTGATATTGTCATCAAGCCCTTTAAAGGCAGAACCAACATCGGTATGCGGTTTATCTGTTACTTCGCCACCTTTATCAATACTGGATAAATTATAAGTTGGCCCTTTAAAAGCACCATCCTTAAATTCAGCATCTCCACCCAACAATTTTGCTATATCCATTGAAAGGATGTGAACCTGCCCTCCATTGATAACATCCGTTGAGTTTTCCGCAATCGATCCGGCGGCTACATTATGGAGCGCAACAGGTGTAGCATCCTTCCCTTTCCCAAAAGTTACATTTGTATAATCAGTTTGATTATCTGTTGTTTTATCGTAAAGAACAACAGAAGAACTATCCGACAGAAGGGTATCAGAAAGATCCTTCAAACCTTTATCAAATTGTTCTTTGTTCACGGCTTCATTGTTTTTTTCTGCCGCCTTTACACCAGAAAGAGTTCGATCCTTACCACCCTTGTTTGCGATATTGATTTCACTACCTTCTACTCCTTTACCAATGTTGATAACATCTTCATTTTTCGTAACAAGCAAATTACTGATTACATCGCTGATCGCAGTTTGAACCTTTGTGAAAAGTTTACCCACACCTGAAAATGCATCTGATACATTCTTATAGCTTGATTCAGCTTCAGTGCCATCATCATTGATAATTTTGAGCTTAAAATCAGGAACTTTCAATTCCCCATCCTTATATTCAGCGTCATCAGAAAAATATTTTGCAACCTTATCGCCCAGTGAATAAAGTTGAGAACCATTTACGGCATCCATCGATTCTTTCGTAATATCTCCTACAGCAAGCGATGTGATTTTACTTGCCTTTCTGTCATCACCTTCCCCATGCTGGGCAACAAAAGCTTTGTCAGCATCGCTCCAAGATAAAGAATCTTGTGCAACTCCTTCTGAGACTTCCTTAATGCGAGCATTCACATTCTTGATATTGTCATCAAGTCCTTTAAAGGCAGAACCAACATCGGTATGCGGTTTATCTGTTACAACACCTTTTTCATCAATATTCGATAATTTATACTCTGGTACTTTAAAGTTTTTGCCATCAAAGGATACATCTCCACCTAAAATTTTTGATAAATCCTCAGTGATTGCATGAAGCTGATCGCCATTAATCGCATCACTCGAAGCTGATATTATAGAACCAGCGGCAAGTGATGTGATCTTGCTGTTTTCCTTTTCTCCATCTTTTTCCCCATGCTTGGCTACAAAGGATTGTTCTTTACCATCCCACAACAGAGCATCGCCTTGGACAGATTCTTTGATATTCGTGACTTTGTCATTAAAATCATTAACGATGTTCTGCACATTCTTATTCACACTCTGGAAATTCTTATCAATTCCGTCAAAGGCTTCCGCTACATTATTGTAGGTTTTTTCTTCAACTTCAATTTCATTGCTCTCTAAGTTGAAAACTTTGAGTTTGAAGGTTGGTTTGTTCAATATGCCATTCTCATACGTAGCATCGCCGCCAAAATATTCTGCAACTTTGTTGCCCAGTGCATAAAGCTGGGAACCTGTTATAGTTTCGTGCGAATCTTTCTCTACCTTACCATCAGCGACATTAACAATCTTGCTCGCATCCTTCTCACCATGAGCAGCATTGTAGGCACCATCATCACCTACACTGCCATCCCAATTTAAACTATTCGAAGAGATGTCCTTTTCAAACTCCTTAATACGAGCGTTCACATTCTTGATATTATCATCAAGTCCTTTAAAGGCAGAACCAACATCGGTATGCGGTTTATCTGTTACAACACCTTTTTCATCAATATTCGATAATTTATACTCTGGTACTTTAAAGTTTGTTCCATCAAAGGATACATCTCCACCTAAAATTTTTGATAAATCTCCAGTGATTGTATGAAGCTGGCCACCATTAACGGCATCTGTCGAATTTGTGCTAAGATCTCCACCCGCAAGACCTGTTATTTTTTTACCTGCAGCATCAATACCATCCGCTATTACTTTGGGACCATTTTCAATGGTTAATCCCGTTTTATCTAAAGTGACGTCTTTTAATTTTACACTGTTCAATGTGACATCTTGTGCCAAATCAAATGTTATTTTTTTGTCTTTATTTTCTGTTGTATCACTATTTTTAATCTCAAAGTTTTTGCTTCCAGAAACCAAATTTAATATATCACCCGGCTGAAAGTTTGAAACAGCCTTATCATTAAGAGAAAGTGTCCACCCTTGTGCTACAAATTCTCTTAATTTTTTCAGCTGTGCAATGTTGACGGCATCAGTGTCTGCATAACCCGCTGCTACACCTGTAAGCTGTCGTGTTATCTTATTCGGAGTATCACCAACACTAAAAGCTCCTTGAGTGCTCTTCCATATCACACCATCATCCGTTGACTGGCTCCCTATGGAAGGATCATAGCCAACTGCGGACACTGAGTTACGAGAAACAGATTTATAACCCACAGCAACACCACCCTCAGGAAGTACTTGTACATTTGAACCTAATGCCATACTATTTTTAGCTGTTGCAGCTGAAAGTCCACCTAATGCAATACTATTTTCACCAGATGCATTTGCAAAACCACCTAATGCAATACTATTTTCACCAGATACATTTGCAGAACCACCTAATGCAATACCATTGTTGGCAGTTGCACTTGAAAGCTTACCTATAGCAATACTTTCTTGCCCACCTTTTCCCTCACTGGCAGCAATTGTAATGCTCTCCGTTTCGGCATGCCATTTAAAGACACTATCATCGGTAGCTTTTTTAATCTCATTGTGAAGATTTACATAAGACTTACCCACACCTTCAAAGGCTTTGGCTACATTTGGAAAACTTTCTTCTTCAATCTCATTCGTCTCAGGATTTAAAGTTTTAATTTTGAACTCTGGATTATCCCATTGACCATTCGTAAATTTAACACCACCGCCTAAATATCCAGCTATATGGGTAGCTACAACATTCAACTGACTACCATTTACCACCTCTTGTGAATCTGCACTAAGATCACCAGATGTAACACCCGTTACCTTTTTATTTCCAGCATCAATACCACCGGTGGTTATTTTCGGACCATCAGTAATTACTAAGCCCGTGGCATCGAAGGTATTTGTACCTGTCTTTACGCTCTCCAGTGCAATGTCTTGCGCCAGATCAAATTTTACTTTATTGTCATCTTCGCCCTTTGTAATATTTAGGTTGCTACTTCTAGCGGAAAAATCTACCGCGCTATTCATAAGAACAGTGGTAGCATTTTTATCTCCAACAGAGAATTTCCAACCGTTTTGTCTTACAACTTGTTCTAAGTCCTGCAACTGTCTAAGGTTCACTGCATCGGTAACATTAGAACCAGCAGCTACGCCTGTAATTTGTCTGGTTATACCCTTACTATAATCACCAACACTAACTGAGCCCCGCGTACTTTTCCATTGCGCCTCGATGTTTGTTGCAGGACCCTGCAACAAAGAAGTGTAGCCAAACTCACCAGCAGCCCTATCGGATATAGAATCGCTTCCTAGAGCAACACCTCCCGCAACCGTCACATTAGAGCTAGCGCCTATAGCAATTCCCTGCGTCGCCTGCTCCTTTGCATATGCATTGTACCCCATAGCAATCGCTTCATTTGCATAACTATGTGCTTTACTACCGAAGGCTATTGAAAAATCACCAACTGAAACTGTTCTCTCTTTTTCATCAGAACTATCGGTTAGAGAAGAGCCGATTGCAATGCTATTTTTAGTATTTCTACTACTACCAGCTAAAGCAGTTAAGCCGATAGCAATCCCTTGGTCAGCCTTTGTCTGCGCTACTTGCCCGAAAACAATAGCATCATGCGCTTCTCCCTGAGCTCGTTCACCATAGACAAGAGGATTACCCAAATCATCCCTAGTTATCTGATCTCCCTTTACAACTCCTGGAGTTAAAGCTGCTCTTGTTATTTTTTTACTTCCAGCATTCATATCAATTGAACGTATCGAATCGCTGGTTTCTGCCAAAATATTCACTATAGGACTATAATCACTTACACCAGTAAGAGTTTTGGTTAAAAAATTTTCATAGTCATCAGCAGCACTTACCTTGGATGTCAAAGCAACATTCAGCGCTGTTAAATAATTTTCCTGTGATGAACTAGAAGAATCCAAATCATTCGAAAAAACAGGGGAAACACTGGCTAAAAGTGCCGCTATTGAAGTCAAGGATAGGACTTTAATAAAAGGAAAACGAGAAAATTTTAAATTGCTCCCTGCTAATTTTGTATATAATTTTTTCATAATGAACTCCCCAATGAAAGAAATAACTATAAACACAAAAAAGACACATTTAAGCGCTATTAGGTCTCCTGAAATTGGTTTTTCTAAACGTATTCAAAAATTTAGTACCTGACTGAAAAGATAGAGACGTTGTGTTTTAGGTTTTATGGTTAATGCGTTTTGCTCTTTTACATTTCTTAAGAAAGAAAATTTTTTTGTGGTGATTGGTTTTTTTAAACCTTTAAACTTATTTGTTGTTTTTTGCAAGGGGTAGAGTTAATTTAGCGTATTGTTTTATAGCTTCTTCCAGTAAAGTTGAAATACATTTGAATGGAAATTTTTGTCTTAGTAGAAAGCTTTTTAATAGATTTGTAGAGAGCAAAAGGTTTTTTTATCTGTAGAGTGCTACAGATTTTTCAGATTTAAAAATTAAAGAAGAAAATAATAAACTTATAATTTATGAAAAAACTCATTATCTTATTTTGAAATAAGAAGTTCATTTTGTTGAAAGCGTCCGGTTTTTCTGTTTTTTAAACCTGTATTTATCGTTAGCGCTTATCAATATATATATATATATATATATATATATATTTACATACCTAACAACAATTCACCCCTGCCTCATGAGACAGGGGTGAGAAGGAGTTTTTATGTATTTTGTTTATTATCAATTCAATGTCATATTGAATCCCGCACCTACACCCCAGTGACCTCCAGAAGTTGTTGCGGATATGTTAGAGCGGTATTTTCCATTTTCTGAGGTGTAACCTGCACCAAAGGCAAATGCAGACTGACTACGCCATAAACCAGTACCAAATCCAACGCTTAATTTTCCAGGTGTATCATTGTAGCGTAAGTTAGACACCGCAAGACCAATAGCCGCTGCTTGTCTAGCCTCTTTTTTCACACTCTCAATACTATAGTTTAAGACATCAAACTTCATATCTGTATATTGCTTAGCCCGATCAACAGCATCATCAATCGCATCAATCACAATATTATTAACCCGTTGATCTGTATACTGCTTGGATTCATCAAGAATAATCTTCATCTGTTCTTTAGTATAATCATGAAGTTGACCACCATTTACAGCCTCTTTCGAGCCTTTTTCAATTTTACCATCAGCTACATTATCAATCAGAACAGGTTCACTGGCATCCCCCCCCGCTAATGTGATTTTATTGGTTTTTTTGCCGTTTTCATCTCTATCATAACGAACAGCATCCTCTTCAATGCCGTCAACTCTATTATTGATGTTATCAACTTTGGCATCAATATTGATAACTGTATCACCAATATCAGCAATCGTATTGGAAATGGTATCAACTCTGTTGGTAAGATGCTTCACATCTTTTTCGACACCAGTAACACGTTCATTGGTTTCCCAAAGTTGCCCACCATTGACGGCATCTTTCGAGCCTTTTTCAACTTTACCATCAGCTACATTGATAATTTTATTCGGCTTTCCATCGCGACCAGCATCATAGGCCTTTTCTTTATCATTCCACTTTAAAGCATCTGAATCGACCTTGTTGATGACATCATCAATACGGTTATTAATATTTGACATATTTTTATTGACGTCACCAAAAGCATCAGCAACATTATGGTGCTCTGTCTCAACAGTCGTACCATCAGCATTGACTTGAACAATCTTAAAAGTAGGATCTGTCCATTTGCCATTCTCATATTTGGCACCGCCACCGAAATAATTCGCAAGTTGGTTATTCATGGAATAAAGTTGGTTGCCCGTAATGGCATCTGTTGAACCTTGAGCAATCTCACCATCCAAAAGATACTTCAATTTGCTGTTTGTTTTCTTGCCATCTTTTTCATGACGTGCCACAAATGCTTCTTCCTCATCATCCCACAGTAAAGCATCTTTAGAGAAATCTTCAATTTTCTGGTTAAACTCATTGGATACATTCGTTAAGCGTTGATTCACATCTTGAACATTTTTATCAAGACCTGTTAAAGCATCACCAACATTGTAAAAATTAGCCTTCCCTACTTCACCACCTACAATAGCGGATAAAGTATATTTCAGCCCTTCAAAAGCACCGTTAATGAACTTTGCACCACCACCAAAAAACTTTGCAATATCTGCTGATATTTTATTAATCTGACTACCATTGATTGCATCGTTGGAATTTTCAGAAATGCTACCATCTTTTACGTTATGAAGAGCAACTGGTCCGTTGTTCTTATCGCCGCCCAAAGTTACACTACCATAATTAACACTATTATCGTCATTCTTATCATAGAGAACCGCAGCAGCAGTTACTGTCTCAATATCCTTCGTAATATCCTTTATGCTTTTATCCAGTTGGTCTTTGTTAACAGCTTCATCGCCCTTCTCTGCTGCCTTAACACCAGAAATAGAACGCGCTACACCAGCATATCCCGCAATATTGATCTCAGTACCAGCTGTATCCTTACCAATAGTGATAGGAGCAGAAACTCCGTCTTGCTTAACAAGACTATTTTTTACCACTTCGGAAATCTTATTATCAATATTTGTGATAGAAGTATTAACACCTGTAAACGCTTCCGTAACATTATGATAGGTCTCCCCCTGAATAAGGAAAGCTGGTTCTATACCGTTCAATACATCTGTACTACCACCAAAATATTTCGATGTATTTTGAGCGACTGTTTTGAGATCATTGTTAACAGTTGTAACCTTCTTATTCGTAGCAAAAAGCTGTGAACCATTTACCGCTTCCGTTGATGTTTGAGAAAGTTCTCCATCTTTTACACCGGAAAGTGTTCTTTCTTGCTTATCTTTATTTACAAGGCTGATTTCAGTACCACCGGTTGCTTTACCCACAGTAATAAGACTATCTTCTCCCTCCTGCTTTACAAGGCTATTTTCTGTTACATTATTAATCTGATTATAAATATCTGTGATAGAATTATCGACACCCTCAAAAGCATCAGCGACATTATGATGCTTTTTCTCAACAATAGTGCCATCCTCATTACGCTGAGAAACTTTGAAAGTAGGAGCATACCATTCTCCATTTTCATCATATCCAGCACCACCACCAAAATAAGAAGCAACGTCCTTCATTGAAAGGACTAAATGATGATTAACATGTCTGATATTTGTATCAAGCCCTGACAAAGCCAATCCAACATCATTATATTCCCGCTGTTTTACCTGACCATTTTCATCAATAGTAGTTAAATTATATCTCGGTTTTCTAAAGACTCCATTCTCGAATGAGGTCCCACCACCAAAAAATTCAGCAACGTTTTGGGATATTTTATTAATCTGGCTACCATTAATTGCATCATGCGATTGATCGGAAATCTCTCCATCTTTGACGTTATGAAGAGCAACTTGCCCGTTAACCTTATTACCTCCTAAAGTTACACTCTCATAATTGACAGTGCTATCATCATTTTTATCGTAAAGAACCGCAGAGGCACTTATATTCTCAATATTGTTGTTAATCTTTCCTATACTTTCATCGAGTTGTTTTTTATTAACTGCTTCATCATCGTTCTCTGCAGCTTTCACGCCCGCGATAGTCCGAGCTCCTCCACTGCCTGTAATATCAATTTTCGTTCCACCTTTTTCCTTACCAATGGTGATATCCCCTTCATTTTCCTCTTGCTTGACAAGGCTATTTTTTGTCGCATTGGAAATCTGATTAGAAATCTCCGTGATAGAATTATTGACAGAACTAAAAGCAGAACTAACATCATTATGTGTAGTGCCCTGAATCGTATAGGTTGGCGCTTTACCGTTAGCTATATCTGTATCACCACCAAAATACTTCGATATATTTGTACTTATACCGTCAAAGCCATTACCCAACTTACTAATCTTTTGGTTAGTTTCATAGAGCTGCGAACCATTTACTGCATCCGTTGAATCTTCAGAAATGTCTCCATTCAAAAGAGAGGTAAGCTTGCTGTTTGTCTTCTGTCCTTCTCCGTGGAGAGCAACAAATGCCTGCTCATCATTACTCCACAACAAAGCGTCCCCTTTGACTTCTTGTGTAATATTCGTGATTTTTTCATTGACATCTTTTACTACATTCGTCAGATGCGTATTCACACTCTTCACATTTGCATCAAGACCACTCAAAGCTGAGCCAACGTCATGATAATTGGCTTTTGCCACCTGACCATCTTCAACAATAACAGATAAACTATAGTTTGGTCCTTTAAAGGCACCATTTTCAAACGAGGCACCACCACCAAAATAATTTGCTATATCTCCAGATATTTTATTAATTTGGTTCCCATTGATTGCATCATGCGAATCTTCAGCAATTTTCCCATCTTTAACATTATGAAGAGCAACGGGGCCTTGGTTATCTACCCCACCTAAAGTTACGCTACCATAATTAACGGTACCGTTTTCTTTATCGTAGAGAACTGCAGCAGCACTTGTAAGATTAATATCATTAGAAATCTTCTCTATACTTTTATCAAGCTGGGCTTTGTTAACAGCTTCATCATTTCGCTCTGCAGCTTTTACACCAGAAATTGTACGAGCATCACCAGATTTGTTTGCAACATTGATTTTAGTCCCACCTGTTGCTTTACCAACAGTGATAGTACCTTCATTTTCCTCCTGCTTAACAAGGCTATTTTTTGTCGCATTCGTAATCTGATTTTGTATATTCGTGATAGAATTATCAACAGTACTAAAAGCAGATTCAAAATCATTATGTGGCTTACCCTGAATAGTGTAAGTGGGAGCCTTACCGTTAGATACGTCTGCACCACCACCAAAATATTGAGATGTATTTTGAGAAATTTTTGCTAGATTATTCGTAACAGTGGTAACATTCTGATTAGTAACAAAAAGTTGCGAACCATTTATAGCATCGGTTGAATTAGCAGAAATATCTCCATTGGCAAGAAATTTAATTTTGCTATTGGTTCTTCCCTCTCCATGCTGTGCTACAAATGCCTGCTCATCATTACTCCACAATAGAGAATCTTTAGAAACGCCCTCAATTTTCTGAGTAAACTCATTAGCTACATGTGTTAAGCGGCTATTCACATTGTTGACATTGTCATCAAGTCCTGTCAACGCTGAGCCAACATCAGTATGTACCTTCTGTCCTACAGTACCATCTGCAGAAACAGTAGATAAATTATATCTTGGTCCTAAAAAAGAACCATCTTGAAATACAGTACCCCCGCCAAAAAACTTTGCAATATCTCCGGATATTGTATTAATTTGGTTCCCATTGATAGCATCATGCGAATCTTTAGCAATTTTGCCATCTTTAACATTGTGCAGAGCTACCTGCCCACCAGTCTTACCGCCACCTAAAGTCACACTGTTATAATTAACACTGCTATCACCATTCTTATCGTAGAGAACTGCAAAAGCACCACCCTCCTTAATATTGTTAATAGTATCAGTAATAGTTGCAATTTCACCATCGAGTTGTTTTTTATTAACGGCTTCATTGTCTCTCTCTGCGGCCTTTACACCAGAAATACTACGGTCTCCCCCACTGCCTGCAACATCAATTTTCGTACCATCTTTTTCCTTACCAATGGTGATAAGTTTCTGTTCTTCATCCCATTTAACAAGACCATTTCCTGCTATTTGATTTTTTACTTCATTCAGCTGTGCAACATTAACCGCATCAGTCTCTGCACTCCCCGCTGCCACTCCATAAACTTGTTTATTACCAGCAAAAATACCGCTACCAGTCATACGCGGACCACCAGTAATCACGAAACCAAGGTCGCTTAATTGGGTTTTTCCTGCTTGTACACGTCCAACTGTAATGAAGTCATTCAAATCAAATTCTACTGTTTTATCATCTTTTCTTACAATTTTAATGTTCTTGTTTTCATAATTCTCAAGTTCAGCTCCAGCAAAATTGACTGTTTCACCAGGCAGAATATCCACAGCAGCTTCACCATTAACAGATAACTTCCATCCCCCTGCTTTTGATACCAATTGTCTTACCTCGCTCAACTGCGCATAATTGACTGCATCGGTATCGCTTTTCCCTGCTGCTACGTCTGTAATCTTTTTATTTCCAGCAGAAATACCATCCAAAATCATTCTTGGCCCATTCTCAATAATAAAGCCTTCACTATTCATAATGCTGTTGCCTGTCGTGACACTCGTAAGCTTAAGAGTATCATTCAAAGAAAATGTGACTTTATTATTATCTTTTTCAATCTTGATATTTTTGCTTCCGTCCCCGCTCACTGCCGCAACAATATCTACTGTACTTCCTGCCCCAACATCTGTAGCATTGTTACCATCAACAGAAAGTTTCCAGCTTCCTCCCGCCTTTGATATCAATTCTTTTACATCGTTCAGCTGTGCAACATTAACCGCATCAGTCTCTGCACTCCCCGCTGCCACTCCATAAACTTGTTTATTACCAGCAAAAATACCGCTACCAGTCATACGCGGACCACCAGTAATCACGAAACCAAGGTCGCTTAATTGGGTTTTTCCTGCTTGTACACGTCCAACTGTAATGAAGTCATTCAAATCAAATTCTACTGTTTTATCATCTTTTCTTACAATTTTAATGTTCTTGTTTTCATAATTCTCAAGTTCAGCTCCAGCAAAATTGACTGTTTCACCAGGCAGAATATCCACAGCAGCTTCACCGTTAACAGATAACTTCCATCCCCCTGCTCCTTCTACGACAGCTCTCATAGCTTTCAACTGTGCCACATTGACGGCATCAGTATCTGCAGTACCAGCCGCCAACCCAGTAATCTGGCGTGTTATACTACCGTCAGCTTTTCCAACACTGATTGCACTTTTTGTACTTTTCCATGCACCATTGTTTTGTTGTGAATTTTTGTTACTTACAGGATCATAACCAGCAACATTATTAACAACACTGGCAACGGAAGCTCCACCCAAAGCAACTCCGTCTCCAGCAATCACCTGTGCATTTGGACCAATTGCAATCGAATACTTTGTTTGAGCTTGAGCAGCATAACCTATCGCAATCGTATCTTGATCCTTCGCTTCTGCGTTATTCCCCATAGCAATGCCGTGGATACCGGTTGCAAGTCCACCAATAGCAACTGCTAATTCTCCTGATGCACTTGCCTTATAGCCTAGAGCCAAACTACTTTTACCAGTCGCTTTTGTACTTGAACCAACTGAAACCGCATTTTGCGCGCCGGCTTTAGCGGCATAACCTATCGCAATCGCATCTTGACCACCTGTAGCCGCGCTGCTACCAAACGCAATACTATCAATGCCATCTGCCTTTGAAAGCCCACCTATAGCGATAGACGATCTTTTTACCGTTTCCGATCCAATCCCTATGGCAACACTTGCCGCTCCATTCGCAAGAGCAGAAACACCAAAAGCTTGTGCTCCTCCACTCTTTGCAGTTGCACCCGCACCAAATGCTGTTGAATAATTCCCTGTTGCAGCAGATCCACAACCGGTTGCAAAAGAATACACACCATAAGCCTCAGGCATAGCACTCGTGCTACCACCTGTAAGCTTCCCCATATAACCAGTGCTGCTGTTGCTCGTATTACTATCACCACTCCAAGTGACCTTATCAGTGGTCACGCCATAAGGATAACGACCAGAAAAATTTGTATTTTTGGTAAATCTATCATATTGCTGCTCTGCGGTTATTTGATTAGTACTAGCAATTGACTCCTGTTGCTTGCCACCACGACCAATGACATTATCCACACCACAGTAATTATCATCACCCGCAAAAACAATACTGCCATGGCTACCATGGTCATAAGACACACCAGAACCACTCGTGCTCATAGTTTTGTCACCCGTTATCGCGAGATTCGAAGCAACAACAGGAGAAACACTCGATAAGAGTGTGGCCATTGCCGCGCTGAGAGAAAAAGCTTTAATTAAATTTGGTGGGGAATATTTTTTTTTCATAAGAATCTCCTCCTACAGAGTTCAACATCATCACAACGCGTGAAAACACACATGGCAAACCCCTTAGTTTGCGCACTTCAAAAACCAATAAATCAAGAAAAACCCCTCCCATCGACACCGCTATTTATTACGGCATCGACCTAAAATCTCTGCAACAACATCGAATCTAGAAAAGTCCCCAACCCTTTTAGCTAGAGGGATTCAAGCTAAAAAATAAATAAAAACACAAGACTTTGAAAATATACCGTAATCTCCATTCAAAAACACTGCGATTTATCTCTTAACAAAAATAGTTTCACTAAAGAGCAATTCTACTTTTCAAATAAAGCGCATCAGAAGAATGGCAAGAGCGTAAAAATAATTTTTTATAAATTTGTAAAAATACTTCTCAATAAATTAGCTGTTCTTATAAGCACAAATTTATGATTTTTTTAACTTATCGCACAATGTAATAGATAATGATTATCATCATAATCTCACTTTTTGTTGCGAGGTAAACTGTTTCAATATACTATACATCTCTTTGAAAGAAATCTGTCTTAAATATAATGATGCACGCTCTGTAAAAAGTTTTAACGTACTCATCTTATCATCTTCATAAAAAGACAAAAGCGCATCTATAAATAGTCTTTCGTTCTTCTCTCTTATATATCTGTTACCCTTCTATAGGAACAAAACATCGTCATTGTATTTTCACTATTGTATAAATTTTTTAATATCACAAACCGAAAAGAAGCTGTTTTCTAAACTCTTTCCTCTCACAGAACCCACTGTATTTTCACTGTTGTCCGTATCTTTTCTTCAACCAACAAATATTTCAGGAATGATGCTATACTCGCTTCCTTTTGAAGAAATTTTGTTTGTATCACTACTCGTCATTCTTTTTATGAACCGTTTTATTTTTAATCAGAACAGTCTATTGATTTATAATGATAGTTTCTCGTTTTTCAGATCGAATAAGAGACTCGAAGATCGTGAGATCTTCACATTCCAAACTTGGTTATACAGCAGAAAATCAAAAAAGTTTTATTTTTTTTTAAAGGCTGTTCATTCGTATCTTATGAAATTTCTAGATGTGCTTTTCAGTTTCGATTTTACGCTTTAAATGTAATTTTAAAAGTGGCAAAGTGGCTTCGACTTCTTCTATATCATTGAGGTTTTGAATAAGCTCTTGCAATCTTCCATAAAGCTCTGCTGCTAATTCCGCAACATCTTCAGGAGAAAGTGTTATTTTTGCATCATGATAGGTCGTATAAACTAAATGTCCCAGCTTTTTCATCAGCCCAGTAGGAATCGCCCGCGGTTTAAAACCAGCTGCTTTCGCCTTTGCCACATCTGAAAACATCTCACCATCACCCGTTACAAGCCAATCTAATGAAACACCACAAATTTCTTGATATTTGGAGAGCGCAGAGGCTGTAGGCTCACTTATACCAGTTTCATAAGTTCCTATAGAGCCAGCAGTGATACCAAGATGTTCAGCAAACTGCTTACGCTCTGTAAAACCAAGAGCGTGACGCACTTCACGAAAACGTTTTGCCAACTCAGTTTTAGGTTTTGCTTCCGGACGAGCCAAAAAAAACACTCCAAAATCAATATAATTGCTGACTAAATAATTATATTGATTTATATCTATTATTACTGCCCCTTAAGAAGAGCAGTTATCACATACATAACCCCACAAAAACGGATGTTACAGCATCCATTTAAGCAGGAGCGAAAATTATGACAATTACAAAAAATGCAATCGCCGTGGTATTTTTCTGAGCTGCGCCCCTGTAATATAACCTTGGAAAAACTCAAGCCTATCAGAGGCTATTTTCCAGAGTCAAAAACATTTGGACACAGGCCAATGAAAAAACTAAATGCGCCACTGCCAACTCTATCAGAGTGCATGCCAAGCCAATTCTTGCCAACTGCTTTCTCAAAAGTTGCAGTCATATTCTTTCAAAAGCAAAAAGCCTAATACGATTCTCTTCATTTCATGCTGTGTAATATACCACTGAAATCTTATTACAAAAATATGCTAATGCATTTCCCATAGGTTTTTATAAGGTAAAAAGTTTATCAATGTCTAAAAATCAATATAAAATAGGCAAAATAATTGGTATTCTACAAAAAATGAGATTATCACTCGTTATTAAAAAGTTAGACGTTTACAAACCCTGTTTGCTTATTTTATATATTAATAGCACTGATTTAGCTGTAACTGGCAATAGAGATTTCAGGGTGTTTGGTTTATCGTCAGAATACTCTTCCTCTACGCATATTAAAAGCCTTTTGGCAATGTATTTAAATGCTATAAATTCTATAGTAAACACATTGCCATCCATATTTACAATTGGGCGCTTCAAAATCTTGGAGTAATAAAATCTTTAATAGGCTTTGATTTAAAAGCGCGTATTTTACAGAAAATTGACAAAACCATGAGGTTCGTATACATGGCAATTTTAAGTGATGATAGTGGAGTGATACTTAAAAAAGCTGCATGGAAACCCGCAACGTTGAGGAATTAAGCATGACCTCTTTATGCGATAAAGAATTATCTGATACACTGGTTGGTCTTTATGACGACTATCAACGCGGTTTCGACATTGGAGAAGAGCTTAAATTGTGCGTGGATTTGGCGTTATCTCTTGAATTGGAACTCAGTATTCACCGTTTAAGTGAAACAGATGCTGTTTTTAAAAAAGAGATTGTGCAAACCTTGCATCGTCGTAGAAATACTCATTCCAGTGAAGATGAAATTGATACAATTTTTCATATGGATTTTGAAAAACAAAAATAATACAATACTCTCCCCATATGATACGATATTACCTCATTGCTTTACTTTCTACTACGCTTAAACAAAAAACTTTCAAGAAGATTTAAAGTGTTACGTTTTCGTCTTCTTAACAACAGTGAGATGAATTAAAGAAACGCATCAATTCTTTTAGATCATTATCAAAAAATAGAGAGTATTCTCTAGCATACATCAATTTATGCTTTGTTCATTAAGCACCAACTTTTACATTTTCTCAACTCTCCTTTAAAAGCAAAATATGAAATGTGCTGCAGCGTAAATGTTTAAAAATAGCGTATATTGACCACTCTTAAACGTAATTTATTGTTTTTCATGTTTATAAAACAGCACTATGAGTATTCCAACAAACGCAACAATGCTTTGAAAAAAATATATCGATTGAGGTGATATGTTACTGTTATCGCTTGCCATGATGAGATAGACTCCGAGGATCAAGCATCCAGAGATACCATTAAAACTTGCCTGCAATCTTCCTTGGTATTCAGGATCACAAGAGAGTTGTGATAAAGAAATCGAAAGAGCCCAACTCGAAAGTCCAAATCCAATCATAAAGTAAACAGGAAAAACAACAAAATTGTGTGTATTAACAGATAAAATAGCGAGGCCAATAGCCATAAAAGCTAATAAAATGGCTAATGTTTTCCTGATAGATAAAACTTTACAAAGAAGTGGTGAAAAAAACGCACCTGTCAATACACCCATAGAATAAAGCACCTCAAATATTGCAAAGGTCCTGTTATCCGCATGTAAAACCTCTTGTATATAAGGAACGAGAATAACAGGAATGGTCATCAAAAGAGTCATAATAATCATCTGGCTTATATAAGGTACAAAAAGAGCCGGATTCTGTTTAAAATAATGAAGGGATGCTGTATAATTTTCCCACCAATTTTGCTGGTTTTGTTTTTTAGATCTTCGGTTTTTAGGTACCTTCATTGCAAAATTAAATAAACCAGCAATGATAAAGAATATACCACCTATTAGAAGAGTTCCTTTTGTTCCTGCATAGGACAGTATAAATCCACTTAAGCCCATACCTACGATAGTGCCAAGTTCATAAACCATATCGATGGTTGCATTTGCATTGATGAGCTGTTCCTTCAGCACAATACTTTGAATTAAAGAAATAGCTGATGGCATATAAAAAGGGATAAAAATACCCAAAAGAGCAGATAAGACCATCAATTCAATTTCTATACCAAAATGCCAAAGCATTACCCAGCTCACGATTACCAAACCTCTCACAAGATTTGAAATAATAATCTGCGTTTTACGGTTATATTTATCTGCCAATATGCCAAAAATAGGCGCAAAAATAATGCTAGGCGTCCAAAGAAAAAGCATTATCAACGCCACACCACGGATTGAGCCCGTCTGATTGTAAGCGATCCATGACAATGTAATATAATTTAGTCCACTTCCAAATGTAGCAAATAAGCCGCTCAAAGTAAAATAGAGAAAAGTTCTATTTTCAAATAAAGCAATGCGTTCCTTCAAATTTGAAGTGAACATAAATTATCCTCTAAAATGAATACCAGTCGATATGCATGATACATCCTGTTTAAAAACAGGCATTCTTACAATTTTCATTTTAGATCATTAAATTTAAGAAAGCAAAATTTCTTTTTTGAGGCTTTTACAATCTTTGTGCTGTTTTATGATTAATTCTTCTATGAAAACGGAACATTTATGGACAAAAACAAAATTAATATTTTATGTGCGTTTTATTCAGAAGCTACACCTTTATACATATGTGAAACAATTTTACGGTATGGAAGCTTCACTCACATTTTATTGTCCTTATTATTCCGTGCACTAAAATATGCTCGAGTATATTCCTCCATGTCGTTCTTCTATCACCACACTTCGTCTCTAAAAGAATAAACATACTATTATCCTCACAATAAATATTGCTAACTTTTCTACTCCCCTTCTCTAAATCTTTTAAAACAAGCCCATTACAATTAGTTTTCTAAATAAATTTTTTCAATAAAAGAGAGTTTTTCTTCGTATTTTAAGTTTAAACCATTCCTTTTCTGCAATCGTTCCAGTACTGTAGTGGGCGGTAAATGAAGATAAAATGTAATATGGGGTCTTGGAATAGATTGATTTAATTTAACGACACTTTCAATAGAAAGCTCTCGAGCATAAAAATAAGCAAGACTAGAATAAACAGATCAATCGCTAATTAATAAATTTTGCAATGAAGCTAAGGAAGGTTCAATAATTTCAAGCGTATGTTTGCGTCTATCTGTCTTGCTAAGAGTGCTAAAAGCAACGGATCAATTGCTTTTCCTTTATCTAAATATCTCTAATTTATGGATTATTTCTATACTAAGAACTGTGTTAAAAGTTTGTATTATATGTTGTTCTGTTGAGTAATGACGAGAAATTTCTTTGAAGACCGCATGGAGTTATAAACTTTTTTATCAAGATACATTCTGTCTATATACCCTCCATAAGTTAAATTGTTTTTTGTCTAAAATCTTTTAATGTTCAATAAGATGTTTTTTAACTCGTCTCTAAACAGAAAAACACAATACTCCCGCATTTTGTATAACTTATTAACTTTATGATAAATGGCAGTATATAGACTTAGTTTTAAGATAAGGTTATATTTTAGACAACTTAAAATAAGATTAAGTATTTGTAAAAAATATATTTTTTTGTTCACACTCCATAACCTGCCATTTTCTAACGAATTCTAGTAGATTTCTGAGGATTACTCCTATAGCGTCGTGTAAATGTATAGAAATGAGTTCGATCTCAGTATATTATTGTCCTAAGAGCTAGTACTGGATTGCACTACATAGAAATCTAATGAAATCAGCTCTATCTTTTCTCAAACCACCGCTCACACTATAAGCATTTGATATTCAATTCCGTCAAAAAGCAGCAGAGCAATTCTCAGAAAACATCGCTGAGATATTGAAATATGTCTTGCAAAAGCGTTTGAATCAAATGTTTCAATATATCTTTCGGTATATTCATAAACTGAAACTAAGAATATTATAATAAGCCCTCAAACAACGACGACGCCCAAATCGGCCGTAATAAAGCCTCCTAAAACTGAACCAATAATACCTCTCTCTGAAAAAGACTACTATGTAAAGGCTTTAATACAATACCTTAGCGCTAATGCCATAAATGTTTCTGATAGATAACGAAGTTTATTGTCACAATAACATCTAACAACGGTCAATAGAAAAACCTCAACCTTGAGTATAAATGGAGGCAATCTTGAGAGTGCAAACACAGCCTTCCCAAGAACATAGCTATACTGGTCATTTAGCGAAGAAACTCCTCATTGGAAAAGCACCTCACAAGAGATACAGTAAAAATACCAACCGCCTCCGCTCTCAGTTTCTCCAAAATTAGCTATCGCTATGATAAACGTTATCGTTCAAATCTGTACCATGCTTCTATCGAAAAAACTTGACATGCCTAACAACATATATATTAGCTTTTTGTAAAAATGTATAATTTATAGCATGTCTATTTAACATGGGGGGATAATGTGCACAAACAACTGATGTTTCAGTTTTATGGGCTTGTTGTCCTGCTGTATCTTTCTGATATGGTTTTATTTTTAAGTAATCTTTGGAATGCTTATCGCATAACATCCTCATCGGTTTTTCTAGGCGTAACCATGGCTTTGGGCACCCTTATGCCCTATCTTTTGAAAAAAAGCAGTCTTGTGCGCATTAAAGCCTCACTGCGGTTGGTCGATTTATACAAAAGGCGAATCATTATCTATAGCCTTCTTTTATTGATTGCTCTTTTCCATTACGCTGATTCCCCCTTTGGTTTTATTGCTGTCTCTATCTCTATCGGCTATCTCTCTTTGATTACCTTAAGCACACTCGAGACTTATAATACTAAACTAGCACTTAGTGGTTATATTAGCGCCCAAAAGGCTTCCCGCATTATGCAAACAGTGGTGCAAATTGGCGCATTTTTGGGAGCAGCACTGAGTGGTTATCTCTTAGAAGCGACCAGCCCTCGAGGGGCAGCAGCTGAAATCGGTTATAATGGTTTGATTGTGACACTTTGTGTGTTTGACATCATTATAAGCCTTATAGCCGGATATATTATCTTTTGCGATGAATACAACGCTACAGATACCACAGCACTTGCAACTGGTAAGAAGCCAGCACCTACACCGCAAGTGGATGAGCTCTCCCATGAGCTTAAACTTTTATGCGTCTGCATAGGACTTATTGGCTTTCATATTTGCGCTTATAATACGCTGGCAACTATTCTTTTTCAGAGTGTGAAAAATTTTGGCTCTGAATATTATGGGCTTTGCAGTGCGGTTGCAGGCGTGGGCGCTTTTTTGGCTGCTTTTATCAAAATCCCTCGTTTTGAATTTATTCTCCCAGCCCTTATGTTGAGCATGGCTGATCTTATTTTTAGCACCACACAATCGCCCTATTTGGCTGTGGTCTTTTGCTTTTTTATTGGCTTTTCAATGAATACCATGCGAATTAATGCCCGCAAACATACGATTGAAGCGACCAAAACAGAGGCTCAAGCAGAGCTGGTGGGAAGCTATAGCGGCATGCTTTATACTCTCTCCCAATCGGCAGGTTATGTCATTCTTGGTCTTCTTACAAGCTCTGCCCTTATGGGTCCTCAAGCAGCTGTTTATCTTCTGCCCCTTATAGGGTTGATAATCTTTATTTATGTTCTTTTCCTTTTATCGCAGCGGAACAAAGTATGAGAAAACCTATTCTTATTGTCGACCCTTTCTCCACGGGTGCCCTCTATGGCCCTGCTTTGCAAAAATTAGGCTATGCTTGTTATGGTGTTGTCTCTCAAGCAGCTCCTTTTTCACACTATATGCTTTCTTATCAGGGAAAGGGCATGGCAGAAGCGAAGCTTCATAGTGTCGATGAGATAAAGAAACGCTTTCCTATCGGCACGATAGAGGCTGTAATAGCGGGTGCCGAAAGAGGTATCTATTGTGCAGAGAAATTGGCGGCTTATTATGGTTGTCTTGGGAATAACCCCTTGACTACCGATTGGCGACGGAAAAAAGCAGCGATGCAAAAACGCCTTTGTGAAAATGGTTTATCTTACATCCGATCAAAGATTCTTACAAAAAACGATTGTACTTTCGATGGTTTTGAAAGCCACAGCGGCTATGTGGTAAAGCCAAATGATTCTGCAGGGAGTGATGGTGTTTTATTTTTCTCTAATCTTGAGGAAGTAGTAACGTGGACCTCTGAAATCGACTGGAAGAAAAAAAATATTTTTGACGCACCTAACGAGGCTTATTTGCTCCAAGAAAGATTGGAGGGAGAGGAATACATCGTCGATGCCGTTGTAAAGGGAGAGGCTATAAAAATATGTAGTTTGTCACGATATAAAAAAGGTATTCATAATGGAAGTACTTTTGTTTATGAAACGCTTGATGTACTTGATTCTCAAGATCCCTCTTATGCCCCTCTTATCTCTTATGCAAAACAATGCATTCGCGTGCTGGGAATTGAATATGGACCTGCGCATATGGAAATCATGCAAACAGCTCGTGGTCCAGTGATGATTGAAGTAGGAGCCCGACTCCACGGAGGAATTGCACCCACCTTGTTCGCACATTGCTATGAAGATGATTTACTTGAAAGCTCCGTTAACCTTATTGCAGGCGTGTTTTCGCAAACACCAAGTCGCTTTAAGAAAAAAGGGCGTATTATCTTCCTTATCAACGAGATCGACGGTCATATTATAAAAGATGTTAATGTATGGCGGCAAAAGCTTCATTCTTGGGAAAATGTGGTTCATTTTATGCTCTTTTTTAAAGAAAATGAGCCCCTCCCCCTAACCATCGATTTAAATACCTGCCCAGCTATTATAGCAATTTGGGGACACAGTGATGATGAATTATCAGCTTTGGAGAGGATCATTCGTAGCAATTTCTTATAAAATACAGCAATTGGGAGGAAAACATGGATTCAGAAGCGCAGTCAATTGAAAATATAGACAAATATTAAAAATGGAAGCAAGTCATTTTTAAAGAATTCAATGCAACCATGAATAACACAATTAGGCCTTTTCTGCCTATTCGGTGTAAATGGATACTCAAAAAATATGCTTAGATTTGGGTTCTACAATAAGTTGACCGCAAAAAATATGATGGAAGACCTGATAACTTATTGCGATAACTATAAAAGTTTTGGAAAGAACACATCTTTTGTTGTATTCGAGAAGCCTGCCCCCGTACAAAGTATTGAAGTTTATAGAGAAAAATTCTGGTCTATACTTAAAGATTTGCGAACTCTTGATGACCAAGAATGGCCTAAGCATATACCAAAAAATATGTACAATCGTCTATGGGAGTTCTGCTTTCATGGCGAACCTATGTTTATAGTTTGCAATATCCCGTCTCATATAAACAGAATAAGTAGGAGAAGTTCTACATTTATGTTAACTTTCCAGCCTAGGTGGGTTTTTTCTGATCTGCTCGATACAGAACAAAAAGCAAAAAATGCATTCTCCGCTGTAACAAAAAGACTTGAACCTTTTGATATTGTCACAAAATCTCCTTTTTTAGGAAAATATGGCGAACCCCAAAATAGAGAATGGACGCAATACTTCCTGCAAGATAATAATATTGAATCCCCACCTTGCCCATATCATATAATGGAGCACGATAATGACTAAATTTTCTAAAATTAAATTAAATAAAAATATCTATGATATATTCAAAATGATGCTTCCAGAGCAAGGATCAATAGAGATACAAAGAGATTTTCCAAAAAAAAATACACGATTGGCATATTCACCAGGTCGATGAAACTCTCTTAATTATAGAGGGTGAGTTAGATTTTTTCTATAGCGAAAAACATATAACCTGTACACTAGGAGATATTATACATCTACCTGCCAATACAAGGCACAAATCAATTGCGGCAGATGTAGGATGCATATATGCAATTGCTACAGAAAATCTCACTATTGGAGATATTAGAGATGGGTAACCGCACGCTCTTTAATGGATTCTTTCTCATACAGGATTTTATTCTTTTACTCCTGCCTCCCATAATGCGCCCATAGATTCTGCAGAAAATAAGGCTATGAAGTTTACGTCCTCTACCCAAACCAACGTGGAAACTTTTCAGAAACCGCATTTTACAGTACAAAATAGAACGTTATTCTTTAAGAAAAAAAATGGATCAAGCTTAACGGATTAAACAAAAAGGAAATAATTTTGTTTACAGCTTTATTGTCGAGCATTCACGAATGGATTCTGGTATTATCTCTATCTGAAATTCCCTACAAGCATGAAGCAGAAAAGTTATCAAGCATATTTAGTATACCTAATGAAAACTGCTATTACCATGCGTGATGGCTCTAAAATGTAGATGGATTTGAATTTTTAAATAATTTTTAACTCTTGCATCACTTTATTTCCATACTTTTTAAATAATATTCAATAACTTAAGTAAAATAAATATTTTTATTTTGGGTTTTGTTGTGTTGTTAATCTAAAGCATGTGAAGAGAATATATTAAAGAATTAAAATATTTATATATCGAAATTGAAGATGTCCTATTTTACCCAAAAAAGAACTATTATGACATAGGTGAATTTAGCTATTAATCTTTTGTTGCCAACAAGTGGTAAAATGATGCTGAATGTAGAAAAAATTGCATAAGAACCTTTAACAAAAATGATTAAAATTTAGATAGAATTACAAGGTATAAAATAGAATTTATTCCATCAGCGCTGCAATTTTTTCTGGTTAATTTATTCTACCAATATCATTAAAGCTTTCTTCTAATGACATCGTCTATCATTGGAAGGAGATATATGATTGTTTTTCGAATTGTGACAGCACAGAAATTTCGTGATTTATTTTGTCCATTAAAAGATGTTTGTTAGTTGAGTAAGTTAAAAAATACATAGCATTCCGTATAATGTAGTGTGTATGTATAAAACTTCTCAGGATGATCGTGTTATTTGGGAAAGATTTTACAGCAATTACGAGTATCTCTAGAATGAAAAGCACTGATTTTTAGAACAGAGAAAAACATTGATTATAACAGTTTATTAGGCTAAACGCAAAATATTATTCTAATAATTGATGGTTAATTGTAACGGGATAGTTTTTTGATAATCATAAAGAAAAAGGTATAGAGCGTGTTTCTTTTAGTTAAGGAAAAGTATTGCTCATTTTTCTTTCTAAAAGTAAGCAAATTCAAAGATAATTTTTTGTTCTTGTAGTGGTGAGAAAATAATTGTCGAAGTCAGTGAAGGGGAGATTCTAATAGATTGTTACAAAGTTTAATAAAAGTTGGAATACTTAAAAATTCTTAGTTCCTATGATGATTTAAGAATACCAGATTAGGATACGGAGAATTCAAGAGCTCAAAACTTTGTGATAATATTGGTTTAGAATTACATCTTGTTCATTCAGACGAGATGAGCCAATTATTATATGTCACAGAGACATATGGGTGGAAAATTTAAAAAAAGCTTATCCAGAATCTGACTTAAAGGTTATTGGAACTTTAGTAGTAAGATTGGCTTGGTCTCATGTTTCTCAAAAATTAGCAACCAATCTTGTTGTGACTAGACTAAATTTGGAAGATCTGCTCACTGAGCGTTTTTATAATATTATGAAATGATAAAAATATTAATATTTCTTCTTGTCCGGGACATGAAGCCGGTGCTATTTGTATTTATTATCCGTTGCACCATTGTCCGAAATATATTTTAAGTAGTTGTCACTTGAAATATGCCTTGGAAAATTATTTGGCAAGAGAGCGTACCTATATGTATTGGAAAGTAATTTCCTATTATTTGTCTCAATCTATGGGTACAACGTTGCCAAGTATAGAATTCATGCTGACAGATGACTTTCAAAAAATAAGTGCCTATAACGCATTTGAACTAAACTTTTATGAAAAACTGGAATTTAGTACCGAACCATATTCGACAATGGAGAAAATCATAAAATGCCTTGAGTCTCTGTTTAAGAGGGAGGAGGCTATTGCGTAATTCTGTTTTTCTTATGATTATGATTGGTTGTTTGACGAGTTTTTGTGCTAGTGGTGTATTATCTATTGGCCTTTCTTTGTTACAATTCCAAGATACAACGGGAGAAGCGTCTGCTACTTTAAATGTCGTTAATTTAATCGCAATTGGAATTACTGGCTTATGTTTGGGAAACGTGTTGGCGCACTATCAAGGCTTTATAATTGGGTTTTATAGTCAAATTATTTGCGCTTGTTTATTGTCTTTCTTATTATTTATGAACAATCCAGTACTTATTTTATTTGTATTTTTTTTACTTGCTCTCTTGATGGGGGCTGATAACCCAAATAACAATAGTGCCTTGAATCAGCTGATTCCAGCTCCCAAACAAAAAGCTGGAATTTTTGCATTTTACACTAGTT
This sequence comes from Bartonella sp. AA126HLJHH, assembly GCF_042197425.1. Classification (NCBI taxonomy): domain Bacteria; kingdom Pseudomonadati; phylum Pseudomonadota; class Alphaproteobacteria; order Hyphomicrobiales; family Bartonellaceae; genus Bartonella; species Bartonella sp. AA126HLJHH. The sequence continues at coordinate 32,601 of NZ_JBHIRU010000001.1, forward strand.
GCTGTCAGTTTTTTGTTATTATATCCCCATTGCTTATATATTTTATAATTGCGCATTTGGGGCACAAAATAGCCATAGCCTTTATTGTATTTATCTATCTTTTGAATGCCAGCTTATGGTTTCGTATAAAGTCTATACAACAACTAAACAGAGCAAAAGAGCTATTAAAAAAGCCATCTCAAAAAGCTTATGGAGTTGGGTTCAGGTGCCTTTGGCGGATTTCTGCGTTGCGTTTTTTAACGATTAATCGTATTTTGAATAATTCTCTCTATACGGGACCTATTGTTTTATTGCCACTTGTTCTTGCTTCTATAACATCAGATAATATAAAATTTACAGCTATTCAAAATTCTATTTTTGCTTTGTCAGCACTGGGTTTTGTGATCAATGGTCTTATCTCATCTTATTATTTACGGAAATTTCCATCTTTAATTCGTTTTTTTGTATGGGGGGCACCGGCTTTTGCCGTGATCGCAATCTCTTTTGTTTTATATTTAAATTTTACTCAATATTCCCTTTATATTATGGGATTTTTATTAGGTATTGGGCAATTTTATTTTAGGGTATCGGGCATAACAATTGGACAAGCTATCACACCTAGTGAAAATTTAGCCGAGGTGATTTTGGCAGGCGATGCCAGTGTACGCATCATAACAGCTTTATTCTCTATTGTGCTTTTATATGCAGGAAAATTTTTTTCATTTTCTATATTATACGTCCTGTGTGTATTTATAGGCTTTTGCGCCCCTTTATTTATTTTGCACGGACTATCTATTTACATACAAAGCTTAGAGATAAAAGAAAGCGCCGCATGAATGATGTTCAATTATTATATTACGTCAGCCTTTTTTTGATTATCGTATAGATAAAAATTTTGTACAAATATTCATGACATTAATTTTAAATAAACACATTGCGTGAGAAAAGCTGAGGTATTCGTTACCTCTCATGTGGATAAAACGCATTTAGCCCGTTAATCAACGAAATTGCAAATAGCACTATGATCACCATTAATTCTAAAAGCTCTACCAGAAGTTAGTGATAATGGCAAAAATCCTTTAATGATATTTGAAGAGATCGTTTATGCTAGATCAGGTTATCTAAGATCGAGAGGAGAGGAGCTTAAAAAGTATAAAATTCATGGAAATTCAACAGCAATTTCTAGGTGTACATAATGATAAGCATAGATCGACGCGAACTGGTGAATTGCAAACAATAAAAAATCCTGCAAATGCTGGGCTTTTGAGGCTATGGCATATAAGGCATATGAAAGTTCGTTTTAGGTTAATGGCGGAGAGAGAGGGATTCGAACCCTCGATATGGTTTCCCATATACACGCGTTCCAGGCGTGCGCCTTCAACCACTCGGCCACCTCTCCAGAAGTTCGCACTATACCCAGAAAGAAATAACGTGCAAGTCTAAACTATACATTCAAAACCCAAAAAACAAATTCATTTATTAAAGTAAGAGCTTTTATCTGTTGAATAACAAGCACATCCCTTCTTTTTAAGAAAAAACTTTTTTCGTGGATAGGTTTGTAGAATACAATAATGAGAATAAAAAGATTGTCACCAGTTATAAACTTTCATGCTCATTTACGCACTTTCTGCTTTACAAAAAAATACTTCTCTTAAAATTAGCATACAGCCCATAGTTTTACACAACCAAATAATTAAAATCACTTACTTATACGTCATAGGAAGGGATGGTATGTGGGGGAAGAACATTTTAAGAGAGGATAAGCGGCTCTTATGCATTTTCTTAAATAGCACGAATTTTTGCAACATTGAGAGCTGTAAAATAGTGTGATGGTATCAGTTTTCTCTTTCATAGGATTACATAATAAGCCCTATTCTAAATCCTCTATTCAATTTCACACTTCTATATTTAGTTGATACTAAAGAAAATAAAATTCAGAAAAAACTTTGTATTTTTAATTTAATATGTATGAATATATCTTATTTTCTGAAATGAAAAAATAGTCTCATTTTGATCAAATACAAAATCATAAAAATGCAAACCTGTTTTCATTTTTACCATATATTTTTAAATCCAGCTTTACAGTTTTCAAAATATCTAAAGTAATCTCAATTATTTAAAAAAAATTATGTATTACTTCATACTTTTGATTATCGCATTCTTTAAGCGTGATATGGTCTCATCACAAAACAGAATACTCTAAAAATACTATTTTCTTTCCCATCCACACGTTTGTAAAAAAACATCTCTTAAAGCTTGCTACATCTACCTCATACGGTATCTATGAATGGTATAAAATCTATTGGATAACATCATCTTTCCTTAAATAAAAAGTAAAAGCCAAGTACTATCACGCTATTTGTCGCCTAATGTTACAATATCTATTGCTATTTGAGAGAATGCATAAAAGGAATTTATTCTTTCTTAGAGTGTTTTTATCCATACATTACTCCTCCTTGTAATGTATAAAAGAGTAATTTTTATTAATTAAATATAGAGAAATTTAAAACGAAAAAACCCTACAATATTCAGGGTTCTCATTATGTAAAACGATAAATTACCATTATAAATTAATATACTGTATTAATGTTTTACAGCACTAAAGATCTGATTAGTCTGCAAAATGAGCTCGTTCTTTCCCCTTAATGTTCTTTATTACCTTATATCCTTGCTTAGAGCACGTACAGCTCGTGCAGTTTCACATTGTAATGCTTTTTGTGCTAAAATTTTCATATCTTCAAAACTATGAGTCTGTAAACACGCCTTTACTGGAGAAATATCGCAAGATATCATAGAAAGCTCATTAATTCCCAATCCAGTCAAAATCATTGCACCAAAAGGATCTCCAGCCATACCACCACATACACTAACCCAACACTTATGTTGTGCAGCTCCCTGAATAGTCTGATAAATCATACGCAAAACTGCTGGATCAAGGCTATCAGCTTCAGACACAAGGTACGGATTTTGCCGATCAACAGCCATTGTATACTGTGTTAGGTCATTGGTTCCAATTGAAAAAAAATCAACATGGGCGCTTAATACATCTGCCATAATGGCCGCTGCTGGAACTTCGATCATAATACCAAGTTTTAATTTTGGTGCATCAACATCGTTGCGGATTTCCTCTGCAATCTTTTTTATAGCGACAATCTCTGAAACAGACATGACCATCGGAAACACAATCCATAGATCTCCACCCTCTTTTGCCGCTCGATATAAAGCACGTAATTGAGGCACCAAAAGATCACGTCGACGTAACAAAAGCCGCGTTCCTCGAACACCTAAAAAAGGATTGTCCTCTTTAGATAAATGTAAATGCGTAACCTGTTTATCTCCACCAATATCAAGTGCACGAATAATTAATGGCTTATCTCCTACAGCTGTAATCATCGCCCGATATATATTAAATTGTAGCTCTTCATCCGGAATATATGGATTCTCTAAAAACAAAAATTCCGTGCGCATGAGTCCAACACCTTCAGCCCCTAAATCAAGCGCAACAGGAACCTGATTTGCGTAATTGACATTAGCCATGATACGAATTCTTTGACCATCTGTCGTTTGCGCTGGTAATCTACATGCATTTATTTCACTGACACGTTTTTGCGCAACAGTATCAATATGCCTTTGAGCATCTTCAACGTCTTCAAGCGTAGGATTAAGGTAAATAAACCCGTTATCGCCATCAATAATAGCCTGAATATCAGACTGAATTGCTAAAATATCATCACCTGCAGCAACAACCATTGGAATACCAAGAGTACGCGCCAAAATAGCTGTATGAGATAATGGACCTCCCCATGCTGTTGCTAATCCTTTTACCCTTGTACAATCAAGTTGTGCTACATCAGAAGGAGAAAGGTCATTTGTAACCAGAATTACACCATGTGGAATATCATTTAAAAAGAACGATCTATAGGATGGATTGATTTCACCTAAAACACGTCGACCAACATCAACTAAATTAACAGCACGTGCTGCTAACAAAGGATTATCTACCTTAAAAAACATATCTGAAAATTGACGAACCGCTCTATCCCAAGACCAAGCGACACCATGACCTTCCGCTATAAAACGACAAGCTTGAGCTATTAAATTTTCATCTTCAAGCAAAACCATTTGCGCAGAAAAAATCGCAGCAGAATCTGCTCCCATACGCACTGTAATATCAGAAATCACAGATGCCATTTTATGTTTTGTTTTTGTAAGAGCATTTTCAAGACATGCTGCACCAGCTGCAAAATCAATTGGCTGATCTATTATGGAAATATCATTTTGCCTTAAAACAAAAATCTTACCAAATGCTAATCCTGAACTCGCTCCAACACCAGAAATGCCTTTTTGCATAGAGCGTGGATACCAACCATGAAAAGCCTTTGTTTGAGATTCCATTGCTCTCATCAGACATTTTTCACTAATACTCACTTTTTTTGCAATAGCAATGGCATCATTGAGAAGTTGTGCTCCTTCTGCAGCATCTGTAGAAAAAATCAGAACATCACCGTTTTTTGCTCCTAATTGCAATAAACCAACCAAATTTTTCATTTCAACGGTATATTGACCATGGCGAACTCTGATAGAGTTTTGAGCCTTTTTCGCAAAATCAACCCATAGAGAAGCTGGTCGTGCATGAAGACCACTTGGATAATCTAAAGTCCATTCCTGACACACCGAAAGGTCACCAATAAAAGTTTTTTCTATCTTCATCTCTTGGTCAAACAAAGTTGTAACAATTTGCTGTTTGTCCACAGTTGTTGCAAGTACTTCAAGCTGTTTTTTATCAAATAAAAGAGACGTCAATTTTTTACAAATTTCTCTATAGCGATCTGGACACGCTGCAATGGCAATAACCAAATATGCTTTCTTGCCATCCTGCCACTCAACACCAGCAGGCACCTGTATAACAGCAACAGCATCCTTGATAATTAAATCACGATTTTCAGCCATACCATGAGGAATGGCTATACCATTTCCAAGCCAAGTATTGGTTGTTTCTTCACGTGCAAGCATACTTGCCAGATAACACTTATCAACTGCACCAACCTGCACAAGCAATTCAGCAGCAGCATAAATTGCATCATTTTTATGATCAAAAGCAGCTGCAAGTTGTACAGATCTTATAGACAAGATTTCACCATCAGTAAAATCTACATTCATTGCTTCTGCTTTCTCATATCTCATCATGAATTCAAATTGCCTCACATTTGAACACCAATATCTCTGATACATTCCTTTTCAAAGCTGCATTTCCCAAAATACAAGCTATAAATACCACCACAGCTCTCTTTATATTTACAGAATATAGCTAAGTGAGGTGCTTAAATACCTCAATATAACCGATAAAACAATTAGATATTATTATCCACCTCAGTGCTTAAAACCATCATAAACAAGTCTGCCTCTTACTCTTTTACTTTACAAAGACAAAACCCCGTTTTTTACAGCACCAATCACCTGAAAAACTATGCTTTCAAAATGCTCTCATTATCCTAAGTTATCCAACATAACTTTTCACTATTCTCCCTACAAGAAAGCATCCTTCCCAATCATCCGTAACTTCAGCTAATATTTTAATTGATTCCTCAAAGTTTATTTAACCTATTATCCCTCTTTATAAGTTCATTACATAATTACAAATTGCTCCATGCAACTTATCATCTTTAAAATTCCGTGCTACCCATCTTATGATATCAAACTCTCGATATATAATATTTATATATTTTAAGCTACACCTTTACTTCAATCAATATCGCAAATACACAATACCCTCTGTCGCACATTTGCAAAGTACGACATCCCCTCCCAAGCACCATCACCAACTACTAAAATCAAGAAAAACTCTACAAATAAGATAAATAAAGTAAAAAATGAAAAGCAATTATTGCCTTAACCCTAGCTCTTATGCTTGTCTATTTCAACAATACACAATAATAGTGAAATCAGAAAAAATATTCTTGAAGGGCGCTGATTGCAAGTTGGTTATTTTTATATCTTTAAACACCGTACTCCTTAAAAATATAATTTCACTCTCGATTTACCGAAAATTCCTTAATGCACGTCACTTTCAAAGTAGTTTTGACTACCTTCTTATGGATTTTTTATCCCTATGTCTTTTTAAATGAATAGCCCCACCTACCCACACTACCACCTAAAAACAGTATGACAACTCATCAATACCACAATGCCGATAAAAAGATCCATCTTTATCAAAATGATTACATCAATAATGCTCTCATTAAATTTCTCATAATTTTCTGAAAACAAACTGCTTCTCTTATAAGAAATTACTCGACGCTTCTTCATACATAAAAAGAAAATCTCTCCTCACTGATTATTATACAGAAACTTATCAACAAACTCTATCATAATATCAATATGTTCAGTACTTAAATACTAACATAACAGCGCACAAACTTTTTCCCTCATTGAGAAAAGCTATTTCCCCGATTCTACCTTTTTATCTTCTACATTTATTATAGTACCAACGCAAAAAGGGAAAGATGAGATTCATCTTTCCCTTTGAATACTTATAAAACCACAACTACAATTCAATGAAATCCCGTTGATGGCTAGAGAGTGTTACAGATTACTCTGCTGCCTCCACCATAGGAATGACTGAAACATAGGAACGATTACCCGCTTTGCGTTGAAAAGAAACCTTTCCATTTGATAATGCAAAAAGCGTATGGTCTTTTCCAATGCCGACATTGTTTCCAGGATGCCAACGTGTACCACGCTGGCGAATAATAATATTTCCGGCAATAACGGTTTCACCACCAAATTTTTTAACGCCTAGACGTTTCGATTCTGAATCACGACCATTACGCGAGGAACCACCAGCTTTTTTATGTGCCATAGACGCTCTCCTTTAATCTTTCTTACTCTTTGATGCTACAGATGCTTTCTTCTGCGACGCAGTCTTTTTTTCAACCGTTTTTTTAGCCGTCTTCTCAACAGAAGCAGCAGCTTTTGTTTCTTTTGGTGTAGTTTCTTCTTCTTTTATAGGTTTCGCAGCAACTTTTTTAGGTTTTGAACCACCCATTAAAATTTCTAAAACACGAAGCCTCGTAAATTCTTGACGATGGCCACGCGTGCGTTTAGAATTTTGACGACGGCGCTTCTTAAATGCGATAACCTTGCGCCCACGTGCCTGTTCTAAAATCTCAGCTGTCACCAATGCATCAGCAACGACAGGGGTACCAATAACCGCATTACCTTCTTGCCCAACCATTAATATGTCATTGAATTCAACCACATCACCCGCATTTCCACTAACTTTTTCAACTTTTACCACTTGATTAGCAACAATGCGGTATTGCTTACCACCAGTTTTAATGACTGCGAACATTTTTTATCCTTCCGTTCACTCCAGCTCTTATTTAATTTCTGCCTTGAAATAAGGGAAAATAGGCTGCTTTTTATCAGTCGTAATAGATCCCAAAGAAGGATAAAACCTTCTTCAACACAAATATGCGCAGATTTCCCCACGCTTATATTTTGTATATATGAAGGAATTTCTATTCTCTGTCAATAAAGTCCCATAAAAAAGAAAAAAAGGTTGTACCAAAAACAATTGAAGGTTATCTACCCCTTATACACTCAAATAGTGCCGATTTTTGTTTCACTTTATTATGGAGAGATGGCTGAGTGGTTGAAAGCACCGCACTCGAAATGCGGCATAGGGGCAACTCTATCGGGGGTTCAAATCCCTCTCTCTCCGCCATTAATTTATAAAGCGATATTATTAAAACTGTCTTTAATCGTAGCTTGTCTGTAGCTTGCCAACGGGTTTTGTATATTTTGACACTAGGTTTTTACCAATTTATTTTTTTCAAAGAGTTTTTAAGGGGTTCTCAAAGGGTCTTCAAAGACCTCTCAAAGGTCTTTATCGTTTTTGCGAATAAATTCTCATTTTTACAATTTTTGCACTTTTTTGATTTTCTGTTACATAAATCTAGTTCAGATAACAAGAGAACGCATAGTAAAATTAAAGAATTATCTCATATTTCTCTCTCATTCTACTTTTGCTTAGTTAGTACAAAACCTACTGTCAAATTATATTTATTTTGCACGTCTTGCTTGAATATGTGCTAGCAACCCTAATGTTGAACTATCGCGATTATCCGCTTTACTTTCTCCACGAAGAATTGGTAGTAACTCGTTTGCTAATTCTTTACCAAGTTCAACACCCCATTGATCAAATGAATTAATATTCATTAAAATCCCTTCAACAAAAGTGCGATGTTCATAAAGCGCAATAAGACGACCGAGTGCAAAAGGCGTTAATGAATCTTGAACCAGCGTAATGCTGGGACGGTTTCCTTTAAAACTTCTATGACGTGCTAAATGATCTGCTTCACCCTCATCAACTCCATTTTTTATCAAGATATGCCGAGCATCTTCAATACTACGCCCCTTCATCAAGGCTTTTGATTGTGCTAAACCGTTTGCTAGCAACATCTCATACATAGAATGTAATTTTTTCTCATGCCCTTTTATAAATAAAATAAATTCTACAGGAATAATATCTGTTCCTTGATGCAGAAGCTGAAAAAAAGCATGTTGACTATTTGTTCCTGAATCCCCCCAAACAATTGGACCACTTGAAAAACTTAATGGTTTTCCATCCAGCGAGACTTGCTTACCATTTGATTCCATATCAAGCTGTTGTAAATAAGCTGGAAAATGTATTAAACGCTGTGCATAAGGAATGATCGAACGTGATGAATAACCACAAATAACACGATGCCAGAATCCTAAAAGAGCAAAACGAATAGGAATATTTTTATGCAAAGGCATAGTTTTAAAATGTTGATCCATTTGCAAAGCACCATTGAGAAATTGGCGAAAATTTCCACCACCTATTGCAAACATAACAACAAGTCCAATGGCTGACCAAATTGAATAACGTCCTCCAACCCAATTCCAAAATTTAAAAACTCTTGTGGAATCTATGCCAAATTCTGCCACTTTATCAAGCGCACTTGAAACAGCAACAAAATGCGTACAAACGGCTTCTTCTCCTAAATGTGAACAAATCCACTGACGTGCAACTTGAGCATTGACCATTGTTTCAGCCGTTGTAAAAGTTTTAGAAGCAATGACAAACAGCGTTGTTGCTGGATTCAAAATAGAGAGAGTATCAGAAATATGGGCACTGTCAGCATTCGAAACAAAATGACACTGTGGACCATCATGATAAGGTTTTAAAGCATACGTGACCATTGCAGGACCAAGATCAGAACCACCAATACCAATATTGACAATATCACTTATTCTCTCGCCACTGCCTCCCTTATAGCTTCCATCACGCACCTTTTCAGAAAATCTTTCCATATCGTCAAAGACGTCTTGAATATCGCGAATAAGATTATGACCATCCAACATGAAAATTTCATCAGCAGGTAAACGTAATGCAATATGAAGAACTGAGCGTTTTTCAGTTGTATTAATCGCCTTACCAGAAAACATTGCATCACGCCGGCCTAACACATCTGCTGCGACCGCTAAATCATCTAGAAGTTGCAATGTTTTAAATGTCACACCACATTTTGAAAAATCGAAAAGAAGATCATCAAGTCTGAGGGAAAAATGGGAAAAACGCTGTTCATCTTCTACAAAATGCCGACGAATATCATAGACCCCATCCTTTGCGGCATGGTTTCTTAAAGCTTTTAATGTGGCTTCAAAAGCCATTTCATTTCGAATCGAAAAGCTATCTCCCATAAGCTTATCCTATACGGTTATTGATAATGAAATCTATGCCCAAACAATAACAAAGCAGAAAGCATCTCTTTTATTGCTCGCTATTTTCACTGCTCACATAAAAATGAAGGAATATACAAAATATAAAGGATAAGATCCGAAAATGATATTTTTACAAGAATAAATTTTCAAATCTTTTCTATCATATACATCATTTAACTTGATTGAGTTCTTTTGTTAAACGTAAATCTTCTTCTGCTTTTGGTCTTATAAAACGCCCTAAAAAAAGATAAACAACCGGTGTAACATAAAGCGTAAAAATAGTTGCTAAACCTAAGCCACCAACGATAACCCAACCTAAAGCTATACGAGCTTCTGCGCCAGCACCTTTGGCTAAAACCAAAGGAATACCTCCTAAAATGGCACAAATCATTGTCATACAAACTGGACGAAGGCGAATGTTTGCTGCTTCTTCTACGGCTTCACGCACGCTTCTTCCCTGATCACGTAATTGATCTGCAAATTCAACAATGAGAATACCATTTTTTGCCATAACACCAATTAACAAAATTAATCCAATTTGGCTGTAAATATTAAGACTCACACCACTTAATAGCATAGCAATTACAGCACAACCAATCCCTAATGGGACAGTGGCCATGATAATGAATCCTGAAATAAAGCTTTCAAACTGAGCAGCCAAAATCAATAAAATAATCAAAAAGGCAATGCCAAAAACAATCATAAAATTGGAAGATGTTTCATTAAGCGTTTCGGCTTCCCCTAAGGGAACCAAATAGGTTCCTTTTGATAACAAAGGAGAAGCAATTTTCTGTACAGTTTGGTAAGCTTCCCCTAAAGCGATATCTGGAGCAAGATTTGCGCTTAAAATAACAGCACTCATGCGTTTTTCCCGTTTTAATTGAGGAGCAATAGCTTTTTCATGTAAACGCGCAATAACCGATAAAGGAACATATCGATTGTCTTTGGTTTTTAAAAAAATATTTTCTAAATCGCTAGGACTCTTCATAGAATTTGTACGCGATATCAATTTAACATCGTAAGAATGATCATCCACGTTAATGGAACCAATCTTTTTACCATCCAACATTGTTTGTAATGTATCGCCCAAATTGGTGATATCAATCCCTAAATCGGAGGCTTTTTTTCGATTGATTTCAATAAAAAATTGCGGTTGCGTTGCATCAACAGTAAGGCGTGGGCGAATAAAACGCGGATCATCTTGTAAAGCACTTACCAGCTTATCAGCAATGGGTTGTAATATTGCATAATCATTGCCAAGAATTGCAAATTGCAACCCTTGCCCAGTTCCGCTCACACCTAGAGAATTTCCCTGCGCAGCAAACACAAAAACTGCGGGAAACTGTTTAACCTTTGCATTAATATCTTTCACGATTTCTTGCTGACTCCGTAAACGTTTATCCCAAGATGAAAGCAATAAAATCAAAAAAGCAGTATTGGGTGAACCGCCAGCACCCGCAATAGAGTAACTGTTAGCAATCTCCCCTGCATCACGTAATGGCTGTAGACTTGCTTCAATTTGCTCTATTTGCTCGTTCAAATATTGTGTTGAAATACCTTGTGGTCCATTAATAACCAAAAAGATCACAGCTCTGTCTTCTGCTGGCGTTAATTCCTGTTGTAGCTTCGTATAGCCTCCAACACAAAGACCCGCAAAAATAAGTGAAGCAAAAACAACAGCCCAAGGCTTTTCTAAACACTTATGCAAACTGTAAGTATATGCCTTATGAAAAAAAGTACCTAATTTATATAAAAAAGCAAAATGATGGGACTTTTCCTCTTTTTCCTCAATATGTTCTTTGAGAAAACGCGAAGCCAACATTGGACAAAGCGTTAAGGCAACAACTGAAGAAAGCAAAATAGAAATTGCCAAAACAAAACCAAATTCTCTAAAAAGACCTCCAACTTGCCCAGGAAGAAAGGAAATAGGAACAAACACAGCCACTAAAGTCAATGTTGTTGCTAAAACAGCAAAAAATACTTCACGTGTTCCTATCACCGCTGCTGCTCTGGAACCTAATCCCATGTTGCGCCACCGAACAATATTCTCAAGAACAACAATGGCATCATCCACAACAAGCCCTGTTGCTAAAACAAGTCCTAAAAATGTGAGAATATTCAATGAAAACCCTACAAGATAAATAGCCGCAATGGTACCAATCAAAGCGACAGGAAGAGATAAAGCAGGTATCAGCGTTACACGAATGTCTCTGAGAAAAAGAAAAATGACCAAGATAACGCTCAAAATAGCAATACCCAACGCAACTTCAACCTCATGAAGAGCGCTTTTAATAAAAATTGCATCGTCATTAATAACGTCTATATTTACAGAAGAAGGAACAATACTTTTGAGATTATCAACAACGGCTCTCACACCTTCAGAAATATTAAGAGTGTTGGATTGTGCTTTACGCACGATACCTAATCCAATACCTGTCTTTCCATTGATACGAAGAATAACTGTTTCTATATCCGGCGATAAAGTAACATGCGCAACATCACCAAGATGCACATGAGGCTTTAAAACAACTTGTTCAAAAGATTCTGGTGTTGTTAAACGTGCAGTAGCACGTACAACTAAACTTTGCTTAGAATTGCGTAATGACCCTACTGGCACATCTGTTGTCATATCAGCAAGAACACGTGAAATATCTGCTACAGTTAATCCATAACTTGCAAGTTTTGCTTGATCTATATCAATCTGAAAAATCTTTGTGCGAGCACTATCGACCTGTACATCACCAACACCATCAACAGCAGAAATAGCATCAACAATCTGATCGTTTACAATCGTGGTTAAATCATCAACACTCATTGTTGGTGACGTCACAACCAAATACATCATGGCAGCAGCATTCGAATCTGCTTTAATAATCAAAGGCGAATCCGCATCTTTCGGTAAAGAATAGGTAACACGAGAGAGAGCATCACGAATATCAGATGCTGCAACATTCAAATCAACACCGACATTAAAGTTAATCTTCACACGGGAGCGTCCAAAAGAAGACGTTGAAGAAATCGTCTTAACACCTGAAACACGAGAAACAGCATCTTCTATAACTTTTGTAACTTCACGATCAATTGTTTCTGCCGATGCACCAGAAAACATCGTCACAATCGTTGTTACAGGAGTATCAACATCGGGTAATTCTCTTACATCAACATTTAACCATGCTGCAAATCCTGCAATGATGATCATAGCATTCAAAACAAGAGTAAAAACCGGTCTGCGAATAAATAAGGTAATGAGACCACCTTGCTCCACCTTTGACATAGGCTGTTTTGTGCTCAATTCTTGGCTCATTGTATATCCGTTCCATAACCTACTGATAATTGCTGTTGATGAGACTTTGGATCATCAATAGTTACTTTACTTCCTGGATAAAGCATTTGCACCCCTTGAATGACAACTTGATCACCATTTTCTAGGGGAGCTTTCACGAAAACCTGATCCGCTTTATGCTGAATAATTGTTACGGGTATAGACTCTACTTTTCCTTCTCTCACACGCCAAACGAATGACCCTTTACTATTCCATTGCACTGCAAGAGGATTAACGACAGGAAAAGAACCACCATGAAACTGCAAGGAAACAGAAAAGGACATACCAGACATGAGCGTATCTTTTTCATTGTTGATTTCAACCTGAACATGAAGTGTGCGACTTTCTGGATCAACGATATTATCAATCGCATAAATATGACCAACAAAAGATCTATCTGGCTGCGCGATTAACGTTGCCGTTACCTCATCTCCTTTATGGATGCGCGACACATATCGTTCAGGGGCCCATATATCGACCAAAATACGTTCTCTATTCTCAATACGGCCTATTACAGTATTAAGGGTCACGTTATTCCCCGCATCAACGGGCAAAATACCAACAACTCCAGGAATCGGTGCTCGAATTGTTCGCCGATCGAGATCTAATTCAGCATTACGCAAAACTAAATTTGCGTTATCCAACTCTAAGCGTGCCATAATTTCTTGAACTTCCGTTGCTGTATTGCTGGCGCGTAATTTAAGAATACGCGAAAGCGTCAATGCATTGTTATCACGTTGCACTTTTGCTTTTGCAGCCGCTATTTCTTCTTTTTTAGAATCAAGCTTTGCAATCACATCATCAGCTTGTACTTTTGTACCCGCTGATACGAAAAGCTTATCAATAACACCTGAGGATAAAGGGGTAAGCTCGACTTCTGCAAGAGCTTTTCCACTCCCAAGAACGTTAAGTTGTTCGTAAAGATCTTGAACTTTTACAAGATCAACGACAACATTTACCGGTGGCCTTCCCATTTTTTCATTTGAAGCTTTATCCGATACTCTTGTTTTATCCACCATAGAAATGGGTTGGTCTGCACTCTTTTTTCCAGCCCAATAAGTAACCGTTAAAACAACGATTAAAAACACTAATGGAAAGCTCTTTTTTAATAACGCCATACATCCGCCCTTGCTGTGTCATGTTCATCTGAAATAGTTTTCAACAGTAATATCGGCGTTTTACACAAAAACCCAACAGCGGGTGCATATATCTTACCCCCACCGCAAAAAACACATCTCACCTCTGCTTGACTATCTTTCATAGATTAAAACGTCAAGTTAACTATCGTTCATATTGCTTTGTATGGTCATGACAAAAAAATGTTCATATCAAAACCAACTGAAGCCATAATATATTATATCCTTTTTTAAAATATATCATAAAAAAAGAGAGATTTTTTTATGACGACTCAAGTTTCACTTGCATTTCTTTAATGAAACGATTAGGAACCCTTTGTCTTAGACAATGTAAAAAATTGAAATGTATGCACCCGTAGCTCAGCTGGATAGAGCACCAGACTACGAATCTGGGGGTCAGGAGTTCGAATCTCTTCGGGTGCGCCATCTATCAATATCTTACTTATAAAGTCAGACTTTTTAAATTCTTTATTTTGTGATTTATTTTTACCTATCTTTGTATTTTGTTATTTCATTCTGTTGTGAGTCGTTTCTTTAGCCATTTTGCTAGAATAAGATGTTATGAATCCTTCAATTCAGCTCTAAGGTGCTTTTATTAGCTTATAATCGTAGCGATTGCATGAGTAGCGTATGTTGTTGTTTTCTTTTTTCAATCTATGCGCTTGTTTTTGGTCTCTTCCGGATTATACTCTCTACTCAGTTAGGTAATTTTTTACGTGCTTATTTCTAATTGTTCCATAACTGGATGTTTCTGGATATTTTATTCCTAGCAGTCCCATCTTAAGAGGGACTTCAGATGTGCCGCCATAAATTCCGGTTTACCACCATGTGAAACTTTTTCAGTGTGTTGTTGGAAAGAATAAATAAACTACTTCTCAAACGTACTACTATGAAACACTTATGGTATCCATTAATATCATCAGCATTTGTTGCAAACCACAGCTTCTTTTTGTAATATTTTTAATTGAATTAAACGTATTTTTACTGCTTAAAAGCAAAGTGATTCTTTTTCCTAAAAAACAATAAAACTCTTCTTGTGCTTCTTTAGCATTATCTCTTGCATGGCATATCAACGATTTCTATGATATCTTAATATTTTTCTGTTCTTTATGAATTTTTCTAATTAATCCATGGGGTACAGATCCCAAACATTAATAAAAGCTGAATTTAAAGAATTTTTCCATGCCTAAAACTGATATTGAAATTGCTCGCACTGCTAAAAAGCAACATATTATTGAAATTGCACAAAAAATTGGTATCTCACATGAAAATCTCATTCCCTATGGTCATGATAAAGCTAAAATTTCTTCTGAATACATAAAATCGCTTAATAAAAATCCAGATGGTAAACTTATCCTTGTCACAGCTATCAATCCCACACCTGCCGGAGAAGGCAAAACAACAACAACAGTTGGACTAAGTGATGCTCTTAATCTTATTGGTAAAAAAACAATAGCTACCTTGAGAGAACCATCTTTAGGTCCCTGTTTTGGTGTAAAAGGTGGTGCTGCTGGTGGTGGTTATGCGCAAGTCATTCCAATGGATGACCTTAATTTACATTTTACCGGTGATT
This sequence comes from Bartonella sp. AA126HLJHH, assembly GCF_042197425.1. Classification (NCBI taxonomy): domain Bacteria; kingdom Pseudomonadati; phylum Pseudomonadota; class Alphaproteobacteria; order Hyphomicrobiales; family Bartonellaceae; genus Bartonella; species Bartonella sp. AA126HLJHH. The sequence continues at coordinate 48,361 of NZ_JBHIRU010000001.1, forward strand.
TTCATGCTATTACAGCTGCTCATAATCTTCTTGCCGCAATGATAGATAATCATCTTTATTGGGGAAATACTCTAAACATTGATCCACGTCGCATTGTTTGGAAACGCGTTCTTGATATGAATGACCGTGTATTGCGCGATATTGTCATTTCATTGGGGGGCATAACAAATGGTTTTCCACGTCAAACAGGTTTTGATATTACTGTTGCATCAGAAATTATGGCGCTTCTTTGTCTCTCTGAAAATTTAGAAAACCTTACACAAAGACTCAAAAAAATTATTGTTGCTTATCGTTATGATAAAACGCCCATCACCGTTGCTGATCTCAATGCGGAAGGTGCAATGGCAGTTCTTCTCAAAGATGCTATACAACCCAATCTCGTACAGACAATTGAAAATAATCCTGTTCTCGTTCATGGAGGACCTTTTGCCAACATTGCTCATGGTTGCAATTCAGTTATAGCAACAAAAACTGCTTTAAAACTTGCTGATTATGTTGTCACAGAAGCAGGGTTTGGAGCAGATCTTGGAGCAGAAAAGTTCTTCAATATCAAATGTAGGCAAGCAGGTATTGTACCAAATGCGACAGTGATCGTCGCAACTATTCGTGCATTAAAAATGAATGGTGGTCTGGATAAAAATAACCTGACAGAAGAAAATATCACCGCTTTAGAAAAAGGGGCAGCCAATCTTTTACGACACATAAAAAATATGAAGCACTACGGTATTCCTTGTGTTGTGGCTATCAATCATTTTGACAGCGATAGCGATGCTGAAATAAAAACATTACAAAAAATAGTTGCAACAACTGGACACAAAGCTATTATCTGTAAGCATTGGGAACAAGGTGGAAAAGGCGCTATAGAACTTGCACAAGAACTCGTTACCTTGATTGAAAAGCACGATTCTGATTTTAAAGTTCTCTATCAAGATGATATTCCACTCGTTCAAAAAATTAATTGTATTATAACAAAGCTATACGGTGGACGTGGCGCCATCATCTCAGCCCCTATTCTCAAACAACTTGAAACTTGGGAAAAAGAAGGTTTTGGCGTCTACCCTATTTGTATGGCAAAAACACCTTATTCTTTTTCTTCTGATCCCACGCAATACGGAGCTCCTGTTGATTTTGAAATTCCCATACGAGAAGTTCGTCTCTGTGCGGGAGCCGGTTTTATTGTTGTCATTTGTGGAGATGTTATGACCATGCCGGGACTACCCCATTATCCCACGGCTGAAAAAATTCATCTTGACGAAAATGATCAAATACAAGGACTTTCATAAATTTATAACCGTAAATTCTATCATTCATTATAAAAAGCGTTTTTATTGTAAAAAAAATAGAATTTTAAAAAGCGATATAGACAAATGTCTCATTTATATGATATAAGTGCTTGTCCTTTTGGATATGCCTTTAAAAGGACGTAGGTTTTTTCCTATCATTTATGACACTGAAAAAAGCAGGATAGATAGTGCAAGTACTCGTTCGTGATAATAATGTTGACCAAGCGCTCCGTGCGTTGAAAAAAAAGATGCAGCGTGAAGGTATCTTCCGTGAAATGAAAATGCGTAGTTATTATGAGAAGCCATCTGAGAAGCGTGCTCGTGAAAAAGCTGAAGCTATTCGTCGTACACGTAAGCTTGCTCGTAAGCGTGCACAAAGAGAAGGTTTTGTTAGTAACGGACGAACTGTTGCGGTAAAGTAATATACTTTATGATATTATATAATTGCATAAGCAATAGATAGTAAGCTACTAGAAAATTTTATCTTCATAGGCAATTGCGATGCATTGCTTGTGTAGGTTTTTATGTACAATGTTATCTAATATGTTAGTTATTTGAAAATAATAAGGTTTCTATCATAGAGGTGGTTTTTATTTCACTCTTATATTTTAAAAATAGATAACAAACTACACTTGAGATATTTAAGCGACTTTTTCCTATGTAAATTGAGTGCGGGGTGTTTTATTATTACTTTTCGCTATAATTTTCTCCTTCTGGATATCTCTTACATCACTGCTTCTTATGTACAAATTTCATGATGAACTTCTTTTTTGTCATTAAATATTCTACATCTTTCGATCATCCTAGGTCTGATTACAAAACAAAAATAACTATCGCAATATGCGATTGTGTGTAAAATATAATATCAAATTCATAATCCTCTTTCCCTTCAGTTATGTAACGAAACGATATAATTCCATAACTTTTTATATCTCTTGATTCTGTCTCTCTAAAGGATGACGAATTTCAACCACTGCACTATAGATTCTTTTTTCTTGATAAATTTCTTCTATTCATCACTTATGTAATTACCCTCATCAGTGTATCGAATAAGCCTTTCTATTTCATTCAACTTTCTTCTATACTGAGTTAGAGAAAAAGAAAATTGACAATAAACAGGGAAAACACTGTATTTTAATATGGATGAATGTGCCTTTTATTACCATTTTTGATGGAAATGTTTTTAAAATTTAAATAACGAGTTAAAGTTTTTAACGCGGAGATTTATTATTATAAGTAATCGTTTTTCATATTAAGTAATAATTCTGAATAACGTAAAGTTTCTCAACACTTTCTCATATTGAATCAATCAAGATTATTTTCTTGTACATCATAAGCGGGATTCGTATGCAAATAGAATAAAAGCTATTTAAGAAAAAACAAAAATGCTTCTTATAAACACTATAAATAATAGGAACTGCATAACATTGAAAGCTGGTAAATAGAACGATGGAGCCCGCTTATCTACCATACGGATAAGCATTATCATGGCATAAGATTAGAGTGTAGAAAATTTTATAAATGAATTATCACGAAAAAGTGTCCTGTTAAAATTAGCCCTTCATATATCAATCTACTCTATAATGTTGCTCATATTTTTACGCTTAAATGTTTTATTTATCGTATTATTTTGTTCATTCAAAACTTCTTTTCAAGCCACACAATAATCCCTTTCTGAACAGCTCTTTGTTCATAGTATGCATACATGCACTTTTACTTTGAGAAACAAACTCAAAAAAGAGATGCAATACTTTAGCCCTAATTTCCTGTACAAAAACTGCCTATGGCTCCAATATACTTTACTGTTTTATCACGCTTACAGCTACATAAAAATCTAATGTTTATTTATATCTACCCCCTCATAAACAAGATAAGCACTAAGAAATACAAACCTTTTGTTTTCCTTATTTTGATATTTTTGTAGCAATTTTTTCATCGTTTAGATCTCTTTAACGAGCAATGTGTCATACTTTTTATCAGTTTCCAGTCTTATCTTTCAGATTTTAAATTTCCAATATATGATGAAATAAAGGAGTTCGGTGTGCAAAATTCTCGTTGGTTTCGCGTTTCAATACTCGCATCATGTATCTTAATAGCAACAGTCATTGTATTAGTTTCACCTCATTTGTTGCATGCACAAACATTTAATCAAAATTTAGGGCCCAGTGGTTTACCACTTCCGCGATTTGCTTCGATTAAACCCACCAGCGTTAATGTACGCGTCGGACCAGGAAGCAACTATTCTATCATTTTTACCTACAAAAAGAAGGGCTTACCTATTGAAATCATTCAAGAATATGATCAATGGCGCAAAATTCGTGATGCCGAAGGCGATGAGGGGTGGGTGTATCAATCGCTTTTATCGGGAAAGCGAACTGCTATAACTATTCCATGGCAAAAAGATAAAACTAAAAGGCTGATGCTACGAAAAAATCCCACCGACAACGCAGAACTTGTGGCAGAAGTAGAACCTAATGTCATTGGTAACATCCGCCAATGTGATGGACAATGGTGCGAATTAAACATTAATAATACACGCGGATGGCTTCAACAACCCCAGTTATGGGGAATCTATCCTGATGAAAAAGTAAAAGTAAAAGGCTGGTGAATAATCAAACTCAACAAGTTTAATTTTTATTCCTCATTGAATATCCTCACTGCCTATCACAAGATTGATTTTTTGGTTTCAATCGCACGATTAAATCAACATGTGAAATTTCCATACCTTCTGGTGGCTTAGGCAAATTTCTAATAATGGGAGCTTCTTCCAAATTATAAGGAATATCAAGAATACGATTTTCACCTTCTATATAAAAATGGTAGTGATCAGAGGTATTGGTATCAAACCAAGTTTTTGAACCTTCTACGGCAATAATCCGTAATAATCCCGCTTCCGTAAATTGATGAAGCGTATTATAAACCGTTGCTAAAGATACAGGTACACCTGCCCTCACCGCTTCCTCATAGAGCTCTTCAGCAGTAATATGACGATTTCCTTGAGAAAAAATCATATGTGCAAGCTCTAACCGCTGACGTGTTGGACGCAGACCATTTTGACGCAAATGTTTTTCTAACATAGAAATGGAATAATATTGCACAATTTTTCCACACTCTTTTGTGAACTGCTGCTCTTCATTCATATCTAAATTGTCTGCACTCACTGACATAATTACAAACCCAAATATATTCCTGCTAAATAAGATCAAAATACAAAAAAATGGGAATAGTATGGTGTAATCTTGTATTCCATTTTTAAATAATTACCTATGTAGAATACATAAAAAAAGGCTTTTGTCATTAAAAATGATATAAAATCATTTCCCTCTCTTTAAAATTTGCTCTAAAAGTAGGTTGGGAAAAGCGCAGAAATAAAGATATATGCAAATAAATGGAGTAACAATGGCTGAACAAAAGTCTCGCTACACTTATGAAGAGCTTCTAAGCTGCGCTCGCGGCGAAATGTTTGGTAGAGGTAATGCGCAATTGCCAGCACCGCCAATGTTAATGATTCATCGAATCACTCAAATTAGTGAAACTGATGGTAAATACAATAAAGGAATGGTTCGCGCCGAATTTGACATTACACCAGACATGTGGTTCTTTAATTGTCACTTTATAGGCGATCCCGTCATGCCAGGATGTCTTGGACTGGATGGTATGTGGCAATTAACAGGTTTTTTTCTTGGTTGGCTAGGCGAACCAGGCAAAGGAAGAGCAATATCAACAGGTGAAGTAAAGTTATCAGGGATGGTAACTCCACAAACCAAAATTCTTGAATATGAAATAGATTTTAAGCGTATTCGACGTGGAAATTTAGTCTTAGGAATAGCTGATGGGTGGCTAAAAGCAGATGGAGAGACTATTTATAAGGCGAACGATTTACGCGTTGCTTTATTCAAAGAAGATTGAACGTTATTTCCGTCAGAAAGAACTTTTCACTATTCTGTATGGAACGAGGAGGTATGAATGCGTCGAGTTGTTGTAACCGGAATGGGAATTGTCTCCGCAATTGGAAATAACCCTGGAGCTGTTTTAACCAGTTTACGTGAAGCAAAATCCGGAATTTCTTACGCACCTCAATATGCTGAATTAGGCTTTCGTAGCAGAGTTTATGGCAAGCCCGATATTAATATAGAAGAACTCGTAGATCGACGTGCTCTACGTTTTCATGGGCGTGGAACAGCATGGAATCATATCGCCATGGATCAAGCAATTGCTGATGCGGGTCTAGAACCGCATGAAGTATCGAACGAACACACGGGTATTATTATGGGTTCTGGAGGTGCTTCAACACATTCAATCGTAGAAGCTGCTGACATTACACGCCAAAAAGGCCCAAAACGTGTTGGACCTTTTGTTGTCCCTAAAGCGATGAGTTCTACAGCATCTGCAACATTAGCAACTTTCTTTAAAATAAAGGGGATCAATTATTCAATCTCTTCAGCTTGTGCTACCTCCAATCATTGTATTGGTAATGCTTACGAAATGATTCAATATGGTAAACAGAAGCGCATCTTTGCCGGAGGCTGCGAAGATTTGGATTGGACACTATCTGTTTTATTCGATGCCATGGGCGCTATGTCCAGCAGATATAATGACACCCCTCACAAAGCTTCACGTGCTTATGATGTTAATCGTGATGGTTTTGTCATTGCTGGAGGGGCTGGCGTTTTAGTCCTTGAAGATTTAGAACTTGCTAAAGCACGTGGTGCAAAAATCTACGGAGAAATCGTTGGATACGGTGCGACATCCGATGGACATGATATGGTTGCCCCATCAGGAGAGGGAGCGGAGCGGTGCATGCGCATGGCTCTTGCAACAGTCAATAATAAAATTGATTATATCAATCCCCATGCGACAGCAACTCCTGTTGGTGATCCTCCTGAGATAGAAGCTATCCGTCGTGTCTTTGGAGCAGGTGATCAATGCCCCCCCATTTCCGCTACCAAGTCTCTAACAGGACATTCCTTGGGAGCAGCAGGTGTTCACGAAGCAATCTATACATTGTTAATGATGAATCATAATTTTATTTGTGAAAGTGCCCATATTGAAGAACTTGATCCAGCTTTTGCTGATATGCCAATCGTTCGTGAACGACGTGATCATCAACAACTGAATACCGTATTGTCGAATACTTTTGGCTTTGGCGGTACCAATGCAACGCTTGTTTTCCAACGTTATGTATAAACAAAAGCTCTTAGTAATTGAAAAAAGTACGGTCTTACGGAGAATAATATGAAAGGTTTGATGGAGGGCAAACGCGGCCTTATTATGGGAATTGCGAATGACCATTCAATTGCTTGGGGCATTGCCTGTCAGCTCGCACAAGCAGGAGCGGAATTAGCGTTGACTTATCAAGGAAATGCTTTTGGCAAACGTGTTCATCCCCTAGCAGATAAACTTGGCTGCAAATTAGTGCTAGAGTGTGACGTTGAAAAAAGTGAAAATATTGATTACGTCTTTGAGCAACTTGAAAAAGAATGGAAAACAATTGATTTTATTGTCCATGCCATTGGTTTTTCAGATAAAACTCAGCTAAAAGGGCGTTACGTTGATGTTACAACACGTGAAAACTTTCAACGCACGATGGTTATTTCAGCTTATTCCTTTACTGAAATTGCCCAGCGCGCGGGTAAGCTTATGCCGAATGGAGGAGCACTTTTAACTCTTACCTATGGTGCTTCACAGCAAGTTGTGCCTAATTATAACATCATGGGTGTTGCTAAAGCAGCTTTAGAAGCTATGGTACGTTATTTAGCAGCGGACTTTGGTCCTCAAAATATTCGTGTCAATGCGATTTCCGCTGGTCCTGTTAGAACTTTAGCAGGTAATGGTATTGCAGCTGCACGGGCAATATTTTCACATCAACGCCGTAATGCCCCATTACGTCGTACCGTAAATATTCATGAAATTGGAAAATCTGCTCTTTATCTACTCTCTGACTTATCATCAGGTGTCACAGGTGAAATCCATTATGTTGATTCAGGCTATAACATCATGTCTATGCCAATACTTGAAGAACTAAAAAAAAGTGACGATTCTCAAGAAGGATAAATTTTATTTTATTGCACTAAAAAATAAAATCAATCATGTGCATAGTGCTTTAATCGGGTATTGAGTACTTTCTCAGCTATATAACAGTGTATTGACTTATAATAATATGACGTAAGGCATGTGTACAAGTGTTTGTAAGAATAAGTGAATACAAAACCAGATGTACGATGCCTTGTTTCGCAAAATATTTTATAAAAAGCCGGAATATTTCTTCAATTCATGGTTGATAAAGTTTGTGTTTTATGACGTCATTTACCTTACTAAAGTATACGCTTTTGCCATTGCTTATAAATCAATATCCAACTCTCATGCCACCGCAGTTTGAAACAGAGATTAGAGAATTATTAAAATCCTTAGTTTCAGCTTTTGTGTAGCAAATTGAAAAAAAATATTTTACCGTTTGATTTATTCTTGAAACGCAAATACAATCTAATTTAGGAAGAATATGAAGGCGTAAAGAAATCAATCGTTAATTTTACTATTATTCTTTAATGAGACTTTACGATTTTAAAAGCATCTACATCAATGTTTTTTTAATAATGGAGATTACTCTTTACCTCACACCTTTATTTTGCTCGTTCTTTAATGAAAGCGTTTCTTTGATATGTCAGGTAAAATAGAACACCCAAAAACACTATAGCTGTTGCTCCTTCATGCATTTTTTTAAGATATCTCTCAATGCATGCCATTCCATTTCACAATGGTACCTGTAAAACGTATAAAAAATCCCTGTGAAGTATATAAAATCCTTTTTTTACCACCATTTTAATGTTTATACAGATGACAAACCGACACCGTCATTTTACTTGCCATGTTCTAATATTGAAACAACCCTTGACACTTGAGATGATTCATTAGAAGTATCTTTAATAATTTTTTATCCACGTACTAACCCGCTTGTGACAAGCAAACACATATTTTTAATTAACTCAATACAAAAATAAAATGAATTATTTATATAAATCAATTTTTTATCTTTATAATCACATTATTTTTTAGTTTAACTGACAGTCACAAACAAGTACAATAACATTTTCTCAATCTTAGACTTTCAAAGTTATAATTCCAAAAATCATTTCTTGCATATAAAAAACAGAATTGACATGTGAGAAAATAAAAGGCTTAAATATCTCTACTGAACAGCTTCAAGTGCCAAGAGCTGTTTCAACATTGGGGGGTAATGATGCTCGTCTTCCTCCTTCATAAACGTAAAGATGGGGATGTGCACAATGGCTTTATCGTTATACTATTCACGGTCACCGTCGCGAAGTGGACTTGGGAGTTTTAAGAGAGAGGTCTCTTTAAAACAAGAACATGAATATACAACAGCAATCGTGTTTTTTTGGGCATTCTATTTTACCTGACACATCAGAGAAATGCTTTCATTAGAAAATGAGAAAATAAAGGTGTGAGATAATCTCTATTATTTAAAAGATATTGCTTTAGATAGCGTAAAACCGAATTTAAAAATGATTGTAGAAATGGGAACAGATTTTCAGCTTTAAAATTTCATCTTCTTCCCAAATTAGATTGTCTTCTTGTTTTAAAGAATTACAAAAACAGAGATTCGCAATATCCCTGCCCCGATATTCTTAGCTTATACGTTACATAAATAAGATGCTTCTACCTAATGAGTCTTGTATTATTCTGTTTGCAAATATCATTGTGAGATGAATTTAAGAGACAATAAAAATATCTTGTTCATTACATTACATAAACATGTATAAGTGGAAACGACAATTTATCTTCAAAGAGATAGCTCTTAGACAAAAGCCAAAACTTTTATATTTCAGCCATGTTTCATAAAGAATCGAATGATATGAATCTATAATTTTCTGGAATATGACTGCCTTATACAACCATCAATAAAATCTATTTTATATGTCTATCATAGCATGTTTCTATTTTTTACGATTGGAATTATTAAAAAACAGGATATCATTGAATTTCGTCCTTGAGGGCGCGGCTTAGTAATGTGTTTGCCGCTTCAGTTATATTTTTACCACAATAGAGAATTTGATAAATTTGCTCTACAATGGGCATTTCTACCCCAATACGCTGCGCCAACGTATATACTTCCTTGGTATTTAAGTATCCTTCCACAACCTGACCAATTTGTTTTTCTGCTTCTTTTATATCTATTCCTTTACCAAGAAGTATTCCAAAACGGCGATTACGCGACTGATTATCAGTACATGTCAAAACCAGATCACCTAAGCCTGTCATTCCCATAAATGTGGAAAGCTCAGCACCCATAGCCCCCCCTAAACGACTGATTTCAGCTAGTCCTCGTGTGATAAGAGCTATTCGTGCATTTGCCCCAAAACCTATGCCATCTGATATTCCTGCACCAATAGCAATAACATTTTTGACTGCCCCCCCTAATTGAACACCAATCATATCTGAACTTTTATAAACTCTAAAACTTTTGTCACAATGAAAAAGTTGCTGCAATTCTTTACCAAACTCAACATCAGAAGCTGCTATCGTCATTGCAGTAGGCCAACCCATAGCTAGTTCTTGAGCAAAAGTTGGTCCAGAAAAAACAGCTAAAGGAATTTTTTCACCTAAAATCTCACGAGCAACCTCTTGTAAGAAACGTCCAGTACCATGTTCTAAACCTTTTGTAGCCCAAATAACGCGTGAATGCTGATCTAAATAAGGCTGAATATTATACAAAACTTGATGAAATACATGGCTTGGAACAGCGATTAATATATTGTGACTTGCCGTTATTGCAGTTTCAAGGGAAGCTTCAAGTAATAAATTTTCAGGAAATCGAACATCGGGTAAATATACTTGATTACAACGTTGTTCCTGTAATTCTTTGATATGTTGAGGACTATACCCCCAAAGTAAAACATTATGACCATTACGGGCAAGAGCTATCGCTAATGCAGTACCAAAAGAACCAGCACCTATAACTGTCATTGCAACGGTTTTCATTAAATTTTCTGATTATTCTCTAAATTTTTGATTTCAATTGCATATTATTATTACAATAATTTTAATGCTATCTTTAATATAAATTCTTTAAATCTAAAAATATTACTGCTTCGTAGCTTTTTTATCTCACACAATATAAAAACTTGTTTCGCACATTCTCTTTCTTTGTAGTAAATTTTACAAACATCACTTTTTGTATATTCTACAAATAGCTATTTGTCTCAAAAATTAAAGATTGACTAAATACCCCACGGACTTTCTCTTTTAAATTAAAAGTATATTCAAAATAATGATACTCATTCCACTGATATCTTGTACTTATCTCCTGCTTTATATCCCACGAATTCTTCTACGAAGCTGATACATGCCGCATCAGCTCCGTAGATATTTATAACAACTACTCCACAGGAAACTGCGTATTTGGACCTTGCTCCATGGGCATTTCTGAACCAGGTGCTTGATCTA
>NZ_JBHIRU010000001.1:59208-340854 GCF_042197425.1 Bartonella sp. AA126HLJHH
CAGGAGTTTGCGTACTTAGACCCTGCCCCATGGGCATTTCTGAACCAGGTGCTTGATCTACAGGAGTTTGCGTACTTAGACCCTGCCCCATGGGCATTTCTGAACCAGGTGCTTGATCTACAGGAGTTTGCGTACTTGCACCTTGCTCCATCGAAACCTCTGAGCCCTGTATCTTTTCTGGCTGTTTTCTTACGGAGATATCTTTGTTTGATAACTGCTCAGACACTGAAGAATCATCTCTACTTGATATTTCCGGTTCAATAACACGTCCTGAACCACCCATCATATTATAATTCAAATGAGAAATAGCCCACCAAGTTCCCCCAATAATAACAAAAACGCAAATAGCAGCAAACCACAACGCGCTTAAATTCCACTTGGCGTCTGGACCAGAATTCAAGTGCAAAAAGAAAACAATTTGTACTATAATCTGAATAATCGCCATCCCAATAAGATACGCAACCTTTGTACTAACTGCCCAACTTTCCATCATTCCATACATCACAGGAATAAAAGAACCCAAAGTGAAAAATACAGCTAGAATAAAACCAACCAAATAGGAACCAGTACTGGGACCATGTGTTTCATTTTGCACGCTCATCACAACGCTCCTAATAGATAAACCATGGTGAAAACACCAATCCATACAATATCAAGTAAATGCCAAAAAATGGAAAGACATGCTAAACGTGTTTTATTGTTCTGATCCAAGCCATTACGACGAAGATGAAAAAACATCACAACCATCCAAAGAAGGCCAACACTTACGTGAAGTCCATGGGTGCCAACCAAAGCAAAAAATGCTGACCAATAAGCAGAGAGAATTTCCCGTCCAAAAAGCTGTAAACCTGTTGCAGGATCAATACCCGCATAAGCATTTGGATCAAAATAAAAAACCTCACTCAAAAGTTCATGAAATTCGTAAAGTTCCATACCAATGAAGCAACACCCCAATACAAAGGTAATAGCCATCCATAAACGCACACCACTGATGTTATTTTTATGTGCTTGTACCATTGCAAAGCCATAAGTGACGGACGAAAACAACAAGAAAGCAGTCTCAACCAAAACAAACTTTAAATCTATAAACTCACTGCCCGCTTTACTACCACCATAAGAAGCAGAAAATACAGCAAAACTTGAAAACAGTGTCGAAAACAGGATTAAGTCTGAAAGAATATAGACCCAAAAACCAAACGTCATTACCGAGCTACTATCGTGGTGAAGTTCATCTATAGTACTCGCGTTATTCATTGTTACAGCACTCATACTGTCACTCCTTGTTCTTTAAGAACAGCCGTAAAGGCATCTTCAGTTTTTTGCACTTCTTCAGCTGGAATATAGTAACCATGATGATCACCTGTTAATGAATGACACACAAGCGTTGCAATAAAACCAACCAGTCCAACCGCAACAAGCCACCAAATATGCCAAACAAGCGCAAAACCAACAACTAATGAGAAGAAGCCAGCAATAATTCCAGCCGATGTATTCGATGGCATATGAATTTTTGTAAATCCACTTGTCGGCCGTTGATAACCACTTTTCTTCATATTCCAATAAGCATCATCAGACTGTATCTTTGGAAGGAGGGCAAAATTATAAGAAGGAGGCGGTGAAGAGGTAAACCATTCAAGTGTACGTGCATCACCCCAAGAATCATTTAATGTTACCGGTAAGTGCCCTTTATGCTTAATACCGTACCAAATCGCCAAAACAACCTGTAGCACAAAACAAAGGATACCAAGTAAGATAATACAAGCACCCAATGCAGCAATAATAAACATCGGCTGCCAACTAGGTTCCATGTAATGCTGCAAACGACGCGTCGCCCCCATTAAACCAAGCGCATAAACGGGGAAAAAGGCAAGGTAAAAACCAATAAACCAACACCAAAAAGATGTAATACCTAGTATGCGATTTGGTTTATAACCAAAAACTTTTGGAAACCAAAATGCAATCCCTGCTAAGTACGCAAAAACCACACCTCCAATAATTGTATGATGGAAATGTGCTATCAAAAAGAGCGAATTATGAAACTGCCAATCAGCAGGAACAATAGATAATAAAACACCTGTTAATCCACCACCAACAAATGTAAAGATCATACCCATGCACCAAAGCATAGGAGGCTCAAAGCGAATCCGACCTCTATACATCGTAAGCAGCCAATTAAAAACTTTTACACCGGTTGGAACTGCAATAATCATCGTAGCAATACTAAAGAAGGTATTTACAGCTTCACCCCCACCCATTGTGAAGAAATGATGTCCCCAAACAAGAAGCGAAAGAATCAAAATAACCAACATGGCCCATATCATTGAAGTATAACCAAAGAGGCGTTTTGAAGAAAAAGTTGATACAACTTCAGAAACAATTCCAAAAGCAGGAACAACCAAAACATAAACCTCAGGATGACCAAAAACCCAAACATAGTTAATCCATACCATCGGATTTCCGCCACCAACATTGGTAAAGAAATTCATGTTCAAATAACGATCACATGCCAAGAGTGCAAATGCTACAGCCAAAACAGGATAAATGACTACAATAAGAACATTGCTGACAAAAGCACTCCAACAAAAAATAGGCATTCTCATCATTGTCATTCCAGGAGCACGCATTTTAATCATCGTTGCAATAAAATTCACTGATCCCATTGTTGTTGCAATACCAGAAAGCTGAAGTGACCATAAATAATAATCTACCCCTGTATCTGGACTCGTTTGCAATTCTGTAAAAGGTGGATACATCAACCAACCACCACGACCAAAATTCCCAACACCTAGGGATATGTTAATCAATATCGCCCCTGCAGCCGTAATCCAAAAACCTAGATTATTTGCAAAGGGAAAAGCAACATCACGCGCACCAATTTGAAGTGGTATAAGATAATTAAAAAGACCAAATAAAATAGGCGTGGCCATGAAAAAAATCATGATCGTACCATGCGCCGAAAAAATTTGATCAAAATGCTCAGGGGGCAAATAACCTGCTGTTTCACTCCCAAGAGCTAAAGCTTGATGCGTTCGCATCATAAGTGCGTCCGCAAAACCGCGAACAAGCATAATAATTCCAAGAACGATGTACATAATACCTATGCGTTTATGGTCAACCGTTGTAATCCAATTTCGCCATAGAATCCCCCACCACCCAAGTACTGTTAGAGCAATAACAGCAATTAAACCAACCAAAACAATCGCAATACATGTATACAAAACGATCGGTTCATGTGCAAGCGCATGAAAAGCACCTGCCGTAGGATCTGTAAGTCTTCCAAACATTTCTCAACCCATTTCAAATGAAATTCAAGTTTAAAAGAAACCTTTGTTAAAAGGGCTCTTTACTTTATTGACTCTGTTAAATAACATCAGGATCAAATACTGAACATAGTGCACCCCATAGCGTCTGAGCAGCAGCACGTTTCATTAAATCTTCATTACATACCGTCTTTTCATCGACACATCGATTAACAACACGATAGTAAAGCCGCTTCTCAACAGGTGCAAAATAACGAACTTCAGCATCTTTTTCCTTCGCAGCAATATCACCCATACGAGGCGCAATAGAAAGTTGACGATAAGATGAACGATCAAGTACTCGACCATTAGCCCGAGCTTTTACAATCCAATCCTCAAAATCCTGCAAAGACACAGAATGCCACTTAAACCGCATACCCGAAAAACCATCACCACTATAATTTGCTGAGGCTCCTTTGAATACTCCTTGCTCTTCAGCGACCAAATGCAACTTAGCATTCATCTGCGGCATAGCGTAAAGAACTGTACCCAATTTGGGAACCCAAAAAGCATTGACAGAATTCTCTGACGTCAATTGCAATAAAACTTGACGTCCTTCAGGCGCATAAATCTCATTAATCGATGCAACACCGTATTCAGGATAAATAAAAAGCCATTTCCAATCAAGAGCAACAGCATCAATCTGTAATGGCTTTCCTTCACCTACAACTTCCACTGGAAGAGGATTTGTAGGTTCAAGCTTATAGGTATAATAAGCTGTTAATGAACCTAAAACCATTACAATTACAACTGGAATACCCCACATCAATGCTTCAATTTTATTTGAATGTGCCCAATCAGGAGAATAGTCCGCTTTCATATTCGATGCACGATATTTTATAGCTAAAAATACCACACTTACCATAACTGGGATAACAATACAAAGCATCACCACCACACAAACAACGATCAAAATGAGCTGTTGACGTGCAACATAACCTGATGGCTGCATAACATCAATTTTACAACCAGACAAAAGCAGTGCTCCCCCTAAAATCACAAGCATTTCTAATTGTCTAACAAAGCTTTTCATCTCTATTTACCCCCGTCATACGCACTAAAAACTGTCATAAATATATACCTCACATTGTACAGATTTGAAAATAATTATCAAGAGAATTAAATGCCTATATTACTCTTATTAAACGCTTACTCTTTACCTATCACAATTTAATTGTTTTGCTTAATTGTTTTGCAATATACTCAAGTGCAAACCGATATCCATCACCTCCACACCCAGTTATGATAGCGTCTACACCTGCAGATGTATAAGAATGGTGACGAAAAGCTTCACGCTGATAAATATGAGATAAATGAACTTCTACTTTCGGCCCTGAAAACATTTTTAGGGCATCAAGAAGTGCAACAGATGTATGACTGTAAGCCGCTGGGTTAATGATCAATCCAGAACTTGCCTCTATTGCTTCTTGTATCCATGCCACTAATTGCCCTTCATAGTTACTTTGATAAAAATTTATTATAATATCATTTTTTTTTGCCCATTCTCTGCATCTTTTTTCAATATCTTCTAGAGTTTCAGTTCCATAAATTTCTGGCTCACGTTGACCTAGAAAATTTAAATTAGGACCATTTAAAATCGTTATTATCTCTGACATAGCAAGCCTTTTCTTTCAGACCTATCACTTATTAAAAAAATATTTAGCATGTTTTTACGGCAATAAAGCTCCATCCTTAATCTCAAAGAATTCTGCGCGTCCTTTTAAGTCATCAAATAAAAGACGATCTGTTCCTGTCATAAATGTTTGTACAGCTAAATCATCAAGAATATCAAATAGAGCAGCACGTCGATGCGAATCAAGATGGGCAGCCATTTCATCAAGAAGAAGAATGGGAGATCTTTCCGACATCATACCTGTTAGACGTGCATGACACAAAACTAAACCTGTTAGCAGCGCTTTTTGTTCACCTGTTGAACAAGATGTTGCTGCTCTATTTTTATCAGCATAAAAAACCTGCAAATCTGCACGATGTGGTCCTTCTAACGTCCGACCAGCAGCACGATCCATTGCGCGATTATGCCGCAATCGATCACAAAATTGTTCTTCAACTTCAGTTGCTGATATTTCACTAAGAGCTGTTTCTAAAAAACCATCAATTTGCAAAAAAGCTCGTGGAAAAGGTATCTGTGAGGGCATTTGTGTAAACATGTCATTTAAAAGACGAATAACATCAACACGCGCCGCAGAAATAGCTGTCGCCAATTCTGCCATTTGCTTTTCTAAAGCATCAAACCAAGCACAATCTTCATTTCCATCTAAAAACAAACGATTACGTGCGCGCATAGCTCTATCATAATCGGCTATGCGGCGCCTATGCAAGGGATCAATCGCCAAAACCATACGGTCCAAAAAACTACGGCGCTCAAGTGAAGGACCTGTAAAAAGACCATCCATAGACGGTGTTAGGACACTAATATGACAATAATCTGTTAGGCAATCACTCGACTCATTCACACCATTAATATGGACCTTTCGACTGTTATCGCTAACCTCAAAAGCTGTACCAATCTTTACTTCACCATAAAGAGCGCATTCAAGACGCGCAAATACAACAAATCCTCCACCACCACCATCTACAAAACTAACGTCAGAATAAACAGCACGCCGCAAACCACGACCAGGAGAAAGAAAAGATAACGCCTCTAAAAGATTCGTCTTACCAGCACCATTATGCCCAGTAAAAACCACATGCTGACCAGAAAAATGAATATTGAAAAAAGAATAATTGCGATAACGTAAAAGCTTCAGCTGCCTCACTGCCACTTTGTGCACATGACTGGCTATGCATTGCAAAACAACTGCCCCTAAACGCGAATAGGCATCAGTACATAGAGCACATCCGCATCATCATTATCACGAATCAGAGCTGGTGCTCCAGCCTCAGCCAACATAAAAACCATCTCATCACTTGAAAGCTGCCCAGCAATATCCAAAAGATAACGTGAATTAAATCCTATCTCAAGCGGTTCAGATGCATAAGTTACTGATAATTGATCTTCTGCACTGCCCGAATCTGGGCTATTAACAACAAGCCTTAACTGTCCATGCTCAATCGTTAATTTAACTGCACGCCCCCGATCACTTGAAATCGTTGAAACACGATCAACTGCAGAAGAAAAGTCCTGCCTATTAACAATTAATTCTTTATCATTTCCAAGAGGGATAACACGTTGATAATCTGGAAATGTTCCATCAATTAATTTTGATGTAAAAATCACAGAGCCTATAGAAAAACGAATTTTTGTCTCCGAAAGCTCTATACATACATCGCTATCATTTTCTTCTGAAAGAAGTTTTTGCAATTCTCCTACAGCTTTACGGGGAACAATAACACCAGGCATTCCTTCAACTCCCGAAGGAGCTTCCATCTCAACTTGTGCCAAACGATGACCATCAGTTGCAACCAAACGCAATTTCAAAACACCATCATTAATAATATGGAAATAAATACCATTAAGATAATAACGGGTTTCTTCAGTAGAAATAGCAAATTGTGTACAATCAAGTAAATGTTTTAAGCCTGATGCCGATAGAGAAAAACGATAACCAAATTGCCCAGGAAGCGACTCTGGAAAGTCTGCCCTCGGAAGACATTGAAGCTGAAAATGTGCACAACCCGAAACAATGGACATTGTACCTGCTTGATTCTCATCGAGGGATAATACAACTTCATTGCTATCAGGAAGTTTTCGAATGATATCATAGAGCAAATGTGCCGGAACAGTTGTTGCTCCAGCTTGTTTAACATTAACTGCAAAAGATTCCATAACCTCTAAATCAAGGTCTGTTGCTTTTAACTGTACACGGCCATTTTCTGCATCAATCAACACATTCGATAAAATAGGAACAGTATTACGGCGCTCTACCACACGGTGAACCCGACCAAGAGACTTGAGAAATTGACTGCGATCAACTGTAATACGCATAAAAGCCCCGTATGATTTACTAAAAACTATAAGAATTCCTTAGAATTAAAGAATAGATCCCTTTAGAGAATCGCCTGCTAGAGTTTATTAAACCTCTCTTAAAATGGCAAGTCACTCCTGCATAAGAAAAAATAAATCTTTTCATTAAATTCTTTAAAGTCTCTCCAAAGAAAGAAACGATAAACACTATACAGCCTGTTCTCCAATCAACCGCTTAAGCAACTCAAGTTCCTTAGCCAAGGTCTGATCACCACAAACCAAATCTTCAATTTTACGCACAGCGTGTAAAACTGTTGTATGATCTCGCCCACCAAAACGGCGCCCAATTTCTGGTAATGAGCGAGGAGTTAATACTTTTGCTAAATACATTGCAACTTGCCGTGGCTTCACAACCGTACGTGTTCGACGATTAGATAACAAGTCCTGTTTAGAAACATTATAATGGCGTGCTACCGTACGCTGAATTTCTTCAATCCGAATACGCTTAGGTTCACCAGGACGTGTCAAATGACCTAATAATTCATCAATCCGCTCTAAAGATAAATCAGACTCAAAAGATTGACGAAACAAGAGCTGATTAAACGCACCTTCAATATCACGCCCCGACCCTAAAACCGTTTTCGCAATATATTCCAAGATATCATCAGAAATTGATACCATGCCATCATCTTGTTGTGCCACCTTCAACCGCTGGCGCAACATTTGCAAACGCATTTCATAATCTGGTGCTTCAATTTCAAGAGCTACCCCTCCCTGAAGACGAGAGCGAACGCGAAGATCAAGCGATTCTAATTCTGCTGGTGGACGATCTGCAGCGACAACAACCTGTTTTGCACTATCAAGTAACATATTAAGCAAATGGCAAAACTCATGTTGTATCGACTTACCCTGCAAAAACTGCATATCATCAATAATCAAAAGGTCGATATCACGAAGCTGTTCTTTAAAAGAAAGAGCATCATTATCACGAATAGCTGTTGCAAAACGCCACATAAAATATTCAGCAGTTAAATAAATAACGCGCACAGACGTTAAACGCTTCAATGCAGAAGCAGCAATCGCTTGAAGCAAATGTGTTTTTCCTAAGCCAACAGATGCGTGAATAAAAAGAGGATTAAAACGTAAGGCACTTTTATGCCCCTCTGCAATGGAACGCGCAGCTGCTAAAGCAACACGATTAGAAGCCCCCTCAACAAAACTTTCAAAAGTATAGCGAGAATCAAGTGGAGATCCAAAAACTCCCGTTTGAGAATTCTTAACTGAATGCTCTGCGCAACTTTCAACAAACGATGAAGTCGCCTGCTCCTCTAGCACAACAGGAGGAACACTTCTTTTACAAACGACATCTCTTGAAACGCGTTCCATACCACGAACAATAACTTCAACACGAAGAATTGCTGAATTCTCTTGTTTCCATAAATGAGTCAAAAGAGAACCATAGTGATTATTAATCCATGAACGTAAAAAAGCAGTAGGAACAGAAAGCTTTACAAGAGTATGACTATATTCAGCAAGCTTCACACGTCCAAACCAACTGGTATAAGCCTCAACACCAACCTGCACCTTTAATTGCGCCATAACACGTATAAAAGCCGCCGCACTTTCCTCCTCTGAAACAATAGAATGCCCTATAGAAGCATTTCTACAAACGTTCTCATCACTTTCCGTCATCCTATTCTTTATTATGTTCTCTGCCGACAGGATATTTACCGAAACCCTTTTAAAGGAACTAGCTTTAGAGTTCAATTTATCCACCATCTTCCATCCTGATAAAAATAAAATTTTGTCCTGCCAAACAACTAAAATAAACCTAGCGAAGGCAAAACGCCCTACCCCAAATAAGATTACTCACCCTCCCCTAGGATAGCCTCATCACAACCCCACTAACAAAGATGACCAATAAGATTTATTTGCACTCATGATATGACCCACCCTTCTAAAATGGTAAACATATCCATTAAGAAAACTAAAAAACCGTCAGAAAACCTCTCCAACACAAAAGTTTCGAAAAGCCTAAATCAAAACATCTTGTATTCAACAAAATACAGAATAATGCGCTGATGTGACCCCTTCATGCTTCTTAGTCTTCATAAGAACCATACAAAACAGCAGAGGTAAAATGCAAGAGGTCAAAATAAAATCAAAAAACCCAAAAAAAATGCTTATATTAATGAGGACTGAAAAAAATATTGATTCAATTCATTTTTTTTCTCTAAATTTACCAATAATTAAAGAATCTCTTCAGATTTAAAAAAAAAAATAAAATGCTTGACAAAAAAGACTCTGTACAAATCCACAAAGCTTGTGGATAACCATACCTCCCCCTATAAACTTTCTCTCCTTTTTCAAGTGGAGAATCATTATCGATTCTTATTTTCAATAGAAACTTTTTGAAATAATAAACAAAAAGCCAGCATCCTCATGGATACTGGCTTTGTTCTCAATTAAAGGAGAAAAGCTTAAACGCTGAGAGCCTTCAAACGTTTAGCTAAACGTGATACTTTCCTCGCAGCAGCATTTTTATGAAAAATCCCTTTAGAAACTGCACGCATAATTTCAGGCTCAAAATTCTTAAATGCAATCTCTGCAGATGCCTTATCGCCACCCGCTAAAGCGTCATCAAACTTACGTATAAAAGTACGAACGCGTGAACGGCGGGCCTTATTAACCTGTGTGCGCGCCGCAACCTTGCGCACCGCTTTTCGAGCAGAAGGTGTATTCGCCATAAATATAATCTCTCTTTCAACACCTTGGTAAAATGAGTCTCAATAACAACTCTACCAATATAAATAAATCCAACCCAAGCAAAACTATAAATCTGCCTATAACCGTGTGGATTATAGCGCAATCCTAAAGCTAACGTCAATTAGATTTTCAAAGATAGCCATAAAAAAACGAAGCTAAACTCTTTGATCCGCAACTTTATAGCTTAATAATAGATATTCCTTAACAAACAAAAGAATTTAAACGGCTAACTTACGCAAGACATATTGCAAAATTCCACCATGATGCAAATAATCTAGCTCATCTTCAGTATCAACACGGCATAATAATGGAACGGTTTTTACCGTACCATCAGAAAAAGTAATTTTCGCTACAGTCTTTTGACGAGGTTTCAAGTTATGAATCCCTTCAATTGTCACCTTTTCATCTCCCTTTAAGCCTAAAGATTTCCAACTTAGCCCCTCTTCAAAGACAAAAGGGACAATGCCCATACCAACAAGATTAGAGCGATGAATCCTTTCAAAAGACTGCACAATCACTGCTTTGACACCAAGAAGATTGGTCCCCTTGGCAGCCCAATCGCGGGATGATCCATTACCATATTCAATACCTGCAAAAACAACGAGTGGAATACCTTCTTGTTTATACGCCATTGCTGCATCGTAAATAGTTTGTTCTACCGCTGACGGATAATGAACCGTATAACCTCCTTCTCGACCATTTTCCCCTAACATGAAATTACGAATGCGAATATTGGCAAAGGTCCCACGCACCATAACTTCATGATTCCCACGACGCGTTCCATACTGATTAAAATCAGCCACTTTAACACCATGATCCATTAAATATTTTCCGGCAGGAGAAGCTGCTTTAATAGAACCAGCAGGAGAAATATGATCCGTCGTGATTTTATCACCAAATAAACCTAAAATCCGTGCATCTTTAATATCTGGTAAGATATCAGGTGTTTTCTGCATATCATCGAAATAAGGTGGATTGCGTACATAGGTGGATTGCTCATCCCAAGAATAGGTAGAACCCGTAGGAATCTGAACTTTTTGCCAATTTTTATCTCCCTTAAAAACATCTGCATACTTTTCGGCAAAAACCTTCCGCGTGACATTTTTTTCGATAAACTCCTGTATTTCTTGAGAAGTTGGCCAAATATCTCTCAAATAAATGGGATGGCCATTTGAATCTTCACCTAGAGGCTCCTTGGTTAAATCTTTACACACCGTCCCGATGAGCGCATGTGCAACAACTAACGGTGGTGAAGCTAAATAATTCGCTTGCACATCAGGGGAAACACGCCCTTCAAAATTACGATTTCCTGAAAGAACCGCAGATGCAATTATACCATTGTCATTAATCGTTTTGGAAATAGCTGGATGCAAAGGACCAGAATTCCCAATACATGTTGTGCACCCAAATCCTACTAAGTTAAATCCTAATGCATCTAAATCTTTTTGCAGACCCGAATTTTGAAGGTAAGCTTCAACGACTTGTGAACCAGGTGCAAGAGAAGTTTTTACCCATGGTTTACTCCTAAGACCCTTTGCCACAGCATTTCGTGCCAAAAGACCCGCAGCAATAAGAACACTTGGATTCGATGTATTCGTACACGACGTAATCGCAGCGATCACCACATCACCGTGACCAAGCGTATATTCTTCACCTTCAACCTGATAACGCTTATCTTGTCCAGAAGTCTTCTTATAGTCTTCGACCAATGCCTTCTCAAAACCCTGCCCAACATTTTCCAATGCAATACGTCCTTCAGGACGTTTAGGACCAGCCATAGAAGGGACAACGGTTCCCATATCTAATTCAATTGTATCACTAAAAATGGGATGAGCCACCATTTCATCATGCCACATCCCTTGTGCTTTGGTGTAAGCCTCCACTAAGGCAATCCGACTTTCATCACGCCCTGTCATATTGAGATAACGCACTGTCTCCTTATCAATTGGGAAAAAACCACACGTTGCTCCATATTCAGGTGCCATATTTCCAATCGTTGCCCGATCAGCAAGCGTCATATGCTCCAAACCAGGACCAAAAAACTCAACAAATTTACCGACAACACCCTTCCGACGTAGCATTTGGGTCACCGTTAATACGAGATCGGTGGCTGTTACACCTTCCTTAAGTTTACCTGTTAGACGAAAACCAATCACTTCAGGTAACAACATAGAAACAGGTTGGCCTAACATTGCTGCTTCTGCTTCAATACCACCAACACCCCAACCTAAAACCCCTAAACCATTTACCATAGTCGTATGCGAATCAGTTCCCACACAGGTGTCAGGATAAATCGTCTCACAGCCCTCTTCATTCTTCATCCATACACATTGTGCTAAATATTCTAAGTTAACCTGATGACAAATCCCTGTTCCTGGAGGAACAACGCGAAAATTTTGAAAGGCTTGTTGCCCCCATTTAAGGAAACGGTAGCGTTCACCATTACGTTCATATTCATGCTCAACGTTTTCCTTAAAAGCCATGGAATTGCCAAAAGCATCAACAATAACTGAGTGATCAATGATGAGATCAACGGGAATGAGAGGATTGATTTTTTCAGCGTTACCGCCAAGTTTAACCATAGCATCACGCATTGCAGAAAGATCAACAACTGCTGGAACACCTGTAAAATCCTGCATAAGAACACGTGCAGGACGGTAAGCAATTTCTGCCCCAGCGCTCCCTTTGTCGTTTAACCACTTAGCAACATTGAAGATATCCTCTTTTTTAACTGTGCGACCATCTTCGAATCGCAATAAATTTTCGAGAATAACTTTCATCGAAAACGGTAAACGAGAAACACCTTCAAGTCCGTTCTTCTCCGCTTCAATCAAGCTATAATAAGTATATTCTTTGCCACCAACATTTAATACTCTACGACAATTAAAGCTATCAATTTGAGTCATGACTGTCCACCCTCATACTATAACCACCCAATTTCCAGGAATGAACAACACAAACTACGAGTCAAGGTCGCAGCTTGAGCGCAGACGCAATTACCTCCGCCATCCATTTCCCCTCCACCCTCTAGGCATAATGCGGAAATCAGCGCCAGAAACCATTTTACACCAGATATTGATGCAAGGCATCCCTTATAGAACTATTTCTAGAACTATTCTAGGTACAATTGCATAAAAAATGTGTTTTTTATTCTATAATGCAATAAAGAATATGAAAATAAAAACAAAATAGGCAATCACATGGTGTTATCAGGCAAAGATTTAGCCGCTTACAGAAACGAGGAAGTTCTGTTTCAAGGTCTTTCTTTTTGTTTATTTTCACAGCAACTTATGACAATCACCGGTCCTAATGGTATCGGAAAGTCTACATTACTCCGAATCATTGTCGGTCTTCTTGAGGCTGCTGAAGGTTATATAATACTTAAAGACCATGATCAAATATACCCTGTTGCAACTGCTTGTCATTATCTTGGTCCTCAAAATGCTATGAAACCTCTCTTATCTGTTATTGATAATTTGCAATTTTGGGCAGATTTTTACGGTCAACATTTACGTTTTGCGCATGAAGCTCTTGCCGATATTGGTCTTTCTAACCTTGAACATTTACCCTTTAACGCTCTGTCAACTGGACAACAAAGACGCGTAGCTATTGCTCGCCTTTTGCTCTCCTATCGTCCTCTTTGGATTTTAGATGAACCAATATCTGGGCTTGATAACCATGCTCAAAAACTCCTTGCTCGTATTTTCCAGCGTCATCTCAATCAAGGTGGTATGATTATCGCTGCAACTCATAATTCCATAGGCATTCCAGAAAACCATAAAATCGCTCTGGAAAAATTTTTACCTCTCTAGGAGAGAATAAAATGAAAGCACTGTTCTGGCGTGATCTTAAACTATTATTAGCGCTACAAGCCACTTCACTAACAGGATTATTGTTTTTTATCGCTGTTGTTGTCATAACCCCCTTTGCCATTGGACCAGATCCCAAAACTCTTGCACAAATAGGACCAGGTATATTGTGGTTTGGGGCCCTTCTTGCAGGACTCCTCAATCTGAACAAACTTTTCCAAATCGATCGCGATGATGGTAATCTCGACCAATTTATCCTTTCAGGAAAAAGACAAAGTTTTACACTAATTGTCTTTACAAAATGTCTTGCCCATTGGGTAGGAACAATGCTTCCTCTTATTTTTGCCACACCTATTTTAGCCCTCATGCTCCATTTAGATGTAGTAATAACTTTTACAACAATACTTACGCTTTTATGCGGAACACCAGCTATTATTTTTATTGGTGCTATAGGCGCTGCACTCGCAACCTCATTGTTGCACAGTACTTTGCTTATTTTTATCATTATCTTGCCGTGGATCATTCCAATTATGATTTTTGGTGTTTCCGCTGCTACAGCCCCAATAAACCCAAATACCTCTTTTCTCACTTCTCTAGCTCTTCTCAGCGCTTTTTCACTTCTTTTGAGTCTCTTTAGCTCTTTTGTTGCTGCGATAACGCTTAAACTTTTATCAGAATAATAAAAGATGATTGCCGCATAGCAAAACTCTGCCTATTATGAATTTTATGAATAAACTATCTCGTACATATAAAATCAGGTTACTCCCTGCAAGTTTCACCCTTTTCATGAAAATAAGCAGAGTCGTCTTACCTTGGTTGGCCGGCATAACATTGTGTTTCCTTATCTTAGGGCTTATTCTAGTGATGCATTCCCCTGATGACTATCAACAAGGCATTACTGTTAAGATTATGTACCTTCATGTACCCTTTGCGTGGTTGTCTACATTCTGCTATGTAACGATGAGTGCAGCGGCTTTAGGAAACCTGATTTGGAAATATCATCTTGCTGATGTAGCACTTAAATGTGGAGCGCCTATTGGGGCAATTTTTACCGCCTTGGCTCTCATGACAGGAGCGCTTTGGGGGCGACCTACATGGGGAACATGGTGGGTTTGGGATGCACGATTAACATCAGTTTTAATTCTGCTTTTTATCTATCTCTCCATTATCCTGCTTGGGCGTGCTTTTGACAACCAAGTAAAAGCCGCTCGTGCTACTGCAATTCTTACACTTGTTGGATTTGTTAATATCCCTGTTATTAAATTTTCCGTTAATTGGTGGAATACATTGCATCAACCAGCATCATTGTTACGTGCTGGAGGATCAACAATCGACAATGCTATGTTATGGCCCCTTATAACAATGCTCTTTTGTTTCATCTTTATGTTTATTGCTCTTTATTTGATGGCTATGCGAAATGAAATCAATCGTCATTATATCCGAATACTTCAGATTAAAAAATCCCGTCGTGCACAACAACAGGACGCTTCATCATGCTCGACCTAAATGGCATCCACGGCGGACTTTTAGGAAATCTATCTCAGAAAATTGATTTTTTCCTGAGCACCCTTAAACACGAGCAAATTGTTGTTTTAAGCTATGTGCTTTCTGCAATATCCCTCTTATGTCTTATTGGATATATTCTTTGCAAAGCCCTATACCAAAAAAAAATTCTCCAACAGCTAAACAAAAAAGAGCTGTCCCAAAAAGAAAAGTATAATGAAAAACATCCCTCTAAAACTTAAAAAAAATATATCTTTACCTGTTCTGCTTGTTTTTTTTGGACCATTTGTGCTTTTTCTTCTTCTCATGATGTTTTTTTTCAACTTTATGGATAAAAAACACCTTCAAGATTCTTCTCTTCTCCCAAACGCATTGGCTGAAAAACCTGCTCCCAATATTCATCTTCCTCTTCTTGATAAAGAAAGTTATCTCAATTCAAAACAGTTTAAAGGACGTGTTACATTGGTCAATTTTTGGGGCTCTTGGTGTTTGCCCTGTCGCGAAGAGCATCCTATTCTTATGCAAATTGCACAAGATAAACGTTTTGATCTGATTGGTATTAATTACAAAGACAATAAAACAAACGCCCTGCGCTTTTTAAACAGTTTTGGTAATCCTTTTAAATTTATTGGCTTTGATGTCTCAGGATATACAGCTATTGACTGGGGGGTGTATGGACCACCAGAAACCTTTCTCTTGAATAAAGAGAGTATTATTATTGCCAAACATGCTGGTCCCTTAACATGGCAAATTTATCAAAAAAAAATTCTACCAAAAATTGAACAAGCGATTATGACAGAAGACAAATAAAATATCGACATATTGATTTTAAATAATTTTTACCATTTTTATCTATTAAATGAAAACACCGAATACTATGAGATTTTTTCAAATTTCTTTATGTTGAATTAAAAAAATGTTTAAGAAAAGGCTAAAAATACTTTTTATGAATCATCTAAATATGAAAATAATTGGCAATATTTTAAGTTGAAAAATATAATAATGCAGACTTGTAAGTAAAAACATCCAGTTTTACCACGCTATGTATACCGTTTTATAGAGCACCACCATTTTTACGCTTAATATAAATAGCAAGCTATTATCACCACACATTTTGCCAGCTCTGGGGTATTACGACATAGCCTTGGCACTTGAGACGATTCAGAAGGATTTTTACACCTTTTTTCGTGTTTTACCCCCACGCCAGCTCTGCTTGTAACGTGCAAGCAAGTGATTTTAATTGATGCAATATAAAAGAGATTTGCCATGAGAGAACTTTACAATATTCTGGACTCTCATTCAACATGCAAAACGATAAATTACTATTATAAATCAATATATTGAAGGTACTGTATGATATTAATACTGATTGCAAAAGAAAGATCATTGGCATACATCGAAAAAAGCTAAAGAAAGAAATATTCTAGAAGTTCATATGAGCTTATGCGTAAACTTTTATGACGCAAATAAAATAGGCTTTTGTTGCAATCATCATTTTTTAATGAAAAATGTTTGATTATGTTTTTTCTTCCAAAAATTCTTGCGCTGTAAAACGATACATTTTTGAGCAAAATTCACATGTAACTGAAATATATTTATTTTGAACCATTTTATTGCGTTCATCAATAGAAAAGCCTTCTAGGATTCCTTTAATTTTTTCGTGTGAACAAGAACATTGATCAACAAGAGAAAAAGGGTTAAAAACTCTAACACCTTGTTCATGAAAAAGACGGAACAAGAGCTGTTTACTACCGACCTGGGGATCCGTTAATTCTGAACTTTCAATCGTTTTCATGAGTATTTTAGCTTCCTGCCATTGGTTATCCAATTGGATATGAGTTTTCGTTTCTTCTCGCTTGTGATGAGACGATGATTGGGGCAAAAGTTGGGTCAAAATACCTCCAGCTCGCCAGCTTTTCTGCGGTTTTCCTTGTTGGTCACGATTAATTAATATAGCAACAGCCAAACGGATATCGGTAGGAATTTGTTCTGATTGATCAAAATAAATACGAGAAGCTTCTTGTAAATTTGATCCATCTAATGCAACTATCCCTTGATAAGGTTGCATATGGGGACCTTGATCAATTGTGAAAGCTAAAGTGCCTTTTCCTAAAAGTATTTCTGAAGAGATTTGATTATTGTCTATGGCTTGTTTAAGCTGTTCTTTATCAAAACGAGCGTATCCACGTAAACTGGAAGGAGGCGAAAAATCGCACACCAACATATTAACTGGTCCATCGGAATGAGTTTGTAAAATAAATTTTCCCGTAAGTTTTAGAGAAGTTCCAAGCAGAACCGTTAAAAGTAAAGCTTCTGCTAGAAGATAAGAAACCGGTTCAGGGTATTGATGTCTTGTGAGAATAGAATTTAAAGTTTCCCCAAGTTGTACGGCACGTCCACGGATATCAAGTTCTTCAACTTGAAAGGGAATAACACTATCATCTTCATGCAAGAAGTTGTTGTTGAGAGAGGCTTCATCTTTAGCTTGTTCACTCATAGCTTTGCCTTTTTTATATAATTTGTTGTAGGGAGGCTATTGTGGAGAGAAAAACGCATCTTGTAAACACCAAGAAAGAATTGCTTTTTGAGCATGAAGACGATTTTCAGCCTCATCGAAAACAACGGAGTGCGGTCCATCAATCACAGAATCAACCACTTCTTCACCACGATGAGCAGGAAGACAATGCATAAAAAGAGCATCAGGTTTTGCTAATTTCATGAGAGATTCATTGACTTGATAAGGCTGAAAAATAGAACGACTGCGAGCACGAAATTCTTGTCCCATAGAGACCCATGTGTCGGTCATAATACAATCAGCATCTTGAGCTGCTTTTTGGGGATCATGGGTTAGCATAAGATGTGCTCCTCGCTCACGTGCCCAATGTATAAATTTTTCCTGTGGTTCACTGCCCTTTGGAGTAGCAATACGCAAATGAAAACCAAAAAGAGCTGCGGCTTCAATTAAGGAATGGAGCACATTATTACCATCCCCCATCCACGCAAATATTTTACCAGAAATAGGCCCTCTATGTTCCTCATAGGTTAAGATATCTGCTAGAATTTGGCAAGGATGTGTATCATCTGTAAGGGCATTAATGACAGGAATTTGTGCATATTGCGCCAATTCGAGCATACGTTGGTGTTTCGTTGTTCGCAATATCACAATATCCACAAAACGGGATAAAACGCGCGCCGTATCAGCTATGGTTTCACTATGACCAAGTTGCATCTCTGAACCCGTGAGCATGATCGTATCTCCGCCAAGCTGGCGCATACTGATATCGAATGAAATACGGGTTCGTGTGGATGGTTTTTCAAAAATCATCGCGAGTGTTTTACCTATAAAAGGTTTTGAACCTTTTCCTGCCTTAAAAGATGCTTTAAGAATTTTTGCATAATCAATCAGTGCACGTGCCATTGCTGGCGTTAAAATGGATAAATCCGTGAAATGACGAAGAGCATTTGTCATATGTGTGATATTTGTCTTTCTTTATTTATTTGCGAAAGATAGGAAATTGCTTTTTCAATACGATGCAAACTTTCATCTATTTCTTCTTCCCTAATGATAAGAGGAGGCAATAAGCGCACAACATTGTTGTTGGCTGCAACGCTTAAGAGATATTCATTTTCCAAAGCATTAACGACAAGATTTGAAGGCACAATACACTGAATACCCAACATAAGCCCCATCCCCTGAACTGCGCAGATAATATCAGGATAGATATTGAGAATGTGCAAAAGCCCACTTTTTAGTTTATCACCCATGCGCTGAACATGGATGAGAAAACTTGGCTCTAACAAAACATCAAGAACACTATTTCCTACAGCCATTCCAAGCAAATTTCCTCCAAAGGTTGATCCATGCGTTCCAAGTATCATACTTTTTGCAACTTTATCCGTTGCAAGGCAAGCGCCCAATGGAAATCCACCTCCTAGTCCTTTTGCGAGGGTAAGAATATCAGGCGTGACATCACTCCATTCATAAGCAAAAAGCTTTCCTGTTCGTCCCATGCCCGTTTGCACTTCATCCAAAATCAACAACAGACCATTATCATCGCATATTTTACGCAAAAATCTTAAATATTCATGAGAAACCGTTCGTATTCCTCCTTCTCCTTGAATAGGTTCAATAAGAATAGCGGCGGTATTTTTATTAATAGCGTTACGCAAAGCGATTTCATCACAAAAAGGTACTTGAATAAATCCACCAGCTTTAGGTCCAAAGCCTTCAAGATACTTTTCATGCCCAGTCGCAGCAAGTGCAGCAAGTGTACGTCCATGAAATGCCCCTTCAAAAGTAATTATTTCAATGCGTTCTGAATGACCAGTAGCATAGTAATAATGACGTGCCGTTTTGAATGCGCACTCCAATGCTTCAGTGCCTGAATTGCAGAAAAAAACCTTATCCGCAAAACTATTTGCACAAAGCCGCGTGGCAAAAGATGCTTGTTCAGGAGATTGAAAAATATTAGAAACATGCCAAAGTTTTTCAGCTTGTATCTTGAGCGTATCAACCAATTTTGGATGTGAATATCCTAATGCATTAACAGCAATGCCAGATGTGAAATCAAGATAATGGTCTCCTTTATCGGAAATAAGCCATACACCATGCCCCTGTTCAAAATGCAAATTTCGTCTTGCGAAGCATTCATAAAGTGGTTGTATAGAGACGGCATCCATCATAATTCCCTTTATATTTTAGTCTTTTCAATATATATATAAAGCAACACTACAAATAAAACAGCATGGTATATTTCGTTACGGTGCTTTCAACATTTCATTACGATTAGTGATTACACCTATAGAATAGATCATTACACCAATTGAAAAAAAGTCAATGAAGGTTCTACAAATAAGCATTTTGGGAAAAAGCCTTAAACAAAAGTGAAAGTTTAACCTATGATTGATTTGCAAGTTGGGGAAAACATTCTAAATAAACTCTTCAAGAGGTAAAGACTCTTGTCATAGAGTGAGTGCATATTGTAATTTACAATATAATAAGCAAGATGATGTGTTTTGATTTGTAAATCCACAGGTTGGATGATTTTTTTATGCTCACGTAGAGTGTAAAGTTCTTTCATTCAGCGTAATGAAAACATTATTTAAACATTTGAAGATGCAACGGGGGAGAGCATCTTAGTGACGTAATCGGAATGGAGTGCTGGTATGGGTTGGACATGTGAACGCGTTGAGCTTCTTAAAAAGCTTTGGAGTGAAGGGTTAAGTGCAAGTCAAATTGCTGCTCAATTAGGTGGAGTCAGCAGAAATGCAGTCATCGGCAAAGTACATCGATTAAAGTTACCAGGACGTGGTAAGACAGCACAAGGAAGCACGCGTGCGCAAAAAACTCCCGTGGGAAGTAGCAGCCCATCATCTCCACGTGTGCGTCGCAACACATCCACGGTATCGCCAATAAACACATCATCTGTAAGTATTGAAGAAACCGCTTTAAAGACAGAATTTGTAGTGGAAGATGTAAAAGAAGTTGATATGTCCACAAAATCCAATGTAGTTGTGCCTATATCACGTCAACTTAATCTTCTACAATTGAGTGAAAATACATGTAGATGGCCGGTTGGCGATCCATTATCAGCAGATTTTCATTTTTGTGGTGCAGATTCTGATGAAAATAGCCCCTATTGTGCCTTTCATGCTAAGCTAGCATTTCAACCAATATCTGAAAGACGTCGGATAAGAGTGTAATATCCTCAATTGAATCTCGTATTCTACGCCTTCTGCGCTTCGCTATTAAATTTTAATTATCGAATTATTATGAGAAAGAAATTTAATGGAGCTTTTAATAAATGAAAAAATTTCTTCATGAAACTATTCAACGAAACTGTATCTTTTGGTGCTATTGCGCAGCTGTGTGTTGTAAAGTTATATTCCTGTTTATTTTCACAATTTTCTTTAATTTAGTTGTACTGCTTTTAACACTATCCATAGTGACATCTTTTGAATAAGCTAGTTTCTCAATTTCTCATGTTTTTATTCTTCGTGTATTTATATAGAGTAATGCTGTGGTTTATAAAAATAATTTATCGCTTTGCAACCTGAATGAGATCCATTTATATCTCTCTCATTTTAAGTCCTCTTATATTGAATCAATCAAAATCTTTTGTTTGGGCGTCACGAGCGAGATGAGAACTGTGGAGAGTTAAAAACACTTAAAGAAAAGCATGCCTCTTATAAATGCTTTCAAGTGCCAAGGACTTAAAGGGTTGTTGCAACATTGGGAGATGGCAAAGTGTGTGATGATGCCAGATTGCCCTTTTATTAAGTATAAAGATAGGGTGTGCTTCATGGATTTATCATTATACTCTTCATGGATGCCGTCGCAAAATAGGCTTGGGAGCGTTGAGAGATGTTTCTTTAAAACAAGCCTGTGAATATATGCAATTCAATATCATTCTGTTTTGCGTGAGGGATGTGCCCCGTTAAAGAATGCGATAAACAAAAGCGTGAAGCAATACGTAGAATGTAAAATAATATCTTTATAATTTTTTATAAAAAATTATAAAGAAGGGAATATTGTATTCAAGGCTCTTACGAAATATACAAAAACAATAAATTATAAGTATAAATAAATATAAAATCTAGAGCGACCACAATAACATCACTTTCCTTCTCCCGACACAAAACGGCGCAACCAAACATAAAGCGCACCTTCTCCGCCATGCTGACGCGCTGCTTGCTCAAACGCGTGGACATAGTATCGAAAAGCTGGTGTTGATAACCAATACGGAACAAATCTATACAAAGCTCCATCGCTCCCAACGGATCGTCCTTTTCCTGTAATCACAAGGACATAACGCAATCCTCTCTGCTGAGAGGACTGTAGAAATTTTTTTAAGAAAAAATAAGCTTCTTCCTGCATATAACCATGGAGATCAAGACGCGCCTCAAGAGGACAACGACCTTGGGAAATTTTACGATATGCAACATGATCAAAGAAATGAATCTTTTGTGCTTGTGTAACTGACCTCTTTTCTCTTTTAATAATTGTCGAGGGTTGTTGATTTTCCTGAGACAATGAGGAGATTTGAGTTACAGGCTGTTTTTTATCATTAATATTTGCAATAGTTTCTGAAGCAGAAGAGAGCATCTTACCGTGAAGCGGTGTTATCGTACGACAAACCATCTCCCATAAAAGACGATCTTGTGAAGCCAATAAATCTCTTTTTTGTCTCCATTTACTTGAGGACATTTTAATTTCTCATAAATCATTGAATGCTTATGGAAGAAAAACAAAAAGTATTTTAATTTTCATTTTCTGTAGCAAAAAGCTTCCAGTTGGGATCTGACGATAAACTATTGCGAACAAAAGTCCAAATATCCCTGATTTCTACAATAGCATCAGGATCACCGTCTATACGCTCGCCCTGTTCATTATAAGTAACAGAAATCATCTCACTGACAATACGTATCGTTAAAAGTTCATCTTTTTCTTGTATTGCCGCCGCAACAAATTCGGCCTTATTAATTCCAACAAAAGTGAATTCTATTCTTTCTTTATTTTTTTCTCGTTGCTCAATAGCCATACAAAAGCTCTCAAAAACATCCTGACAAAGCAAGCTTTTAAGTTGATTGCGATCACCTTTGGCAAAAGCTGTTACAATCATTTCATACGCAATTTGTGCACCTTTTATAAAAAGTTGAGGAGAAAAATGAGGATCAATTCTATGAAATTCCCGCAAATTTTTATTCAAAACACTCCCCTCCGGTGAAATTTTATCAATTTCACTAAAGTCGTCTTTTTGTGAATTTTTCTGATGAGGGAACGAAACAATATTATCAGCCGTTTCTGCTTCAACTTGTTTTTTAGAACGTCGTGAATAAGGATCAAAGGGTGGCTTTTCAAACCCAATTCGTTTCCCTAATACATTACGGAGTTGCACAAAAATAACAACCATAACAACAAGAGCTATGACAAGTATAACGTCAAATTCCATAGGCGCTGTCAATCTCCAAAGCTTAAGTCTCTAATAAACATTGCAGTCAATACCATTTATCAATAAATATGTAAAATAAGGAATCTTATCATTCAAATATTTTTATAGATTTTGTATTTAAACGGAGTTCTCTTAAGAATTTCTCCCCCTACTCATCTAGAAGGAAACTTTCATGTGATAAAACTTTATTCTATAAATCCTCGTTTTTTTGTTGTTATCTTTCTTTGCATTCTTTTAATCGAGATTGCTGGTTTTATCTTTGTTGGTCAAGAAATTGGTATTTTGGCAACCTTGAGCTTGGTTATTCTCACAACCATAGTTGGGGTTGTTTTATTGCGAATTCAAGGGATTAGCCTCTTAAAAAATATACAAAATGAACTTATCCAAGGACGCACATTAGAGAATAATATTATTAATGATGCTTTCATCATGTTTAGTGCAATTTTACTTATTCTTCCCGGCTTTGTAACTGACCTTTTGGGAATATTACTTCTTATTAAACCAATTCGCTCTGTTGCTTGGCATTTCTTTGCATCATTAAAAAACAAAATGAATCCCAATACTAAAAGAAAAAATGACTCTGAAAAAATAATTGATCTAAAAGCAGAAGATTACACAATTCATGATACGACAGAATCTCCATGGCGCAAAAATGATGATAACCATTGAAATGCCTAAAAAATCTGTAACAAACTAAAAAAATATTCAAGATAAAGAGCGCATTTCTTGCAACCTTTTGCAAGGCGTGATAACCAATCTGGTCTTTAGATCTAAAATAAATATACATATTATAATGGAAGAGGTTTGTCGTATGGCCGAAGATGAAATGAATAACAGTGGTGGAGAGCCGGTTTTTGCTGTATTAACTCAATATTTAAAAGATTTATCATTCGAAAACCCTGGTGCTCCTCGTTCATTACGTGCACGTGAAAAATCACCACAAATTGATATCAATATTAACGTCAATGCTAACCCAATTGGTGATGACAATTATGATGTCGTTTTGTCTCTCTCCGTCAAAGCCAATGATGAAACTGAAACCTTATTTCATGTAGAACTTATTTACGGTGGTGTTTTCCACCTTAAAAACATTCCACAAGAACATGTTATGCCACTGGTCTTTATTGAATGTCCCCGTCTTTTATTTCCATTTGCTCGCCAAATTATATCTGATGCTACTCAAAGTGGTGGTTTTCCACCTTTGTGGATTGATCCTATTGATTTTGCAGCACTCTTCCAAAAGCGTCTTTCTGAAGAGCAAAAAGACAATCAAATACAGCCCTCTTAAAAAATTTATTTTTTTGCTATCAAAAAGCCCCTTGATATATTATTGGTATATTAGGGGCTTTTTTCCTTTAGACGACTTTTGCGGCATGATAAGCCGCAAGCATTGCAATATTGACAACATCTGTATCGCTCCCACTAAACGGTACAATTTGGACAGATTTTTCCAATCCAATTAAAATAGGACCAATGATAGTTGCTTCACCGAGTTCTTGTAACATTTTGCTTGCAATGGAAGATGCGTGATATCCAGGCATAACCAAAATGTTAGCAGGCTCCGTTAATCCCATAAATGGATATTGCTGCATCAATTTGGAATTGAGCGCCACATCAGCGCTTATTTCTCCATCAAACTCAAAATCAACCTTGCGTTCGTGCAAAATATTAATTGCATCCTGAATTTGCTGCGTCGTCTGCCCTTTCATGTAGCCAAACGTAGAAAATGCTAAAAATGCTACCCGTGGTTGATACCCAAATCCACGTACAAACGAAGCTGTTTGTTCCGCTATATCAGCAAATTCTTCAGCATTAGGATTTTCATAAACAGCTGTATCGGCAATAAACACAGTTCGGCCACGGCAAATGGCCATTGAAATACCAATCAATCGTTCTTTTGGTTTTTCATCAATTGCCCGACGTATATCGATCAACGCTGTTTCATAATTGCGTGTCACCCCTGTAACCATTGCATCAGCATCTCCTAGTGCCACCATACACGCAGCAAAATAATTGCGATCATTATTGATACGACGATGACAGTCACGCAACAGCCAGCCTTGACGCTGCATCTTTTTATAAAGATAATTCGCATAAGCATCTGTACGGCAAGAAAGCTTGGCATTTATAATAGAAATACCTTCACGCTCCAAATCAATTCCAGCGATAACAGCTGCTTCTCTTATTTGCTCTTCCCGACCAACCAAAATCGCTTGTCCTAATTTTTGATGAACATAAGAAACGGCTGCCCGCATAACTTGTTCTTCTTCACCTTCTGCAAAAACAATTTGTTTTGGCGCTTGACGAACGTGGTTATAAACCCCACGCATTATCGAAGAAGTAGGATCACGCCTCGCATTTAAATCACGCTCATAGGCCTCTAAATCATCTATGTTCTTTTGTGCAACACCGCTTTCCATTGCTGCTTTTGCTACCGCTATTGAAACAACTGTGAACAAACGCGGATCAAAAGGAACGGGAATGATATAATTAGGACCAAATTTTAATCGCTTTCCACGATAAGCTTCTGCAACGCTGTCAGGTACTTCCTCATGCGCTAAATCGGCAAGAGCCCTTGCCGCAGCAATCTTCATGTCTTCATTAATAACTGTTGCACGCACATCAAGCGCACCACGAAATATATAAGGAAAACAGAGAACATTATTAATCTGATTTGGATAATCGGAACGCCCTGTTGCAACAATAGCATCATGACGCACTTGCATAACCTCTTCCGGTGTAATTTCTGGATCGGGATTGGCCATAGCAAAAATGATCGGCTGCGGCGCCATGGATTTTACCATTTCAGGGGTAAGAGCACCTTTAGCAGAAACCCCGAAAAATATATCTGCTCCTTCCATTGCTTCCATAAGCGTACGTTTATCCGTTTGAATAGCATGCGCAGATTTCCACTGATTCATTCCCTCTTTACGACCTTCATAGACCACACCCTTTGTATCACATAATATGATATTTTCAGAACGAAAGCCCATTGCTTTAATCAGTTCAATACAAGCAATCCCAGCAGAACCAGCACCATTACAGACTAACCGCGTATTTTGCATATCGCGCCCTGTTAAAGTCAAAGCATTGAGAACACCCGCAGCAACAATAATCGCTGTACCATGTTGATCATCGTGAAAAACAGGAATATTCATCACCTCGCGTAGGCGGCTTTCAATCATAAAGCACTCAGGTGCCTTAATGTCTTCAAGATTGATTCCACCAAAAGAAGGTTCTAAATGACGCACCAAATTGATAAAACTTTCCGTATCATTTATATCAATTTCTAAATCAATGGAATCAATATCCGCAAAACGCTTAAACAGCACTGCTTTGCCTTCCATGACCGGCTTAGAGGCAAGTGCACCTAAATTGCCTAACCCTAAAATAGCTGTACCATTTGAAATAACAGCAACAAGATTGCCTTTTGCTGTATAATCATAAGCTAGCGCTGGATTTTGAGCAATTGCCTTAACTGGAACGGCAACACCTGGTGAATAAGCAAGTGCTAAATCATGCTGTGTTGCCATAGACTTTGTTGCAACAATCTCAAGCTTTCCTGGTCGACCACGACTATGAAAATCTAGAGCTTCTCTTTCGCTCGCACTGTAAACAGTTTGAGACATTTTCTGATCTTGCTCGCTCTTTTTCATCTCACTTTATTTTCTCCAAAAACAGTGTAAATTTTGCTTGATAATGCGTATAGTCATTAAATTTGATTCATATATTAGAAATCGCTATTCTTGCCTTAGCAAATCTGATGATGCGTTGCAATTTAGAGATAAATAGATATTGAAGTAAACAAAAAAGAGTAAAAACTTCACTTAAAGGAAACAGGCCTCGTACAAATGGATAAAAAAAACAATCATAAAAATAATTTAATTCCACAGCCTGCCTCCCCATCTGCTTCCTCTCAAGAACGTCTTACACCTATGATGGAGCAGTACATAGAAATCAAAGCCGTCCATCATGATTCCCTTCTCTTTTACCGAATGGGGGATTTTTATGAATTATTTTTTAATGATGCGATTGAAGCTGCTCAGGCCTTAGGAATTACACTCACAGCACGTGGAAAACATTTAGGACAAGATATTCCTATGTGTGGTGTTCCCGTTCATACTGCTGATGATTATTTACAAAAACTGATTGCTTGTGGTTACCGAGTTGCTGTTTGTGAACAAATAGAAGATCCTGCTGAAGCAAAAAAACGTGGCTCAAAATCTGTTGTTCGGCGTGATGTTGTTCGCCTTGTAACACCAGGAACAATAACAGAAGAAAAACTCCTTGATCCAACACGCGCAAATTATTTGATGACACTTTCCCGTATAAAAACTAGCGATGGAGAGGAATTTGCTCTTTCTTGGATTGATATCTCAACAGGCATATTTCGTGTAACAGAAAGCCGCCAAGAAAAACTTTTAGCAGATATTATGCGTGTTGATCCACAAGAAATCATTGTTGCTGATTCATTTTTTCATGATAAATTTCACAAGTCACTTTTTAGTGTTCTTGATCGTATCGTTTCACCTCAACCTGCTTGTCTCTTTGATGCACTCACCGCTGAACGCGATATTTGCAATTATTTTAAACTCTCAACTCTTAAAGGCGTTGCCGATTATTCACGCTGTGAACTCTCTGCAATTGTAGCTGCTATTCGTTATATCGAAAAAACACAAATCACACATCGCCCTCCCCTCATGCAGCCTGAGCGCCAAAATGAAAGTGCGACTCTTTTTATTGATGCCGCAACCAGATTAAGCCTTGAACTTATTCGTACGACATCAGGTCAACGGGATGGAAGTTTATTAAAAGCTATTGATCGCACTGTAACAGGAGGAGGATCACGCCTTCTTATTGACCGCCTTATTGCTCCCCTCACCACTCCTTCAGCTATTGATATGCGTTTGGATTCTATCGATTTTTTTCTACGTAATCCTTCTCTTGCAGAAGCGATAAAGCTTATTTTAAAGGGGGGACCAGATATGCCCCGCGCCGTTTCACGTTTGGCTCTTGGACGAGGAGGTCCCCGTGATATGGCGACAATCCAGCGTGGCTTTGAAATCATTCGTGAATTGCATCAACTTCTTGATAATGAGCTTCTGCCTCAAGAAATAAGTGATGTACAACAGGTGTTCTCAAAATTACCCACAGCGTTATACTTTCATTTAGAACAGGCATTAGCTGATGATCTCCCACTCCTTAAACGTGATGGTGGTTTTATTCGTTCTAATTATCATAAAGAGCTCGATGAAATGCGTGCTTTACGTGATGAATCTCGCCGTGTCATTGCTGAACTTCAAGCGCAATATGCCCAAGAAACAGATATTAAGACGCTTAAAATAAAGCATAATAATATTCTAGGTTATTTCATTGAAGTAACCAGCACACAAGCATCTTCCCTTACAAATAATCCACAAGCTAAAGCACGTTTTATTCATCGGCAAACAATGGCAAACGCTATGCGTTTTACGACAACAGAGCTCGCTGACCTTGAAAGCCGTATTGCCCATGCTGCCAATCACGCATTGACACTTGAACTAGAGATTTTTGATATTCTCGTTCATGAAATTACCGAACAAGTTGATTTTATTCGTAAAGCCTCTGAAGCACTTGCTATTTTAGATGTCTCTGTCGCTTTAGCATATCTTGCTGAAGAACAAGGATATTGCCGCCCTAAAATTGATCTTTCACTTACCTTTCGCATTACAGCAGGACGCCATCCTGTCGTCGAGCAAGCACTCCGCAAACAAGCAGCAGAACCTTTTATTGCCAATAATTGTGATCTCTCTGTGCAAGAAAATCAGCAATATGCAGCAATCTGGCTGTTGACAGGGCCTAATATGGGAGGAAAATCAACTTTTTTGCGGCAAAATGCTCTTATTGCTATTATGGCGCAAATGGGGTCCTTCGTTCCAGCAACTTCAGCACATATTGGTGTCGTAGATCGCCTATTTAGTCGCGTTGGAGCTTCCGATGATCTTGCACGAGGGCGCTCAACCTTTATGATGGAAATGGTTGAAACAGCAACGATTCTCAATCATGCTAGCCACCATTCCCTTGTTATTCTTGATGAAATAGGACGTGGAACATCAACCTTTGATGGACTTTCTATTGCTTGGGCTGCTGTTGAATATCTCCATGAAGTTAACCATTGTCGTGCTATTCTCGCTACCCATTTTCATGAAATGACCGCACTTACCGAAAAACTTGACAGACTGCATAATGTAACCATGAAAGTCAAAAACTGGGATGGTGATGTAGTTTTTCTTCATGAGGTCACACCAGGAGCGGCTGACCGTTCCTATGGTGTACAAGTCGCAAAGCTTGCTGGACTTCCCCCAGCCGTTATTACACGAGCAACAGATGTACTCCATCAATTAGAACAAGGCGAAATGGCTGGAAAAGGACATAAACTCATTGATGATTTACCACTCTTTTCTCTTAAAGCAACATCTCCCGTCAATGAAGCAAAAAACAAACATTGTATACTTCACGAAGCTTTAAAAAATATTCATCCCGATGAACTCTCTCCTAAACAAGCTTTAGAAGCAATTTACCACCTCAAACAGCTTGAAAAGAGTAACCCTTTATAGAAAACAGATGTTATTTTTTATTAAAAAACCTTCTTAATAGGAGATAACGTAACCATTTTTGATATACCACAGCATAAACAGTTATTTATCGTATTCCCATCGCTTTTCTACATAATATATTTTGATAAGTGTAATTGCCTATAGGCAAAACCCTATGCATTATATTTCATATTCCCTTAGATTAATATTGGCTCTTATACAAAAAATTGGTCAAGATCGACTATTTTTACAAGATAGTCGTTTTTTGTAAAGATTGTCATGAAATCTCCTCCACGTTGCAAATACGCCATATTTAATGAATTATGCTTTTTCACGATCAATATTATTGTTATCATAGCAATATTTTTAGTTTAAAACTGTCAGTGTTGGAATACCATCCCATTTTGCATAATAAATTCATGGATAATGGGTCTCGTATTTTCTTCACATTTTAAGTTATTCTTCACATTTTAAGTTATAAAGAGCTCTTTTACTGTTTTCATATGAAACATATAATCAGATATATCACAGCTGTACTTTATTTTCATAAACATCCTTCAACTCCTTCCCACACCTTAATGGATAAGGATTTTCATTCGAATCAAGTCTGCAAATAGTCCAACTTCTAACGGATTTTCCTTGACTTCCTAATCATGCGCTTCTCTTAAACTCAAAGCTTTACAAACAAGTCTAAGAATATTCACCACACACTAAAAACACACTTAATATTTAAGGAAGATGCCGTATATCACAGTCCTAAATGACAGTGTTTTACGGTACAACAAGATAATGCCACCAGTACAATAAATATCTTTCATAAATATGAGTAATAAGAAATCATAATCTCATATAAGATTGGAATATGATATGAAAAGTAATTATACTGTATCTGTTTTACATAGCTGCTAAAATAAGCAATCTACCGCAGTTTTTAGTTGTATTGATAGCTTTTTAATCATACTCATCATGACTCGAAATATTCTGATAAGTTCATAAACTCATAAAATAATTAGCTTAGAATATCGTGCAAAAGATGCAAAAAATCAGAGCACTATCTCTATTCAACTCATCAAATATTACGTACTGCACCCTTTGCAGCAGATGTGGTCATCGCTGCATAGGCTTTGAGAGCCTTTGAAACTTTACGCTGACGCTTCTCAATCGGTTGCCAAGCGCCTTTTCCTTTTGCTTCCATCTTAGAACGGCGCTGCTTCATCTCAACGTCATCCACCAACATATGAATTCTACGATTTGGAATATCAATTTCTATGATATCCCCCTCTTCCACCAACGCAATTGCTCCTCCTTCAGCAGCTTCTGGTGAAATATGTCCTATTGAGAGCCCTGAACTTCCACCTGAAAAACGTCCATCTGTAACAAGTGCACAAACCTTGCCTAATCCTTTAGATTTGAGATAACTCGTTGGATAAAGCATTTCTTGCATTCCAGGTCCACCACGTGGGCCTTCATAACGGATTAAAACAATTTCACCTGTTTTAATCTTATCAGTTAATATAGCTGAAACAGCTGAATCTTGGCTTTCAAAA
Organism: Bartonella sp. AA126HLJHH; assembly: GCF_042197425.1. Lineage (NCBI taxonomy): Bacteria > Pseudomonadati > Pseudomonadota > Alphaproteobacteria > Hyphomicrobiales > Bartonellaceae > Bartonella > Bartonella sp. AA126HLJHH. The sequence goes on from NZ_JBHIRU010000001.1 coordinate 90,585, forward strand.
ATTCTTGCCGGACCTTTAAAAGTTAAAATTGATTGATCAACGCCTGCTGTTTTTACAATGCAGCCATCTTTTGCAAGATTTCCATAAAGAACTGCCAATCCTCCATCTTGTGAATATGCGTGTTCCCTATCGCGAATCACACCTTTTTCACGATCAAGGTCAAGGGTCTCATAGCGACAAGATTGACTAAAAGCTGTCTGTGTTGGAATACCACCTGGAGCGGCACGATAAAATGCATGAACTGTTGGCTCATTAGTTTGCTTTACATCCCAGCGGTAAAGAGCTTCTTTCATTGTTTTTGCGTGAACCGTATAAGTTGATGTATCAATGAGTCCTGCCGCATCCAGTTCACCTAAAAGCCCCATAATACCACCAGCGCGATGAACATCTTCCATATGTACATTTGCAACAGCAGGAGCAACCTTACATAAAACAGGAACACAACGTGAAAGATGATCAATATCCGTCATGGTAAAATCCACCTCACCTTCTTGCGCTGCAGCTAAAAGATGCAGTACTGTATTGGTTGATCCCCCCATGGCAATATCAACGGTCATTGCATTTTCAAAAGCCTTGCGTGAAGCAATAGAGCGCGGCAAAACTGTTTCATCATCTTCTTCATAATAACGTTTAACCAATGCAACAATCTGTTTTCCAGCTTCTTCAAAAAGCATTCGTCGATCTGCATGTGTTGCTAACATTGATCCATTTCCGGGAAGAGAAAGCCCCAATGCTTCCGTTAAGCAATTCATAGAATTGGCCGTAAACATTCCTGAACAAGAACCACATGTAGGACAAGCAGCACGCTCCATTTCAGCAACTTCTTCTTCTGAATTTTGTTCTGAAGCTGCTGCAACCATGGCATCGACCAAATCAACCGTTAGATCTTGATCCTTCCATTTAATCTTACCTGCTTCCATAGGACCGCCTGAAACAAAGATTGTCGGAATATTCAACCGTAAAGCAGCCATTAACATACCAGGCGTAATTTTGTCACAATTAGAAATACAAACAAGTGCATCTGCACAATGTGCATTAACCATATACTCTACAGAATCAGCAATGATTTCACGTGAGGGCAACGAATAGAGCATTCCATCGTGCCCCATCGCAATTCCATCATCTACAGCAATGGTATTAAATTCTTTCGCAACACCACCGGCAACTGCTATCTGTTGTGCGACTAATTGCCCAAGATCTTTTAAATGGACATGCCCTGGTACAAATTGTGTAAAAGAATTCGCAATCGCAATAATGGGTTTACCAAAATCAGTATCTTTCATCCCTGTTGCACGCCAAAGTCCGCGGGCTCCTGCCATATTACGCCCGTGGGTCGATATCCTTGAACGGTAAGAAGGCATTATTTTTTTCCCCTCAAATAATTCCATTTTGCTTGTTGTGCTGTAACTTCATTATAAAAACAAGAGCTTTAATATTCAAAAGAGAAAAATACCTTGTACTGCGGCATTTGAAGCACAAAATTAAAAGCTCTGCATAAACTTTTTCATAAAGCCTTTGTTTTTTATTACCTGTTAATCAACATCTAATCCCTGTGCGAGTCCACGTTTGAGACAAATATCAAAACGCTTCAGTATGACACGAACTGTTCCAGATTTTTGTATGCCAGATTTGGTTAGTATATTGCATCTATCTGTTTGCGTAATTTCTGGAATTGGAAAGAATATAAAGAAATCGTGATAAAAATCTATCATCTCCTTATAATTCAGCTTTACACCTTTCAAACGCATTCATAAAAATATCTTTTAAATAATAATGACGCATTATCTCATGCTTTTGTTTTTACACTCTTCAATAGAGCTACTCCCCTCAGGAAGAACAAAACACACCAAACAAAATACACTTGTATAGCCTTTATACTCATTGCACTCGAGCCCATTTCACGATAGCGCCTATGAATGGTATAACAGCCCCCGTGAATAATATAAATCTATAAGGGACATCTTCACACTTATGAAGAAGAAAACTGACACCATCATACATTTTTTTATCCCCATATCGTGAACGTCCTTGGTAATTGAGACAATTAAAAAGAGATATTTTTATTCCTTTCTTCAAGTGTTTTTATCCACATGGCTCTCCCTGCTTATGACATCAAGCAAGTGACTTTAATTGTTTCAATATAAGAAGATCTCAAATGAGAGAACCTTATGATATTTGGGACTCTCATTCCAGTTGTAAAAAATTAATTATGAATATAAATCAATACTTAATCTAATTATAACTCACATTACACCCTTTACGAAAAAACAGATAGAATTTATAAAGAGTACAGCTTTTTCTCGTAAGGTAATCTAGTGCAGAGTTACAATTTGTAGTTCATGCTCATTGGCTCCAGCAAGGGCGATAGAACGCTCATCGGATAAAATGATAGGATAACCTGTTTCACCAAAGAGAGCCCATATCGTAATGCCTGGGGTCATTGGTGGAAGATCTGGAAAGTTTTTAGCCAGATCATCTGTACAAACTTTTTTTAAATAGGCAATCTGTCCCGCATCAGAGTAGGATGTGTTCTGAAACGACAAGTTTTGTTTGTGTTCTCCCATTTCACTGTTCCTTTACGCCTTAACTTTTATGACTCACCACTACTGACTTTAATTGGAATCTGTTTTATTTCTTTTTTTAATTTTGGTTGATACAGATTAATTGATAAAAGACCATTTTTCAACTCTGCATTTGTAACATGCATCCCTTCCGCGAGAACAAAGGTTCGCTGGAATTGTCGCGCAGCTATACCGCGATATAAATATTGATGATTTTGGTTGTCTGTTTGTTTACCATGAATAACCAATTGATTATCATCGAGTAAAATATTAAGATGGTTAATCTTAAATCCAGCAACAGCCAAAGTTATCCGGATATGATTTGCATCATCACTTTTATGCAAACGTTCAATATTATAGGCTGGGTAAGCCTCATCAGCTTTACCGATACGTTGCAATATTTTTTCTACGGTTTCAAACCCTAAAAGAAAAGGATTGGAGAAAGGCGTCACATGTGTCATTCATGAGTATCCTCTTTAAAACGGCTTTACTTGACCAAACTCTATAAAAGTGTTCGCTGCACTCCTCTCATATGGCGAGCATGAATGATAACTTCAAGAGAGAAGATTTAAGAGAGTTCAATGCCTCAAAGTAACATAAAATTATCAAAGGTGCGAAATTTATCTAGTATATTGTATAATAAAGATGAAATTGCGGAAATATTTCGCCGTTTTTCTGTGCAACGCCCAACACCTAAGAGTGATCTTAACTATATAAATACTTTTACACTTTTAGTTGCCGTTGTGCTTTCGGCTCAAGCGACAGATGTAAGCGTTAATAAAGCGACAAAAGAATTATTTTTCCTTGCTGATCAACCGGAAAAAATGGTTGCATTAGGGGAAGAAGAAATAGCAAATCATATCCGTTCAATTGGCCTTTGGCGTGCAAAAGCACGTAATGTTTATGCGCTTTGCAACTGTTTAATTAATCAATATGGTGGTCAAGTACCCGATACGCGTGAAGCACTCATGGCCCTTCCTGGAGTTGGGCGCAAAACGGCTAATGTGGTCTTGAATGTTGCTTTTGGTCAGCCTACATTGGCAGTAGATACACATATTTTTCGCTTAAGCAACCGTCTTGGTTTGGCGCCTGGAAAAACACCAGAAATTGTTGAGAAAAAATTATTAAAGATTATACCGGTTCATTATATTCGCCATGCGCATCATTGGCTGATTTTACATGGTCGCTATATTTGTCAAGCCCGTAAACCACAATGTACGCAATGCATTATTGCCGATTTATGTAAAGCAGCCATCAAAACAAATGCAATTCCAGCACCTTTGGTTGAGCTTCAAGACAATGGAGCGCCGATTTTTTTGTAATACGGTCTTGCTATTTTGTGTATACTAGCTTATGAAAACGTCTTTAAGAGCCGCCCGGCAGGGCATGCCGTGGCTGTTTAAATGCTTGTTCAAGCGTTGGTCCGCTTGAGTGAATAAAATGTTTGATTGAATAAATTAATGTACGGAGTAGCAAAATGCCCAAGATGAAGACCAAATCATCCGCTAAAAAGCGGTTTAAAATCACTGCGTCAGGCAAAATTAAAGTAGCAGCTGCCGGTAAGCGCCACGGCATGATTAAGCGTTCGAATAAATTTATTCGCGATGCACGTGGAACAATGGTTTTGTGTGAACAAGATGCTAAAAAAGTCATTCAGCATTATTTGCCGAATGGTATTTAAACCTTACGCTTTTGATTTTGAGGAGATTATAATATGGCTCGTGTGAAAAGAGGTGTGACAGCACACGCTAAGCACAAAAAAGTTCTTAAACAGGCTGAAGGTTTTTACGGTCGTCGTAAAAATACCATTCGTGCAGCTAAAGCAGCGGTTGATCGTTCAAAGCAATACGCTTATCGTGATCGCAAAAATAGGAAACGTACTTTCCGTGCTTTGTGGATTCAGAGAATTAATGCGGCTGTTCGCGCAGAAGGTTTAACTTATGGACGTTTTATTGATGGCTTATCAAAAGCCGGTATTGAGGTTGATCGTAAGGTTCTTTCAGATATAGCAATCCATGAGGCAGAAGCATTTTCTGCTTTAGTAGCTTCGGCAAAAAAAGCTTTAGAATATTTAAAAGATACGACACCTAATGCTTTCGAAGGCGCTGTCAAATAAGCCAGTCGTGTTCTCTTAAAGCATTCATTTATTCGAGGTCCCGTGCTGGCTATTGCGAGTGCGGGTTTTTCTTTATTAAAAAATAGGCAAAAATATGAATGATATTGAGCGTCTGGAACAAGAAATTTGTTTAGCCTTAGAGGCAGCAGGTGATGAACAAGCACTTGAAGAAGTGCGTATTGCAGCATTGGGTAAAAAAGGTAGTATCTCTGAAAAATTAAAAGAATTAGGAAAAATGGATGCTGGCGAGCGCCATAAAGTTGGACCAGTTCTTAATGGATTAAAAAATCGCATTTTAGAATTATGGGCACAAAAGCGTGATCTTCTGAAAAGACAGGCAATGGATGCCCGTCTTTCTCGTGAAAAAGTTGATGTTACCTTGCCTGTTCGCTCTTCACCTATAGAACGGGGACGCATTCATCCTATTTCACAAGTGATTGAGGAAATTATTGCCATTTATACAAAGTTGGGTTTTTCTCTTGCAGAGGGACCTGATATTGAAACAGATTATTATAATTTTACAGCATTGAATTTTCCTGAAGGGCATCCAGCGCGTGAAATGCATGATACCTTCTTTTTTGATGTTGATAAAATGGGAGAACGAAAATTATTGCGAACCCATACATCACCCGTACAAATTCGTACACTAGAAAAACAAAAAGCACCGATACGGATCATTATTCCTGGAAAAACTTACCGCATGGATTCGGATGCAACACATTCTCCCATGTTCCATCAGGTAGAAGGTCTTGTCATCGATAAAACCTCCACCATAGCCCATATGATGTGGCTACATGAAACCTTTTGTAAAGCATTTTTTGAAGTTCCCTCTGTAAAAATGCGTTTTCGTCCCTCTTTTTTCCCTTTTACCGAACCATCTATGGAGGTAGATATTCAATGTGATCGTTCTGGTTCAGAAGTAAAGTTCGGAGAAGGACAGGATTGGTTGGAAATTTTAGGATGCGGAATGGTGCATCCCCAGGTGTTGAAAAATGTTGGTTTAAATCCAGATGAATATCAAGGTTTTGCATGGGGCATGGGCATTGATCGTATTGCCATGTTGAAATACGGTATGCCTGATTTGCGGGCTTTTTTTGATGCTGACCTGCGTTGGTTAGACCATTATGGCTTTCGTTGCTTTGATATGCCTGCTTTTTTTCCTAATAGAAATGTGTGATCTTAGTCATCGCTTTCATGTGAGGTTTTAAAATGAAGTTTACATTGTCCTGGTTAAAAGATCACTTAGAAACAAATGCATCTTTGAATGAAATTTGTGAAAAATTAACCGCTATAGGTCTTGAGGTTGATTACGTTGATGATCGGTCTTCTTTAAAAGGTTTTGTGATTGCAAAAGTTTTAACAGCAATAAAGCATCCTGATGCAGATAAACTTCAAATTTTATCAGTCGATACAGGGACTTCCACACCTGTTCAAGTTGTCTGTGGAGCACCAAATGCACGCGCAGGTCTTGTTGGTGTTCTGGCACTACCAGGCACTTATATTCCAGGACTTGATGTAACATTATCTGTAGGAAAAATCCGAGGTGTTGAAAGTTTTGGGATGATGTGTTCACAAGCGGAGCTTGAATTATCAAATGAGCATGATGGGATTATTGAACTTCCAGAAGATAGTCCTATTGGAGGTTCATTTGCAGCTTATGCTGGTTTAGATGATCCGGTTATTGATATTGGTTTGACCCCTAATCGTTCCGATTGCACAGGTGTTCGTGGTATTGCACGTGATCTTGCTGCCGCTGGAATGGGAAAATTAAAAGAATTATCCCTGTCAAAATTTGATCCTTCCTTTGAAACACCTCTCGATGTTTCATTAGATTTTTTGCAAGATTCATCATTATGTTTAGGTTTTGCTTGGCGTGAAGTGCGCAATGTTCAAAATGGTGCATCACCACAGTGGATGCAACAGCGTTTGAATGCAATTGGTCTGAGACCGATTAATGCGCTTGTTGATATGACCAATTACATCAGTTTTGACCTTGGTCGTCCACTCCATGTTTTTGATGCAGATAAAATTAAAGGTAATTTGTGTGTACGTTGCGCGCGTGAAGGAGAGCAACTTCAAGCACTGAACGGAAAAATCTATCATCTGGGCCCTAAAAATTGTGTCATTGCAGATGACGAGGGGGTTGTTTCGATTGCCGGTATCATGGGCGGTGAAAGAACGAGTTGTGATGAAACAACACATCGCATTATTATTGAATCGGCGCTTTGGGATGCGCGAAGCATTGCACAAACAGGAAGAGCATTAGGTCTTATCAGTGATGCACGTTATCGATTTGAACGAGGTGTTGACCCGGCTTTTATAGAAACAGGACTTGAGATTGCAACAGAATTGGTCTTACGTCTTTGTGGTGGTGAAGTATCTAAAAAGAAGATCGTTGGCTATCAGCAACAAGAAATCAAACAGATCGCTTTTCCTTTTTCTGAAATTAAACGTTTAACAAATTTGGAAATAGAACCTGAAAAAGTCATCTCTATTTTAACAAAACTTGGATTTTTTGTTGAAGGAAAAGGAGAAGTCGTTACGGTAAAAGTACCATCATGGCGCCCTGATATTATGGGTAAAGCCGATTTGGTGGAAGAGGTTATGAGAATTTATGGGTTAGATAAAATTAAACCTATTCCTTTGGAAAACTTTGCAGAAGGAAAAGATCAAATTTTACCATGCGCACAAATTCGTTCACGTGCTACACGTTTGGCTCTAGTGCAACGTGGTATGAAAGAAGCGGTGACATGGTCTTTTATTTCTGAAAATCAAGCTCTTGCTTTTGGAGGAGGTCAAGAAGAGCTTAAATTAGTTAATCCTATTGCTGCTGATATGTCAATGATGCGTCCTTCCCTTTTACCTGGCTTGATTATGGCGGCACAAAGAAATGCTGATCGTGGTTTTTCCGATCTTGCTTTGTTTGAAGTTTCAAGTATTTATGAGGGCGACACCCCTGATAAACAACACCGTGTTGTTAGTGGAATTCGTCGCGGAACAGAGCAATTTAAAGGGGCTGGGCGTTTTTGGAATGGAAATGCAACCGTCGTTGATGTTTTTGATGCCAAAGCAGATGCTTTAGCTATTTTAGAAGCATGCGATATGGATGTTGGGAAAGTGCAGATTGAAGTTGGAGCACCGGATTGGTATCATCCTGGTCGTTCAGGTGTCATAAAACTTGGATCAAAGATTATTCTTGGTTTTTTTGGTGTTTTTCATCCTGCTACATTAGAAAAGTTAGATGTCAGTGACCCTTTATGCGGCTTTGAAATTTTTCTAGATCGAATTCCAGAATCAAAGAAAAAAACGACCAAAAGCCGTCCTCCTTTGAAACTCTTACCTTTTCAAATGGTGCGGCGTGATTTTGCCTTTATAGCGGATAAAACTGTTGCCTCTTCTCTTATTATTCGGGCGGCAAGTGGAGCCGATAAAAAACTTATTCATTCAGTGCGGGTTTTTGATATTTTTGAAGATTTAAGCTTTGGTGAAGATAAAAAATCTGTTGCAATTGAAGTAACTATTCAGCCCATAGAACGGACTCTAACAGATAAAGATTTAGAAAAGCTTGCCTCAAAGATCGTGGATAATGTTACCAAAATGACAGGTGCATATTTGCGCTACTGAGTATTCTCATTTTTTATGAGATATTTTACATGAAGTGGGAGCATCTTTGCGTGCTCCCTTTTTGTTTGGCATTCAAGAGCTATAGAACTTCTTGAAAGGGAACCTCCTTACCAAAACAAGCTGCTTAAATCATCAATTTTTTCAATATGAAAAAACTGTTTTTAAACATCTTGAAAAGTTATTTTTTCTCTTAATCCTTCATTGCAAATGTAAAAGATAACTGCTATTGCTAAATGATAATGCAAATTATTTGCAATAAAAAGAAGGCATATAAAGGAAAGAGAGAATCAATGAACGTAAGAACGTTTTTCACCATAGTTTTTGGAAGTGTTATTTTTTTTACACCCAATTTTGCTTTGTGTGCTGGTAAATTTAAAGCTGTTACGACATTCACTATCATTGCTGATATGGCACGCAATGTAGCAGGTGATGCCGCTGATGTTGAATCCATTACAAAACCAGGTGCGGAAATTCATGAATACCAACCCACCCCACGCGATCTTATGCGTGCTCAGGGAGCTAACCTTGTATTGTGGAATGGTTTAGAGTTAGAGCTTTGGTTTGAAAAGTTTTTTCAAAATATCAAGGATGTTCCAAGTGTTGTTGTTTCAAAAGGTATTGTACCCATTAAAATTGGTGAGGGCCCCTTTAGCGGTAAACCCAATCCTCATGCGTGGATGTCACCGACCTCTGCTTTGATTTACGTTGATAATATTCGCGATGCTTTTGTAAAATATGATCCTGAACATGCTGAAATTTATAAACAGAATGCTGAAATTTATAAACAGAAAATTCGTGCAACGATTGATCCAATTAGGGCTGAATTAGAAGCTGTACCGCAAGATAAACGTTGGCTTGTGACCAGTGAGGGGGCTTTTAGCTATTTGGCGCGTGATTTTGATCTAAAAGAACTTTATTTATGGCCCATCAATGCTGACCAACAAGGAACACCACAGCAGGTCAAGCATGTTATTGATATGGTTCGCAAATACAATATTCATGCAGTTTTTTCTGAAAGCACTATTTCCCCTGCGCCTGCTAAGCAGGTTGCCAGAGAAACAGGAGCTAAATACGGTGGTGTTCTTTATGTTGATTCTTTAAGTGAGAAAAATGGTGAGGTACCCACTTATATTGATTTATTACGTGTCACGAGTGGGCGTATTAGCAATGCTTTAGTAGAGGGAGTAAAAAACCAATGACGGAATGTGGAATTTTTGCCCAAGGAGTAACGGTAACATATCGTAATGGACATACAGCTTTACGCGAAGTGAATTTTGAAAGTCCAAAGGGTTCTATTACGGCATTGGTTGGTGTTAATGGATCCGGTAAGTCAACGTTATTTAAAGCGATTATGGGGTTTGTACGCCCCTCAAAGGGAAAAATTCGTATGTTTGATTTGCCCGTTGATATAGCTTTGAAAAAAAATCTTATTGCTTATGTTCCTCAAAGTGAAGATGTTGATTGGAATTTTCCTGTCTTGGTTGAAGATGTTGTATTGATGGGGCGATACGGTCATATGAATTTCTTTCGCTATGCCCGTACACAAGATTATGAGGCCGTTCGTATTGCCTTAGAACGCGTTGATATGTTGGCTTTTGCCAAGCGCCAAATTGGAGAACTTTCTGGTGGACAGAAAAAGCGTGTTTTCCTAGCGCGCGCGCTTGCACAAAAAGCAAAAGCTATTTTATTAGATGAGCCGTTTACAGGGGTTGACGTTACAACAGAAGATAAAATCATTGCTTTGTTACAAGATCTCCGTAAAGAAGGAGCAGTGATCTTGGTTTCAACTCACAATTTGGGTTCTGTTCGCGAATTTTGTGATCATACAGTTTTAATAAAAGGTACTGTTTTAGCTTCTGGGTTAACAGAAAAAATCTTTACAAAGGAAAATCTGGAGAAAACTTTTGGAGGGTCTTTGCATCACCATATTTTTGATCTTCAAACCACAAAAAAAAATGATGTTTTCATGGGAAGAAAGCAGTCTACCGTTTGTGAAGATATTGAAAGAGTGGAGCACGTTGCATGATTTCTTGGTTGCTTGAGCCACTGAGCTATCAATATATGGTGAATGCAATGTGGGTTTCTGGGTTAGTTGGGTGTGTTTGTGCCTTTCTTTCAGCTTTTTTGATGTTAAAAGGTTGGTCATTGATTGGTGATGCACTTTCCCATTCGATTGTTCCTGGTGTAGCAGGAGCTTACCTTTTAGGGTTACCTTTTTCACTCGGCGCTTTTTTTTCTGGTGGTCTTGCAGCAGCAGCAATGCTCTTTTTTAACCACCGGACAAAGCTTAAAGAAGATACCATTATTGGGCTCATTTTTTCTTCCTTTTTTGCCTTTGGGTTGTTTCTCAAATCATTAAAACCAATGGCTGTTAATATTGATACGATTGTTTTGGGAAATATTTTAGCAGTGAGTTCAACAGATATTCTACAATTGGCTTTTATCGGCTTTGTTTCGTTGCTTATATTGCTTTTGAAATGGAAAGATCTTCTTGTGTCATTATTTGATGAAACGCATGCGCATGCCATTGGATTAAACGTAAAATTTTTAAAGATTCTCTTTTTCACATTGCTTGCCGCTTGTACCGTTGCTGCGATGCAAACCGTTGGAGCATTCTTAGTCATTTGTCTTGTTGTGACACCTGGGGCAACGGCCTATCTTTTAAGTGATCGTTTCGTGAACATCTTGGTTATTGCAGTTGTAATTGGAACCTTCACAAGTGTCTTGGGTGTTTATGTGAGTTATTTTTTGAATGCACAAACGGGGGGGGTTGTAGTGCTTTTTCAAGCATCTTTATTTGTTTTGGCTTTTATTTTTGCTCCTAAACATGGGTTTATTGCTGCGCGCTTACGCATAAATGCGGCAAAAAAGGGTGTAATATTATCATGATTGATCAATTACTGCTTCCGTTTCAGTTTTCTTTTATGCTTAAGGGTATGCTTATTGTCATGATTCTTTCTATTCCCATGGCGATGCTTTCCTGTTTTCTTATTTTGAAAGGATGGGCGCTGTTAGGCGATGCCATTTCTCATGCAGTTTTTCCAGGTGTTGTTGTTGGTTATATGACAACACCATGGGTAATCGCATTTTTAACTTCTTTGCCATTTGCTTGGTTTCAGCATATGCGTCCAGAGAATATTACAATGACTTTGATTACTTGCGGTGCTTTTGTTGCAGGAATGGTGTGTGCACTATTAACGGGTTTTTTAGGGAGCAATAGCCGTATCAAACAGGACACGGTGATGGGTGTGGTCTTTTCTTCAATGTTTGGTTTGGGGCTTGTTTTAGCCACGTCTATTTATAGTAGCTTAGATTTGAATCATATTCTATTTGGTAATCTCTTGGGTGTTAACTGGCTTGATATAACGCAGACAGCAATCATTTCTGCTGTTGTCACTTTTATTTTAGCAGCAAAATGGCGCGACTTTATGCTGTATATTTTTGACACAGTTCAAGGACGTGCAATGGGGTTACCAATATCTCTACTCCACTATACCCTGCTAACGATGATTTCTCTTACAATTGTTGCAGCTTTGAAAGCTGTAGGTATCGTACTCGTTATTTCTTTACTGATAGCACCAGGAGCAATTGCCTATCTTGTCACAAAGCGGTTTTCTTTTATGTTAATGATCGCGATACTTGTTGCAGCTTTTTCTGGTTTTTTAGGGATTTATCTCAGCTTATTTATCGGCTCTGATTCTGCTTCCACAATTGTGTTGATCTTGACGTTGATTTTTATGGCTATTTTCATGATGATTTTCTTTCGTCGAAACACAGTTCAAGAGACTTGAAAGTGTTAAAATTCATGCATATCAGCCATGCATTTTTATATATTGTTTCTCATTTTTATTTTAATTAGAGTCCGGGGTGCTAGGTTATTTTTCCTCCTAATATCTAGCAGGTGAATGCAGTAAATTTTCTCCCCCCAAAACTGCATTCTTAATTAAGAGGCTGCATTGATTTCTTCTGCAGCCTTTTTATTTTTTTGTTTTTCTAAAATCTCTCCTCTTTTCTTGAAATCATTTAAAATGATTATAATATTGTGTAAGCTATTCGGTATTTTCAAGGAACTTATAACAGCAAAGACACTTACACATGAAGGGGTAGAGCGTAATTGTGCACTCAGACATGTAAACAGAAAAAAACAGATACAATGTTTTTGTATAGGGTTTTGCGTAGAGGAAAATAGTACGAGAAAATGAAAAAAGATTTGAAGATATCGCACCCTTTACGTATCTGCTATTATATAGCAGGGTGGGCGATGGTTATATTAGGTATTATCGGTGTCGTATTACCTATTATGCCAACTGTGCCTTTTTTATTGGTTGCCTCATGGTGTTTTACGCGTTCTTCTCCACGTTTTCATCAATGGTTGAATAATCATCGTATTTTGGGTCCCCCTATTAAGCGATGGGAAGAAAAAAAAGCAATCTCTCCATTTGTTAAAGTTTTTGCAATGATGAGTATGACAGGAGGATTTTTATCCTTTTTTGTAATGCTACACCCTCCTTTGTGGATTTCTTTACTTGTTGCGGTTATATTATTGCTGATTGCCATTTATATTGTAACACGTCCATCTTCCTAATGATAAAAAAGGCTTTATGGGATACTCTTTTTAGCTTCGGCTTATTTGTAAAACTATGAGAACTTTTAAGTTTTGAATATAAGCTCTCCATTTCCAAAATGCATATGAAATAGCAAGCTTTTTGAACGCAATTAATTAATAATATGTTTGTGAAATAATTTTTATGAACAAAGAAAATTGTTTATGAACACTCAAAATGTTCTCTCTTGGTAAACAATGATAAATCACATTCATGGAAGAGAGTCTTTATTTCTGTAAAGCATGTTTGTATGAATCTCTACATATACATCATTAAAAAGTCATTGATATGATAGTCATTTCTTTCTAAAAGACATTTCGTTTTTTTCATATTTCTTAATGAGGATATAATACAAAGCTTACTAAACACCATCATTTTTATACTTATACAGTTAAGAAGCCGGTCTATTATATCAATCTTTAATGTTACATCTGTTATTAACTTAAGAATAATTCATAAGAAACAACAGAGTTTTTCAAATGGTTTTATATATACACGCATTCTTATTATAATATGCGAATAAATAATTTTTCTGTCTTTGTATAAAGCTTATTCGAAATAAAAATATTATTGCATTCTTTGTTTTTTAATGAAGTCATGCCCCTCAAGTAAAACAAAAGGTCTCCCAAATCATGTTATTTACACATTTATTTTTAATGAAACATTTCTCAACGCTTTACTCATTTCATAATAGCAGACTATACATGGATAAAGTAAAATCTCCTGTAACATGTATAAAATCTATTTGAGCACCATCATCCTTGCCTTGCAAAATACACACCGACAGTCACCATGCTATTTGTCATCCTCCAATGTTGCCTTAGTAATTCCTAATGCTACAATTATAGCTTGTCATCTGGTTTTGTATATTTTGACACTAAATTTTGTACCAATTTATTTTTTTCAAAGAGTTTAAAGATGTTCTCAAAGGGTTTTGAAAGCCTTTTCTCATTTTTACTTATGGAAACGCACTTTTTTCTGATTTTCGGTAATTTTTGCAATTTTAGGTGTCAAAATCTATTTTGATAAAACGCGCATTTAATGGTCAAAATTGTACATAAAAACAACAAATTACCACGTATTCCTACTTAATCCAACCTCTTCCTACTTAGTATAAAACCTACTGTCAAACTACAACAATAACCCTTAGAACTTGAAAACCTTCATACATGCAAGGAGATGAGTGTGCTTGATTTAACAGGGTTAAAATGAGAAAATCTCCTTGGCTAAACTTCCTTGGCACGTTAAGTGTTTTTTTAATGCGTCGTAAATATTTTTAAGTCTTATCTATCGCGCCTTATGTAAGTGAAGCGTATACGTGGTAGGCCAAGTAGAATCTGCTCAAAAACAGCCGAACTGTTTACAGACCAGCAAAGGTTAAGAATCCTCGTCCTTAGGGTAGGACAAAAATCAATCTTATAAACAATATGATGGATCAATATACTTGTTTTAAAGAACCGGAAACTATGTCTTTATAGGTCTAGCAATTCGCTTTTTATTACCAAAAAAATTGAGATAACGTTGTACTTCTTTTGAATCACCGATCGTTTTTTCAGGATTATCTGAAAGTTTTACGGCTGGTCGACCATTGGCATAGGTCACCTTACAAACAAGGGAAAGAGCATCAAGAGTTTCGATTTCCTGAGGTGCACAGCCTGTAAAATCATTGGTAAGATCCGTGCCCCATCCAAAACTCATGCGCACTTTACCATGGAAATGATGATAGGTTTTTTCAATTGTATTGACATCAAGAGCATCAGAAAAAATTAAAAGTTTTTTGCGTGGATCTTTTCCTTTTTCTTTCCACCATTGAATAATACGTTCACCACCTTCAATAGGAGGCGCACTATCGGGTCTGAAACCCGTCCAATCAGCGACCCAATCTGGTGCATTGCGTAAAAATTCTTCTGTACCAAAGGTATCAGGTAATACAATGAGAAGATTTCCACCATAATAACGATTCCAATCTTGCAAGACTTGATACGGAGCTCTGCGTAATTCATCATCATTGTTGCTGAGAGCCGCAATAACCATAGGCAATTCGTGTGCATTGGTTCCAAGAGCTTCTAAATCCGTATCCATGGCAAGAAGAACATTAGAAGTTCCAGTAAAAGAATGACCAATGCCTTCTTTTAATGCTTCCACACACCAGCGCTGCCATAAAAAAGAATGGCGACGCCTTGTCCCAAAGTCAGATATTTTAATATCAGGCAATTTTTTGAGACGTTCAACTTTACTCCACATTTTTGCTTTAGCACGCGCATAAAGTACATCAAGAGCAAAACGATCTAGTTTTTTGAGAGCAGCACGTGAACGTAATTCACTAATAATAGCAAGGGCAGGAATTTCCCACATGGAACTATGGGCCCAGGGTCCATGAAAATGAAGGATATATTGGCCATCTTTGCGGGTGAGTTCATATTCTGGAAGTTGAAAATTCTCAAGCCACTGAAGAAAATCCGGTTCAAAAATTTGTTTGCGTCCATAAAATGTATTACCAGCAAGCCAAATCATTTCTTTTTTTGTAAAGCGCAAACTAAGAGCATGATCAAGTTGGGCACGCAATTCACTCTCATCAATATCATCGGCAAGACGTATTGTTTTAGAGCGATTTATGAGGGAAAAAGTAACATTAACATTAGGATATAACCCCCAAATCATCTGCACCATTAGAAGCTTATAAAAATCCGTATCAAGAAGTGACCGAATAATGGGATCAAGTTTCCAAGTGTGATTGTAAACACGTCTAGCAATATCCGGATGATTCATAACCTTTTTCTTTCATTTTCATAAAATCTAAAATATTATGCACCAACACGGCTAATATAGGCGGTGCAATATAACAACTCTACAGTTTTGGACAAGAATAAAAAGTCTGCTCTCTTTTTTCATCTTTAATCTTTAAGATTTGACAATACGTATAATTTCATGCTGACCTGTTTTTTGTAACTTTATCCCTGTATGAACTTCGGTATATTCTTTGCTATTAATATAGAGCATATTTTTAGGTCCCCATTTTACTTTAATGCGATAAATGGCATCATAAAACTTCATTGTTGCTTCATATTTTGGCCAAATAGAGGGTAAATGTGGCTGCAAAAACAATAGGTCTCCCTGACGCTGTATTCCAAGAATAGCTTGTGTTGCGGCGCGATAAAACCAACCGGCTGAACCTGTATACCAAGTCCAACCGCCTTGACCACATCGTGGTTCAACAGCATAAATATCTGCGACCATTACATAAGGTTCAACACGATAAATTTCAGGATCTTGTCCATGGGTAATTGGGTTTATCATAGAAAATAAAGCATAAGCTTTATCGTTTTGTTCCATTTCAGCCAACGCAAAAATACTCCAAATGGCACCATGCGTGTATTGACCACCATTTTCTCGAATTCCTGGAGGATAACCTTTTATATAACCAGGCTCGAGCGTACTTTTATCAAAAGGCGGCCAAAAAAGGCGAATGAGTCCGCCTTTTTTATCATAGAGATGTTCCAACATTGATGTCATTGCTTGTTTTTGACGTTCAGGCGATGCCATTTGAGAAATGACAGCCCAAGATTGAGCAATGGTATCAATTTGACATTCATCATTGATTTTAGAGCCAAGAGGTGTTCCATCATCAAAATAACCACGTCGATACCAAGCACCATCCCAACCATTTTTCTCTAGGGATTTTGTTAAATGTTCAAGGTACGTACTCCATATTTGCATATGGCTATTGTCACCACGTTTTTTGGCTAAAGAGATAAATGCTTGTAATGTGTACCCAAGAAACCATCCTAACCAAATGCTTTCGCCTTTTCCTTCCACACCGACCAAATTCATGCCATCATTCCAATCCCCACCTAAAATAAGAGGGAGACCATGTGATCCGCAGCGTTTAATGGCAAGGTCTAAAGCTACAACACAATGTTCATAAACTGTTGCAACCTTTGGGGATTGGGTGGGTTGAAAATAAGCATCCTGTTGCCCACTTTTGAGAACATCACCTTCAATAAAAGGAATGAGCGTATCAAGAAAAGCGTCATCACCAGTGGTAGTGACATAAAGAGCTGTTGCATATGCAAGCCAAACGATATCATCAGAAATGTATGTACGAACACCAGCATTTGTGTCAGGCAACCACCAATGTTGCACATCACCTTCAAGAAATTGGTGCGCTGCTGCATTTAACAATTGTTCACGTGCTAATTGTGGTTCCAGCAATAACAAAGACAAGCTATCTTGTAACTGGTCACGAAAACCAAATGCACCACTCGCTTGGTAAAAGCCTGCGCGTGCCATGATGCGGCATGCGTAGATTTGATAAGGAAGCCAATGGTTGACCATAAGATTAAAAGAAGCATCAGGTGTTTTGACTTGGAAAGGAGAAACAAAATCACTCCATTGCTGTTTTTGTTTTGTGAGCTGAATTTCAAAATCACTTGCACGTACTTGATTGAGTAATTTTTCAGCTTCTTGCCTATTTTCAGCACTGCCAAGATAGAAGATGATTTCTTTTGTTTGCCCTGGTTGAAGATCAATATCATAGGCGAATGCTGAACAAGGATCACATCCTGCTTCAATGGTATTCGAAAGAGCAGCGGCTTTACGGATCGCATTTGGACGTGTTACGGTTCCCGTTGCACCAATAAATTCAGCGCGATTGGTCGTCGTGCTGGTTGGCATTTCGGACGCTGATAAAAATGTAACTTGTTGAGATTTTTCGATGTGATAGGGATTTTGAATAAAATGTGCACCCCATCTGGTCTCATAAGAGGAAACAATAAAGGGGGCATATTTTGTACGGACATTTCCCAAAACCCATTCAACATAATTATAAAGGCGTAAACTGCGTGGTTTTTTCCCTTCATTCGTAAGGATAAGACGTGAAAAGCGAATAGGTTTTTCGGGATCAAGTGTATGAGTCAGTTCTAATGCGATTTCTGAATGTGTTGATTTAAAAGTTGAGAATCCAAACCCATGACACGCCTCATAGACAATATTTTCGTCACATTCAACAGTAGAAACGGGTGAGAAACGTTTTAAAGACTGGCGATCAACCAGATAAAGAGCTTCTCCTGGTCGGTTAGACGTTGGATCATTCGCCCAAGGAGTTAGTTGATAATCGCGGCTATTGTTAGCCCAAGTAAAAATTGCACCTTCAGCAGAGACATGAAAACCAAATCTGTGATTAGCAATGACATTAATCCACGGATGCGGTGTAGTGGTACGTCCATGAAGACGTATTACATAATGATTGTGCTGATTAAAACCACCGTAACCATTCCAATATCTTAGATCTTCTCCATTTGGGAGAAAAGAGGATGGTTTTTGTTGGCTAATAAGACCAATGGAAGAAAAAAGATTTTGTTCAGTTTGTGTTGTAAATTGCTGTCCTTCGTTATATCTTGGCAAGTCTAATTGATCATAAGGTTCTTGATAATTTTTACGAATTGTGAGATTAAAATCATTCTCATCAAGTCGTTTAAGTTGTTCAGATAAAGAGCCATTTTGGGCATCAAGAACGATACGCGCTGATGCAAGAAGCGTTTTAAAACTCTGTTCACTCATTTGATCGCGTCGAAGCATGAAAATATGTTGGCGTTCATCTGCTTTTTGCGTGTGGTGATAATAAGATTCACAGACCCACTCAAGAGCGCGTTGTGTACTTTGTATATAAGAAAATGTTTGTTCATTAAGAATGACCAAATCAACAATGAGTCCACGCATACGCCAATATTCATGTGCTTTAAGGAGCTCGCGCAGTACAGTTATATTTCCCTCGTTATTTAATCTAAGAAGACAGAGTGGATTGTCTCCTGAGATAGACATGGGCCAAAGATTAGACTGTTTTCCTAGCGTTTTTGCTAATATTTCAGAAGGAAGACGCCACGTTCTTTCTGGATAAATAAGCGGTGTTGCATATTTTTGATAGACAATAGCTTCTTTAAGCTGGGTTCCGCTCTGATACAGTGCGACTTGTGAGCGCGTCCATGCCATTGAAAGTTCTTTTTGAAACATATCAGGTTGTCGATAATGTTTAATATGATTATTTAGCGCTTCTTTTGTATGAGCAGCAAAAGTCCAAAAAATAAGTTCTGCTTTTTCATGGGCTGAAATTTTTATACGGCATCGCAATGACATAACAGGGTCAAGAACACAACCTTGACTGTTACTGAAACGAGCATTTTGGTCAAATGCAGCGGGTCGATGAATGGATCGCCCCCGACCAATAAACAGAGAGCGATCTGTTTCAGCTTCTGTCTCTTGGAGAATATCTGTTGTACTAGAAACAAAATGGGTAACATAGATTTCAGGATCACTAGGCGAGCGTTTGCGCCTTTTGGCAAAAATTGTTTTACCTTCTTCAGTAATTTCTGTCTCTATAAACATACGGGAAAAAACAGGATGAACTTGGTCTGTATCCATCGTGGCAAGTGCTAATTCACCATAAGAAGTCACTTCAATGAGTCGGTCTTTATTTGTCGTATTCATCAGTTGAATACGTCTCCCTTCGCCACATCCTTCAGATGTAATAAGACATTCAAGTGTTGATTTAATACCATCAACCATTTTTGTATATTCAGCCTTTTCATCTGTAAAAATGCTGACAGCGTCTTCTTCAATAACACGTGTTGGCTCACCAGTAACAGACCACCACCGTCCACTATGCGTATCACGTAAGAAGAATAAAGTACCTTGTTGATCTTCTGTTGCATCAGGAATAAAGCGCGTAATCGCATAATCGTGCCAACGGCTGTAACCAGAACCGTTCGCTGTTAACATGGTAGAATAAAAGCCATTAGACAAAAGTAAAGTTGCTCGTGGTTTGAGTAACGGGTTTGTAATAATGCGCAAAGGGGCTGCGTCAAATGCTTGAGACTTATTGCGCATACGATTAACAGCTTTGGTATGAATAATAGGAATGAGATGAGGCGCTCTTTCCTGTAAGAGCAATTGTGTTGCTTCAATAACGGGATCACGGTGAAAACGATCACGCATTCGCCCTTGAAAAATAACATTGTTAAGAGCAAGGATAGACATACCATGATGGTGCGCATAATAATTGCGTACAATGGCGTATTTTTCCCCTGTTTTCACGCGTGTTAGAGTAAAATCAACAGAGTCATAATAACCATATGTTCCTAAAGCTCCAAGATCACGGAGTCGTTTTAAATTAGCGACAGCGCAAGCAGGAGCATATTGTGCCGCTAGAAGGCTGGCATAGGGAGCAATGACAGCATTGCGTGAAAGACCACGTTGGAGTCCGAGGTTTGGAACACCAAAATGAGCGTATTGGTAATTCATTAAATGATCGCGAGCATTAAATGCGGCTTCTGAAATACCCCATGGCAATTCCCGTTTATGGGCATATTGTATTTGACAACGAATAATCAATCGATTTGTTTGATCTAGGAGAGATCCTAAAGGTTCATGCATTACGAGAGATGGCATAAGATATTCAAACATTGATCCAGACCATGATAGGAGTGCACCTTTCCCACCTATGGGTACGAGAAGTCGACCAAGACGAAACCAATGTTTAAGTTTTATATCTCCTTTTGCGATGGCAAAAAAGCTTGCAAGACGTGCTTCTGAAGCAAGTAGGTCATAACAATTTTCATCGAGTTTGTTTTCTTGAACACGATATCCTATGGATAAGAGATGCCGTTTAGGCTGTTCTAAAAAGTCAAATTTCATATCAAAGGCTATTTGCCTTGCCATTATAGCCAGCCTGTTTAGTTTTTTACGTAATTTTTCAGTATCACAATGAGCAGTCGCATCATTATGATGAGCGTTACAGGTGTCGATAAGGCATTTAGCCCAAGAAAGCGCACGAGCAGATTCTATCGTTTGAATTTTGTGGTCAAGTTCACCGACTAAGTGCACAATATCATGGGCTGCAAGTGAAAGATCTATGATGTGAGAAGGAATCGTATTTTCTTGTTCTATAAAAGTGAAGATAGAATCATGAAAACGAGTGATGTTTTCTTCGATTTTTTGGCGTAAAGAGCGTAAACTGGGTTGATGATCTGGAATTTCTCTGACAGTTTCTTCAAGAATAGCAAGAACATCCGATAAGCCTTCTCGATCACTTTGAAAAAAAACATGAGGTTTTTCAGCCCATTCACTTAAGGCAGAAGAGAGTGTTACCAAATGACCGGCAAGATTTCCTGAATCAACGGTTGATACATAAGTAGGCAAAAGAGGCCTGAGTGTATCCGTTTCATACCAATTATAGAGATGACCGCGGAACTTTTCCATTTTTGCAAGAGAGCGTAATGTACATTCAATACGGGTAATGGTCTCTTCAAAACCAATCCAACCAAAATCACGTGCAGCAATAATAGAAAGGAGATAAACCCCAATATTCGTAGGCGATGTACGTTGAGCAACAAGAGGTTCAGGATCTTCTTGAAAATTATCGGGAGGCAAATGGTTGTTTTGTGCATTGACAAAGGTTGCATAATAAAGCCATGTCCGCCGTGCAATAGAACGGAGTTTTTTTTCATCTTTTGAAGAAAGATAAAGGCTATCTTGAAAGGTTGAAGGTTGACTCACAATCCAAGCAATGAAGGGTGAAAAAAACCATGCTATCCCAAAAGGCAAAGCAACCAAGCTTGCAAAACTATCAGAAAAAAGAGGGAGTGCTATAGTAAGAATACCAATAAGCGATGCTGGTGCCATTGTAAAAACATAGAAACGCAAACTATTGGGTATTGATTTTGTTGCGGCAGAAGTTTTCCATTCAAGAAGATGCTGTTTTGAAATCGTCATACGATAGAGTGTACGAATAATCGCATCGGTCATAAAATACGCCGAATGAGCAAGAAACGTCGTTTTAAGAAATATATCAGCGCTTGTAAGAGCAATTTTGTTCCAAATTAATTGAAAATGTCCACGCAAAGAATGATCTATATTGGATGAGACAAGCGTTTTTAATACACATAGAATGGGTGAAATGAAGGAGCTAAACAACAAGAATAGTTGCCAGACGATTGCACTCTTTAAAGACAAAAAAGCCCATCCTGCAAATGCTGCGATTAACCACATAAGTGGAGTGAGAGAACGACGTAAATTATCCTGCACTTTCCAACGCGTCACGGAACTTATTTGACGGTGGGAAAAAAGATAAGGCAAAAGCTGCCAATCACCGCGGACCCAACGATGATAACGCATAACATCAATATTATAAGCGGTTGGATAGTCTTCAATGACTTCTATGCTACTTACCAGAGCAGTACGAGCATAACCTCCTTCTAAGAGATCATGACTAAGAATAGTATTTTCTTTAATTTTGCCATCAAGTGCTTGTTCAAATGCATCAATATTATAAAGACCTTTACCGATAAAGGTGCCTTCTCCTAAAAGATCTTGATAAGTATCAGAAACAGCAAAAACATAAGGATCAATGCCACGGTTTATAGAAAAAACCCGTTGGAGAATTGATGTTTTTTTTCCTGTTGTAAGAGAAGGAATAATGCGTGGTTGTAAAATGCTATAGCCCTTTACAACCTTTCCACTTTGTGGATCAAAAACGGGATAATTGAGTGGATGGTTAAGCTTTCCAACAAGTTTCGCGACGCTCTCTGGAGTAAGACGTGTATCACAATCCAGCGTCATAACAAAACGGCAATCCATAGGAAGATGTGGATTGGGAGGATAAAAGCTTGTATTTTTATCGCCTCTTAAGAGCCGATTAAGTTCATGAAGTTTTCCTCGCTTTCGTTCCCATCCCATCCAACATTTTTCGCTTGTATTATAAAGGCGTCGGCGATGTAAAAGGAAAAAAAGCGGAAGTTCATCACGATGATAACGACTATTGAGTTTATCAATACTCTTTTGCGCATAGTGCAATAAATCAAGATCATCTTGCGTTTCTCTCAATGGAGCATCCACCCAATCTGTAATGAGTGCAAAATGAATGGCACCTTTAGGATTGGAAAGATAGTGCACTTCAAGATTGCGCACTTGTTCATCAATATCATCGCGTGATGTCATCAAAGTAGGTACAATAACCATTGTCCGTGCATGTTTTGGAATACCTTCTTTATATTCATAACCAATGAGTTGTTTTGATGGGACAAACCACGAAACAACAGTGTTAAATAAAGCAAAAGCAGCATCCATAGCAGGAAAAAGCGCCAATACAGTAAAGCAAAAAGATATCCATTGTGTCATGCCAGATATTTGTAAAAGGGCGTAAATTACCAGCAAAAGAGCAAGCGTCAGAAAAGAGACAGGAACGGCGATGACTCTCAATTTTGAGCAACAGGAAGCGCGTGTCCATTTTATGAGAAAGGGCGGAATATACCCACAAGCCTTTTCAAATATGCCACGACCATCATCAACAAGGTACCACCCCACACAAGAATGATGAGGCATATCTTTAGAAGTGGAATTTGCCATTTCTACAACTTTATGTGCAACTTCCAGTTCACTAAGAGGCGAAAAGCGAGAAACTTTTTCAATGACTTGTCGATAAATATTGCGTGAGTGAGCATCAATTTCAGAAAAATCACTATTTTTACGCAAAATAGAATCAACACAACTCACTGTTTCAAACCATGCTGTCCAATCAACATCATCTATAGCTTTAAGAGCACGGATAATATTTCCCATGGTCACACCATCTGCTGCTTGTCGGGTATGTTCATCAGCTGTTGCAATCTCTAAGCTACTACCTTGGCTTTTCAATTGCTTTTCAAGCCAAGTTAATGCTACGGTTGAATCGACAGATGCACTGCGCAGGCGATAGAATAAATGTGCTGAAAAAGTTGGATCAACAGTAAATGGTTTATACTGCGTAAAAAGAGAGTGTGGATTTGTTTTATTTTCTACAAGAGAAATTTTATCAGCTACTTGACTAGCAAGATGGCGCATATGTCGCGCTTTTTCGATACGTACTGAAAGACGACGGACATTTTCAATGAGCAGCATTTGCATAACTGAAGGAAGAGCCCACAATTCACCAATTGTGAGCGCACAAACTTCTTGAAATCCGTTGGTCATAGCAGTGAGTGTTTCTTGTGAAAAGCTGCTATCGGTATGCGCAATATAAAGCCAAGTTAAAGCAAAAATTCGTGGTATGCCGGCTTTGTGTGTAGAAAGAGGAAGTTGCTTTATGAAGGACTTGGGTAGATTACGACGTAGCTTTTGTATGGTTTTATCAATGGTGTAATGATTATCAATGAGCCATTGAGCAGATGGTGCGATGGTTTCATCATTTCGGGCAGCAAAATCACTGGTATGAAAGGCATGAAGAATAAGTTTAGCATTTTCATTCAATCTCTTGCGAAAATCTCCTACTCCTTCATATTCAGGGAGTAAAATTTCTTTACCAGAAGCTATATCATGCCCTAAGTTATAAAGATCTTCCTGTACCTTATAGATTGCACGAAGAGGAAAATCCGTATTAATAAAATGATCTTTTTTCTCTTTTTGAGAAAAAAGTATTTTATGAAGGGTATTATGCACGCCATGTCCCATTGTTATTTAATTACATCGTTTTTTATTTAAATTGTAAGCATTTTATCTGAATAGTGAACCGTTGTTAGACAAAAAACAAACTTTTTGTTTTTATTTGCAAGCATTTATAATTTTTGTTTCAATAATTTAAAAATAAGCAGACAATTTTTTTTAGAAAATAAAAAGGTCACTCCTAATGAGTGACCTTAATAATAACACCAACTTTAATGATTGATGATTAATCTTGTTCTTGTTTTTTCAAAGCTGCACCCAGAATATCACCAAGAGAAGCACCTGAATCTGTAGAACCATATTGTGCAACAGCTTCTTTTTCCTCTGCAATTTCTAAAGCTTTAATCGATACTGAAATTTTACGTGTTTTTTTATCAAATGCTGTGATGCGAGCATCAACCTTTTGCCCAATTGCGAAACGCTCAGGACGTTGCTCATCACGATCACGCGCAAGATCAGCACGCCGAATGGTTGTCTCAAGGTTGTGGTCAATCAATTTCACACCAATGTCATTGTCGTTAACAGCAATCACTTCGCATGTTACAACTGCACCTTTTCGCAATTCGCCAGAAGCAGCTGCTTCTCCAACTTTATCACTGGAAAGCTGCTTAATTCCAAGAGAAATGCGCTCTTTTTCAATGTCAACATCAAGGACCACAGCTTTAACGATATCGCCTTTATTGTAAGTATCAATAACTTGTTCACCAGGACGGTTCCAATCAAGATCAGACAAATGAACCATACCGTCAACATCGCCTTCAAGCCCAATAAACAGACCAAATTCTGTTTTATTTTTAACCTCTCCTTCAATTTGCGAATTGACAGGAAATTTATTAGCAAAAGCTTCCCATGGATTTTCAAATGTTTGTTTTAAGCCAAGAGAAATACGCCGTTTAGAAGGATCAATCTCAAGAACAACCACTTCTACTTCTTGTGATGTAGACAGAATTTTTCCAGGATGAACATTTTTCTTTGTCCAGCTCATTTCAGAAACATGGATCAGCCCTTCGATTCCTGGTTCAATTTCAACAAAACCACCGTAATCAGTAATGTTGGTAACAGCACCCGTAATTTTTTTACCAATCGGATACCGGACACTGATGCTTTCCCAAGGATCACTTTCAAGCTGTTTCATTCCAAGAGAAATACGGTGCGTATCTTGATTAATGCGAATAATCTGAACTTTAATCGTTTGGCCAATTGTGAGCACTTCAGATGGGTGATTAACACGCCGCCATGCCATATCTGTAACGTGCAAGAGACCATCAATCCCACCAAGATCAACAAAGGCACCATAATCTGTAATATTTTTCACCACACCTTCAACGATTTGGTTTTCTTCAAGATTTTGTACGATTTCTGAACGTTGCTCAGCGCGACTTTCTTCTAAAACAGTGCGGCGTGAGACCACAATATTGCCACGACGACGATCCATCTTCAAAATTTCAAAGGACTGTGAATTATGCATGAGGGGTGAAACATCACGAATGGGACGAATATCAACTTGGCTGCGAGGCAAGAAAGCAACGGCACCATCAAGATCAACTGTAAAACCACCTTTTACTTGGCTAAAGATCACTCCATCAACGCGTGCACCAGCATTGAATTTTTCCTCCAAACGGACCCAACTTTCTTCGCGCCGTGCTTTTTCACGCGATAAAACAGCTTCACCCATCGCATTTTCAATGCGTTCAATGTAAACCTCAACTTCATCGCCAACTTGCAAAGAACCATCTTTTGCTTTAGCTCCAAATTCTTTGAGAGGAATACGTCCTTCGACTTTAAGACCAGCATCAATAATGGCCATGTCTTTTTCGATTGCAATAACACGACCTTTAACAACAGATCCTTCATTAAGATCATTAGTTTGAAAAGATTCTGTTAAAAGGGCTTCAAAATCCGCTGTTGTGGGATTGTATTGTGACATAAGAACTCCTAATATATACCTTGTATTATAAGGTATGAGCGCTAGGTTAGTGTTAACATAAGCAACTCCCTAGCCTTTTCCCTTGAATAAGGGAAAAAAGTTAGCGCTAGGCTGGAAGTTACCTTAACGAATTTATCCAATTATATGCATTTTTATGATTGGATCAACAAAACTGCATGCAATTTCAAATGTTGCTTCTATACTCAATTCTGACGTATCAAGCAAGTGGGCGTTTTTTGCTGGTTTTAGTGGACTTTGTTTGCGCGTTATATCGCGACTGTCGCGCTGTTCAAGTTGAGCTAGGATTTCATGATAATTTGCTTGAACACCTTTTTTTAAAATCTCTTGGTAGCGGCGTTTGGCGCGTGTTTGAACATTGGCTAGAATATAAAACTTGATATCGGCATCAGGACAAACAATCGTTCCGATATCACGCCCATCAAGCACACAGCCGGGTAAAACTTTAGCAAAGTTGCGTTGTTTTTCGACAAGAATTTTGCGTACAGCAGGGTTAATTGCTATTTTTGAAGCCGCTTCACCAAGTTCATGAGAAGAAAGAAGAGAAGGATTTAAGGTATTAAAATCAAGTTCTGTAGCATAAATAATAGCATTTTTTTCATCATTAAGAGCTAAATTTTGTTGTAAAAGCGTATGAGCAACACTACGATAAGTAAGACCAGTATCGAGATGACGAAGGCGATAATGTGCAGCAATTTTGCGTGCTAAGGTTCCTTTGCCTGAGGCTGCAGGTCCATCAATGGCAATAACAAAAGGCTTCAAGCGATTTTCCCCCCAAGTTTTTTTATAAAAGGAATAAACTCTGGAAAGCTCGTAGCGATCATTCGTTTATCATCAATGGTAACAGGTTTTTCTGACACAAGCCCAAAAATGAGAAAACACATAGCAATTCGATGATCAAGATGTGTGGCAACATACCCCCCCCCCAAACCTTTGGCAGAACCTTTTCCATAAACAATAAGAAAATCTTGACCTTCTTCACAGTCTACACAATTAATTTTTAATCCTTGCGCAACAGCAGACAATCGATCTGATTCTTTTACACGCAATTCTTCAATTCCTAGCATAACTGTTTTGCCTTCTGCAAAGGCTGCTGCTACTGCCAAAGCAGGATATTCATCTATCATCGATGGAGCACGTTCTTTGGGCACCGTAACGCCTCTAAGGACCGATGATTTTATCCGTAGATCAGCAACATTCTCTCCACCTGTTTGACGTCGGTTCAAAAATTCAATTTGAGCACCCATTTCCCACAATGTTTCGATAAGTCCTATTCGAGAGTTATTTATCAAAACATTTTCAATGGTGATATCAGAGTCTTCTACAAGAAGGGCTGCGATAATTGGAAAAGCAGCAGAAGAAGGATCACCCGGAATATGAATCGTTTGTCCAGTAAGATGGGGTTGACCATTAAGATGAATCAAACGCGCACCTTTGTTATCTTTTTCTATTTCAAGTTGCGCACCGAATGCTTTTAACATTTTTTCCGTATGATCTCGTGTCAGAACTGGTTCAATAACAGTTGTAGTGCCGGCGGTATTGAGTCCAGCAAGCAGGATTGCTGATTTAATTTGGGAGGAAGCTATTGGAACACGGTAACGAATCGGATTAGCCATTTTCGGACCATAAAGCGTTAAAGGAAGGTAATCGTCGCGCGTTGCCTCAATTTCAACCCCCATGAGACGCAGTGGATCAAGGATACGCCCCATTGGACGTTTAGAGAGAGAAGCATCACCAATAAAGGTTGTTTTCATATGATACGGACCAACCATTCCCATAACCAAACGAGCACCTGTTCCAGCGTTTCCAAAGTCTAAAGGTTTTTGTGCAGCTAAAAGGCAACCATTCCCTGTTCCTCGTATGATCCAGAAGTCTCCTTTTTTAATAATACAGGCACCCATAGCTTGCATAGCAGCAGCTGTATTGAGTACATCAGCGCTTTCAAGTAATCCATGAATATATGTCTCACCACTTGCTAATCCTCCCAATATAAGAGAGCGATGAGAGATTGATTTATCTCCTGGTATTTGAATTTTTCCAGAGAGACTACTCGATTTATAGGTGGTTATAGGGATTGCTTTTTGCATGGAAATTCTATTTAATTCTATCTAACTTTTATGAAATTGTGCATCCTTTAGCACATGCTTTAAAAGACGTCATGAAAAAATCACTGTGGAACAGTGTATTTATCTTTGACAAAGGTATTATTTTTCGATTAAGCACCATAAAATTTATCTTTTAATGGAATAATAGTTAATCAAAGAGGCACGGTTTATGGCAAAACAAGAACTTGGAACTAAACGTGTTGATCCAGAAACAGGAAAAAAATTTTACGATCTAAATCGCGATCCTATTGTGTCGCCCTATACAGGAATTTCTTATCCGCGTTCTTACTTTGAAGTTGCAGCAGCTGAAGCAAATAATGAAGAAGAAGTTGATACTGAGGAGCTTGATACAGCACTTGAAAAATCTGCTTTTATGCTTCTTGAAGATGATGATGTGGATTCTAAAGATGACGATCTTCCTGATTTAGAAGATAGTGATGTAGATCTTGGTGATGATGATGATACATTTTTGTCTCATGATGGTGACGATGAAGATGATGACGTTACTGATATTCTCGGAGGCGGTGTTTCTAATGATGACGATGCTTAAAAGAAGTAAAAGAGGACATCTTTTCTATTGAATGTAAATTCTTCTTGATCTTCAATTTTGATCGTTCTAGAAAAGTTGGAATTGTATACTGTCTTTTTGGGACAATTTGTTTTTATAGGGGCTATAGCTCAGCTGGGAGAGCGCTTGCATGGCATGCAAGAGGTCAGCGGTTCGATCCCGCTTAGCTCCACCAAAAGGACCAACTGTTCTATCAAGGGAATCAATCATAATAAAAGATGTGTGCATCAATTTAAAAGGTTTATGTGCTATTTAATTATCATTTCAATAGCGCCTGTTCCTTGCATTTTAATGATATTATAATACATTTTTAATCATTTGTTGGATTATAAAATTTACTGTCGCAACCATGAAAGTAGATAATTTTTTTATGCTTTGCACAGAAATAGAAAATGATCTGTTTAACCTGCGCCTTGTCTTAAAGGACAAAATCTGAATTTCCTTTACCACAATATTTCCACAAATATCATAATATGTTGGTTACTGGTATCTTTTTAAAAGATATGAAGTACTTAAACAAAGAGTAGAGAATAAAATATTAAAATATACTTCTCAATTATTGCGAATCAGAACTTTTTTCGAGTATTTTTAGCCTGATCAGATGTTCTGCCAATTAAAAAATACCCACCTTGAGTAGCGTATACCTGCTCAATACTAAGGTATATTAACGCTTAAATAATATATTGAATCAATTAATTTTTTTCCTTGCACGTCACAAACAAGGTCGAGGTGTGAGAGCAAAGTGGTGCCATCATTATATGTGCTAATTCCCAATGTTACCGATAATTCTTACATTTGAAAATGTATGTTCATAAAAAAATATTTTTAGTCTTTTCTTTCACAGTTTTTATCCACATACCCATTGTGCTTATTATCTGCAAGCCAATGGTTTTATTGATTCAACCTCAAGAGATCTGAAACGATAAAACCCTACGCCATTCGAGATTCTTACTTTAATATGAATAACGATATATTATCTTTATAAATCAATATGCTTAAACCATTTAAGAAAAAGAATAAAAATGCTTCTCATAAATATTCTCAAATGCAAAAGCTATCACAACATTGGAGACTGACTTGTTACTTCATAGGCGTTACAAATCTTTCTCTGAATATTCCCTACCCTGAATATTCATTGTGTGTAAAGTTGCATATACCTTATCATCCTATAAACGGGAGTGTTTTTACAATACAATAAGATAACTTTTTTCAATTAAGATGGACTGGATGGACGAATATGTTTTATTTCATACAATACTAAATACACCTAGTTCTTTTGAAGACTGTAGCGCCCTCTTTATACAAAATAACGTTTTTTCGTTTAATGCATTTCTCGTTTTTTTATATTGAATATTTTACCCTTTTTATGATGCCCGAATTGCATTTGTTTTAATTGCTATTTTATACGCTTAACAAAGAAAATATTCATATAATAATCAGCCAGTAATACGCATAATGAAAATAAAAAATGATATTATATTTTAAAATTTTTCTTCAATAATCTCTGGCACTTAGCCCAATGCGAAATGCCAGCGCTAAATAGAAGATAGTTTCTATTATAAATTTTTTTAACAAAGGAGGTAAAAATGTCGAGAGTATCTTCAAATATATTGTGTATTGCAAAAACTTTCTGTTACTTGAGTTTATTCTAAAAAAATAACAATTTATTTCATTGAACGATCGGAAAAACGACACTATTTTATCATATCATGCGGAATTTTGCTTTCGAATAATTTTATCCCATCAATTCCCTGATTGAGATTTTCAAAAATCTTCCCTAATGCCATCCACATCTTTTTAATTGCTGTTCATAGAGCCTCGATATCCTTGCCATGCGCTGTGCTGTCTGTGAAAGCGCAGCACTGACATGCCCACCACTACGTGCATAAGCACCATGCCCCATATGATAATTTAAATAAAGGCTATATGCATCATCAAACCTCACCCCATTGCGTTGAACACTTTGGCGATGATACCAAGCAACAAAATCAGCAGCATCTGCGAAATTCGTACGCCATGCAAAAGACTTTCCTGTAGAGCGAAGATACATTGCCCATGTACTATCAAGCGCTTGAGCATAACCATAAGCTGTCGACCGACGCTTCCATGGAATAAAACCAAGTAGTTTTTTGCGTGGAGGACGTGCATTGTGACGAAAGCTCGATTCCATCTTAATGGTTGCAAGAATAATAGGCATAGGAATCCCATAGCGCATTTCTGCTCTTTGAGACGCCTTTCTCCAATTATCAAAAAAACCATTTTTTTGTGCTAAAATAACGCAAGCATTGTTTGTGTGAATGGGAGTGGTTGTTGCGCATCCCTCTAGCAAAAACACCAGTGCCCCTAAAAACAAAAGGTGTCGCATATTCCTATTCCTCTCGTTTAAGAAATAAAACAAGATAGAGATACTAAAAAATGATTACCAATCAATAAAGAACATGATCTAACTTGTAATATTTAAGAAGCTTGCTTTGCTTTATTCCTCATCAGCAAAACGCAATGTTTGCGACTGAGCCAATGTTGTCATTTTTGTTGGTTCAGAGTAATTTTCTTTTAATTCGACAGTTTCAATGCGATTTGCCCGTTTCATGATTTTGGAAGACGATATCAAAATTCCCTCTATATCTTCGCCTGCTTTATGAAAGTGCTTCTGTAGTGCGCGAACACGCGTATCCATTCGTCCAAAATCTTCCATCAATTTTGCTACTTCTGATTGAATTAAATGCGCTTGTTCACGCATCCGCGCATCTTTCATAATGGTTTGTACCACTTGGACAGAGAGCATCAACAAAGATGGTGAAACAATAATCACATGGGCTCTATTGGATTTTTGTACCAATGCCTCAAAATCCTCATAAATTGTTGCGAAAATCGATTCAGATGGAACAAAAAGGAAAGCAGTGTCATGGGTTTCTCCAGGAATCAAATATTTTTGTGCAATATCACGAATATGAACTTCCATATCGGTACGAAATTGGCGTTCTGCCTCTTGACGCTCTTGCGCTGATTCTGCCTTACGCATAGCATTCCAAGCTTCCAGAGGAAATTTAGCATCAACAACAAGAGAAGGAGCTTTATTGGGCATATGAATGAGACAATCTGGGCGCTTTCCATTGGAAAGAACAGCCTGAAAAGCATAAGCGTTTGTTGGTAAGGCATCGGCAATAATTGCTTCCATCCGCCCTTGACCGAAAGTACCACGCGTCTGCTTATTACTTAAAATGGACTGCAACTGAACAACTTGTCCCGTAAGCGATTGAATATTATTTTGTGCTGCATCAATCACTGCTAAACGCTCTTGCAAACGATTCAAATTTTCATAAGTGGATTTGGTTTGTACCTGAAGTGTTTGGCCTAAGCTTGTTGTCATCCCATTGAGTTGCTCACTGAGTGATTTATTCAATTCAGCCTGCCGTTGACCAAAAATTTCCGCCATCGTTTGCATTCGTCCTTGCATTTCAGCTTGTGTTTTCAACAAGGTAGCCATCTGCATTTGTGCCTCACGTGCGCGTTCAGCAATTTCATTTTCCAAAAATGCTTTTTTTCGATGAGAATGTATCAACATAAAAAATGCCAAACAGACAAGTATAAATAAAAGCAAAAGCATTAGTTTAGAAAAAAAATCACCAGCGAATATGGAAAAAAACGAATCAAACATAAATTGTAATATAACGCTCTTATTGTAAAAAAACGCAAGAATCCGTTATTCAATATTGACCAATAACAAACCATTGATTAATCTCTACTTATGCCAATGAGATCTTTAGTTACTTTACCTGATCCAATTTTACGGGAAGTGTCCAAACCTGTTGAGCAGGTCGATTCAGCTCTCCAAAAACTTGCGGATGACATGTTGGAAACCATGTATAATTCTAAGGGCGTTGGTCTTGCTGCTATTCAAATTGGTATACCGCTACGTATGTTGGTTATAGATGTCTCTGGAAATTCTGAAGATGAGCAAAAAAAACCACTTGTTATTATCAACCCTGAAATTTTATGGCTTTCAGATGAGCGTAATATTTACAAAGAAGGCTGTCTTTCTATTCCTGATTATTTTGCAGAGGTTGAACGTCCTAAACGCCTTCGTGTTCGCTATCAGAACCGTGAAGGAAAACAAACAGAAATTGAAGCAGACGATCTCTTAGCAACTTGCTTACAGCATGAAATTGATCATTTAGATGGGCGCCTTTTTATTGATTACATTTCAAAGATCAAACGCGATATGGTGATACGAAAATTTAAAAAACGTGCAAAAGAAAAAAACATGCAGGAAGCAGTTTTGTAATGGCTTTACGATTAAGTTTTATGGGAACACCAGATTTTTCTGTTCCTATTTTACATGCTTTATTGGATGCAGGTCATGATGTTGTTGCTGTTTATAGTCAACCCCCTCGTCCAGCAGGACGTCGAGGGCTGAAATTAATCCCCTCCGCTGTTCACACCGTAGCAAAAGAGAAATCTATTCCCATCTTTACGCCTCAAACACTCAAAACAATCGAACAACAGGAGCAATTTGCAGCACTTTCTGTTGATGCTGCTATTGTGGTGGCTTATGGACTCCTTTTACCTAAAGCTATTCTCGAAACGCCACGTTTTGGTTGTTTTAATGCCCACGCTTCACTCTTACCACGTTGGCGTGGTGCTGCGCCTATTCAACGAGCAATTATGGCTGGTGATAAAGAAACAGGTATCATGATCATGAAAATGGATGAAGGACTTGATACGGGGCCTATCGCTCTTTCTCGCTCCATCCCCATTACTGATAACACCACCACTGCTGAGCTTTCAAACAGACTTTCACATATTGGCGCAGAACTTATGGTAGAGACTTTATCAACTCTTGAAAAAGAACAACTTAAACTGACCCCACAATCAGAAGAAGGCATCACCTATGCCGCCAAAATTAGAAAAGAAGAGACCCGCATTGATTGGACAAAACCTGCAGAGTTTATTCATAGGCATATTCGCGCGCTCTCTCCCTCTCCTAGTTGCTGGTGCAATATGAATATCGGTGGACGAGAAGAACGTGTAAAAATTCTTGATAGTCGTTTAACAACAGGTCCTTCTCTTGAAATTGGACGGATAGAACCAGATTCTTTGATTATCCATTGTGGGCAAGGACGGATAGAAATAACCTCTCTCCAAAGATCTGGCGGTAAAATTCTTGAGTGCGCCACCTTTTTGCGAGGTGCTCATATTTCTGCTGTTTTTTAAGATGCCACGTTTTAAACTCACTCTTGAATATGATGGTTCAAATTATGCTGGTTGGCAGCGTCAAGCAAAACTTCACACGATACAAGGAGCTCTTGAACAAGCAATTTTTTGCTTTAGTGGACAACAATTGACCATAACAACAGCAGGAAGAACCGATGCGGGCGTACATGCTACGGGACAAGTTGCGCATGTTGATTTCATAAAAAACTGGCCCCCCCATACTGTGCGTGACGCGCTCAATGCTCTTTTACGTAAACAGGGAGAGGCGATTTCAATCTTAAATGTAGAAAATGTTCCTGATGACTTTGATGCACGATTTTCCGCTGTAAAACGCCATTATCTTTTTAAAATACTTAATCGTCGCTCTCCACCAGCTTTAAATGCCAAACGCGTGTGGTGGATACCAAAACCTCTTCATGCTGAAGCCATGCATGAAGCTGCGCAAAAGCTTGTAGGACAACATGATTTTACAACTTTCCGTTCAGCACATTGCCAAGCCAAAAGCCCTATTCGCACCCTTGAACGCCTCGATATTCAAAGAGAAGGTGAAGAAATTTTCCTTTATGCACAAGCTCGTTCTTTTCTTCATCATCAAATCCGTTCATTCGCAGGAAGCCTCATGGAAGTAGGTATTGGACGTTGGACAGCTCAAGATCTCGAAACAGCTCTTCATGCTAAAGATCGTAAACGTTGTGGTGTTGTTGCCCCCCCCTCAGGACTTTATTTAACCAAAGTAGAGTATTAATGATCCTTCAAGAGTGAGCATCTCAAAAGTCGTTAAGGCAATTTATAAAAAGAACGAATTTCTTCAAAAGCTTCTGCTGCTGTATTAACAAATTTCACAAAATTAATATCAGTAGGAGAAATTGTACCTTGTGCAGACAGATACTCAAAATTGACAGTATTGCTCCAAAATTCTTTGCCAAACAATAAAATTGGTACCTGTTTCATACGCCCCGTCTGTACTAAAGTTAACGTCTCAAACAGTTCATCCAGAGTTCCAAATCCGCCAGGGAAAATGGCTAGGGCTTTCGCTCGTACTAAAAAATGCATTTTGCGCATCCCCAAATAATGAAAATTGAAACATAAATGCGGCGACACATACGAATTAGGCTCTTGCTCATGTGGTAAAATAATATTCAAGCCAATCGTTGGGGCACCAACATCACAAGCACCACGATTTCCCGCCTCCATGATTCCTGGTCCGCCCCCCGTAACAACCACAAATTCACGATATTGTGTCGTAGCAGAATAGAGTGAGCACAAACGCGCAAACTCTCTTGCTTCATCGTAATAATGTGACATAGCATGCAAATTTTTCTTTTGTATTTCATTTTTTGCAGCCCACGCTGCTTGCCCAGGTTCAGGAATACGCGCACCACCAAATAAAACAACTGTTGATTGAATATCATATTCTTTAAGGGTTATTTCCGGCTTTAAAAATTCAAGACTAATACGTTGTGAGCGCAGCTCTGGACGCATCATAAAATCTTGATCGATATAGGCTAAACGATAAGTAGACGAACGCATTTGTGCTGAATTAGAGATTTTATGGATCTGTTGTAGAGCATCCTTCGTATGGAGAAGTGGTGTCCAGTTTTCTTGCTCCCTTTTTCTTTTTTCTTTACAGCTTTTTTTCATGCACCTGTCCTACTTCCTCATCGTTTTATTGACTGAACACATTTCTTCGCATAGTTCATAGAGAATAAATCTTGAAGCTTTCAACTTGTTTAACGGAACTCTCGTCATGACTCATATCACACAACTTGAAATTATTATCGAAAAAGCTTTTGACGATCGCGATTCTATCGATACTACCACAAAAGGCGAAATACGTGAGAGTGTTGAACATGCATTGAACCTTCTTGATAAAGGTGAAATCCGTGTTGCAGAACGACAAAAAAATGGACAATGGCATGTTCATCAATGGTTGAAAAAAGCGGTTTTACTCTCTTTTCGGCTTAATCCTATGCAAATTATTACTGGTGGAATCAATGGGACACATTGGTGGGATAAAGTTCCTTCAAAATTCTCTGGTTGGCAAGAGGCAGATTTTAAAAGTGCTGATTTCCGTTCCGTTCCTGGAGCCATTGTACGTCATTCTGCTTACATTGCACCCAATGTTATATTGATGCCATCCTTTGTCAATCTTGGTGCTTTTATCGATGAGGGCACAATGGTTGATACATGGACCACCGTTGGTTCTTGTGCACAAATTGGTAAACATGTCCATCTTTCTGGCGGTGTTGGTATTGGAGGTGTTTTAGAACCACTGCAAGCAAATCCAACAATCATTGAAGATCATTGCTTTATCGGTGCTCGCTCTGAAATTGTTGAAGGCTGTATTATCCGTGAAGGTGCTGTTTTGGGAATGGGAGTCTTTATTGGAAAATCAACAAAGATTATTGATCGTACAACAGGTGAAATTTTTATTGGTGAAGTACCAGCCTATTCAGTGGTTGTACCAGGTTCTCTCCCCGGAAAACCTTTACCAAATGGTGAAGCAGGCCCAAACCTTTATTGTGCTGTTATTGTAAAACGCGTTGATCAAAAAACACGAGAAAAAACATCTATTAATGATCTTTTACGTTCTTAGACACAAGATTAATTCATAATAATATTTCATCGTTTTTTAACTTGAATAATAACCTCGAATACAAGGATTCTCTCATTTCAAATCCTTTCATAGTGAATCAATCACTATCATTTCCTTGCACGTTATAAACGCAGTTGGTGTGTGGGTAAGAAACACTTCAAGAAAAGAGTGAAATACCTTTAATGAATTCTCTCAAGTGATAAGGACTGTCATAATATTTTGAGCTGAAAAAAAGTATGATGGGTGCGCTTTGCACCTTTCTGACGCGTAAAAGCGGTAATGCCAAATGGATTTTATATCATTCACAGTGTATTTTACGTTATATTTTTCATAGCCCCCGTTGTGAAATGGAGTTTGATGTATTGAGTGATGATTTACGAAAACGAGCACGCCAATATGCAACATAAATGTATTTTGTTTAAAGCATTCTGTTTTACGTGAGGAAGTGATACCATTATGCAATACACAAGAACATGAAGCACGACGCAATTCTATTTAAAAGTGTTCTTTAAACATCTGAACCAATCGACAAAAGCAAAAGCGCAATCAATGAGAGAAAATACCCCTTTTTTCATTATTTGTTCATTTTGAGCGCTTGAATAAATGCCGATTGTGGAATTTCTACTTTTCCAAATTGGCGCATCCGCTTTTTGCCTTCTTTTTGCTTTTCCAAAAGTTTGCGCTTACGCGTAACATCACCCCCGTAACATTTCGCTGTTACATCTTTACGCAAAGCACGAATCGTTTCGCGCGCTATAACTTTACCACCAATAGCCGCTTGAACTGGAATCTGAAACATATGCTGAGGAATAAGATCTTTCAGTTTTTCGCACATTGAACGCCCACGCTTTTCTGCAATCGTGCGGTGAACAAGCATCGATAATGCATCAATAGGCTCTCCATTCACCAAAATAGACATTTTAACTAAATCACCTTCTGCATAATCTGTCATTTGATAATCAAAAGAAGCATAACCCTTTGAAATCGATTTTAGCCGATCATAAAAATCAAAAACAACTTCATTCAGTGGTAAATCATACGTTACCATAGCACGGGTTCCAACATAGGATAAACCAACCTGTACCCCACGCCGCTCTTGGCATAGCTCTAAAATTGACCCAAGATAATTATCAGGAGTCATGATTGTTGCCCGAATCCATGGTTCTTCTATGGAAGAAATTTTAACCACATCAGGCATATCCGCTGGATTATGTAACTCTTTAACAGAACCATCATTCATATTCATGCGATAAACAACTGAAGGTGCTGTCGCAATTAAATCCAAATTAAACTCACGCTCTAATCGCTCTTGAATAATTTCAAGATGCAGAAGTCCCAAAAAGCCACAGCGAAAACCAAACCCCAAAGCCGCAGATGTTTCCATTTCAAAAGAAAAACTCGCATCATTTAAGCGTAATTTGCCCATGGCTGCACGCAAATCATCAAAATCAGCAGCATCAATTGGAAAAAGCCCACAAAAAACAACCGGTTGCGCCGGCTTAAAACCAGGCAAAGCATTTTCACAAGGACGACGCTCTTCAGTAATCGTATCCCCAACCCGTGTATCTGCTACCTCTTTGATAGAAGCAGTGATAAAACCAATCTCGCCTGGTCCTAATTCATCAACCTGTACCATTTTAGGTGTAAAAACCCCAACGCGCTCAACTGGATATTTTGCACCTGTACCCATCATACGAATGGTTTGGCCTTTTTTTAAAATACCGTCTATCACCCGTACCAAAACAATGACACCAAGATATGCGTCATACCAGCTATCAACCAACATTGCTTTCAAGGGATTTGCAACATCGCCTGTATGTGGAGGTGGTAATTGTGCAACAATTGCCTCCAAAACATCAGGAACACCCAAACCTGTTTTTGCTGATATTTCTACTGCTTGAGATGTATCAATGCCTATCACATCTTCAATTTGTTCTTTAACTCGCTCAGGTTCTGCTGCTGGAAGATCAACTTTATTGAGAACAACAACCAACTCATGGGAATTATCAATGGCTTGATAAACATTTGCTAACGTCTGCGCCTCTACGCCTTGGCTTGCATCCACCACCAACAGAGAACCCTCACAAGCTGCCAATGAACGCGAAACCTCATAAGCAAAATCCACATGACCTGGTGTATCCATAAGATTTAAAATATAGGTTTCACCATTCTTTGCCTTATAGTGTAAACGTACCGTCTGTGCTTTAATAGTAATTCCACGTTCACGCTCAATATCCATGGAATCGAGTACTTGTTCTTTCATCTCACGTGTATCAAGCCCACCTGTTATTTGAATCAAACGATCAGCTAAAGTGGATTTGCCGTGATCAATATGCGCCACTATGGAAAAATTACGAATATAATTACGATCTATTGTCATATAAGGCGATTTAGCAAAGAATAATACAAAACGCAAAGACCAATTATGCTCCAGCTCCTTACAAAAGAATATAAACCTAAAAAGCCTCTCAAAACACAACTTTTTATAGCCTAAAAAATGAGGCTTTTATTTGCTAAATTAAATCCAAGGCTGCTAAAATGATCTTTTCGCATCTTATTTGATAACTCATATGCTGTAGTAAGCTGGCACCATCACACACTTTGCCAATCTTCAATATTGCGACGATCCTTTACATTTGAAAAATTTTATAAGAGATATGCTTTTCTTTTACAGTTTTTACCCACATGGCCCCACCCACTCACTTGTGACGTGTAAGAAAGTGATTTGGATTGATTTAACATGAAAATGATTTGACGTGAGAAAATTTTACGGTATTCAGGGTCATAATTGAATGTGAATAATGCTATATTATAATTATAAATCAATGTATTATCATATTTATATGATGGGCGTGTATATCACTTAGGCTTGCAATAAAATTCGCAAGAAATGCTTTTTATTTGTACGCAATAATCTGCTTTTTTAGCAATCTTATATAAAATAACATGAATATCGAGAGAGTTTCTTCTCAATTTTTAAAACTTTAGAAATACGCTCTATTGAGTGATGTTTTTATATACTTTTTATATAACTCCTTCCTTCCTCCATTAAATATAAAACACACCAATCCTCTTCGATTCATTGGATAACGCATTGATTTATAATGATCGTTTATTGTTTTGCAATTTAAATTAAAGCTCTGAATATCGCGAGCTTCTCTCATTTTAAATCTTCTCATAATGAATCAATAAATTTTTTGCTCACCCATTATAAAACAGAGCTAGTGTATGGATAAAAACGTTTAAGAAATGAGTAAAAATACCTCTCTCTTTCAAATGCCAAAAGCTATCGTAATATTGAGAACAGATAAAGAAAATGCTCGTGCCTTTTATTTTAAGTAAAATGATGATGCTCTGTGGTTTTTCTATACTTCATGCAAACCGTCAATGAATATGATGTATATTGAGAAAATTATCTTTTAAAAAACGCTTTAATGTACAACGTTATGGGGATACTTTGGGCGTTCTATTTTGCGTGAGAAGCGTAACTCTATTAAGGGACAAAAGAAATAACGTGCGACAGTGCGTAATTTTCATTATTCAAAAACATTACCGTAGATGTTTTTGAAAGTTGTTAAAGCCGAATTTAAAGATGAGCGTTAATTTTTACCTTTATATCACCTCATGTTTTGGCTCAATGAAGGTTGTCTGCCCGGTTCAGAAATCTGACAAACAGAGAGAAGCATACTATTTCTCCAATTTGGTATGCAAAAACTGGAATAATTTATAGAACTTCTTAATCATCTGAATATTAAAAAAGCTCCAAAAATGAAAACTCTATAAGCAAAAAGCTCATGCAATAAAATCATAATAAAAAAATGTATAGCTAATCAATTTTTTTAATTGCTTTATTTTTTTTACGCCATTGTGAAGGTTGTAATTCAGCCACAATGATCCCAATCAGAATAAGCAAACCGCCCAATAAAGCTAAGGGAGATAAATGTTCTCCAGCCAAACGCCCAACAATACCAGCCCATACCGGTTCACCTGCGTAAATGAGTGTCGCACGCGTAGGGGAAATAGACTTTTGTGCCCAATTCATAGCTAATTGAATGATGGCACTCATTAATGCCAATCCTATACCAATATTAAACCAAACCCACGAAAATTCAGGAATGCTTTCTCCCATCAAAGGCATACAAGCAAATGAAAAAAAACCACTAAAAAATAACTGAATAATGGTTACACGCCGACTATCAACCTTGTTCGCAAAAATTCCGATGAGTATGACTTCTCCAGCAATCGCTAAAGCGCCTAACAAAGTTAAAATTTCGCCTTTTGAAAAATCAAAATTTCCCGGCTTTTGTCCTGAAATAAATACAAGCCCAATAAAAGCGAAAATAATGCCAATCCAACAAGCTAAACGGGGAGGTTTTTTAAAAACAATCCATTGCAAGATTGGAACCATCGGTACATAAAGCGCTGTGATAAAAGCTGACTGACTACTAATAATTGTTTGAAGTCCAGCTGCTTGAAAAGCATAACCAAAAAACATGGCTAAACCTATTGCCATCCCAGCGAAAACTTCATAAACAGTTATATCTTTTATAGAGCGCCAAAAAATTACCCCACATATAAGAGATGCAACAATAAAACGAAATCCAACAAAAAACAGAGGACCACTATAGCGTACCGCAATGTGAATGACTAAAAATGTAATGCCCCACAATATTGTCGCAGTAAATATTGCCAATTCTGGCTTACTTAATAAAGGATATTTAAACTGTTTTAGATTCACCATGAAAAACTTTCTCTTCCAATTTTCCCCACAATTTATGAAACAATAAGCGTTCCAACTCCCTGTTCGGTAAACAGCTCTAGTAAAACAGAATGAGGAGTTTTACCATTTAAAATGACAACACCTTCCACACCATTTTGAAGGGCTTTTATGCAAGTCTCTACTTTTGGAATCATGCCTCCTGAAATTGTCCCATTTTTAATAAATTTCTCAGCTTCAGAAACTGTCAATTCTTTTAAAAGTTTACCTTGTTTATCCAAAACACCAGGAACATCAGTGAGAAATAAAAGGCGTTTAGCCTCTAATGCACCAGCAATAGCTCCAGCAAAAATATCAGCATTGATATTATAAGTTTTACCATCGCGTCCTGGAGCTACAGGAGCAAGAACTGGTATCATTTCAGAAGATGCTAAAAGATCTAGCAATGTGCGGTCAACTTCAACAGGCTCACCAACAAACCCCAAATCTAAAACACGTTCAATATGCGAATCAGGATCAATGACAGTTTTATAAGCCTTTTCGGCAAAAACCATATTGCCATCCTTGCCGCATAATCCTATTGCCCATTCACCCTCAGCATTGATGAGAGCAACAATTTCTTTATTTATGGAACCCGCTAAAACCATTTCAACCACTTCAACGATCCGCTCATCGGTTACCCGTAGTCCGTTTTCAAATCGTGATTCAATCCCCATTTTCATTAAAATTTCAGCAATTTGAGGCCCACCACCATGAACAACAACAGGATTGATCCCCGATTGCTTTAATAGAGCAATATCACGCGCAAATGCTCGCCCCAAAGCAGGATCACCCATAGCATGGCCGCCATATTTTACCACGACCGTTTCATTTTCATATTTTTGCATATAAGGTAAAGCAGACGATAAAAATGCTGCTTGTTTTTCCAAAACATCTACATCACCGTTTTTAGCATCATCCATCAATAGAGCCTCCTCATCACTTTTTACCATCTCTTAATGAAATTTAGGAAAAGTGAAAACAATAAAACCAAACTTTACTCTATCCACCCCCTCCCCTGAAAATCGTCAATTTTCCTCTAAATTACGAAAAAGGAATAGCAAAATGAAATACAAAAAACTTCCTTTAAAAATTGACAGCGAAAAATTAAACAAAATAGACGTAAAAAAATGTCATTATTTTATGACCTTATATATAAAATTGAAAAGCAAAATTTTGAAGCTAAGCCGTACATTCAACTCATTAGTTTATCCCTATGGATACTTAACAATGAATAGGAATATATACAACCATTGATTTTGTAAGATAAAAATAAAGTTTCTTATAATAATAAAATTAACATATTCCCAAGATAAGAAATCACTCAACTGCTTTATAGCTTATCCCAATAAACTATAACTTTGGTTTTAAAAATTTGACTTTTTCTCAATCATTAAACATGAGGAAATGTCAATTGAACGCTCCTCATGGAGAATCATAATAAGTTGATTTATAATCATAATTTATCTTTTTATATCGTAAAATCGAAAAAAGGCTTTGCAAAATTATCATATATTGTGACTTTATTTCGATAACTCTTCAGAAGCATCTTCGTAAAAGCATTTAATTGTTTAGATTACTCTCTTCGTAAGGTTTTATAAAACTTCTCATTTTTCATGATCGGTCATTAAGTTTTTCTTTCTGCATAGCGATACATGCTTGAATTATTCAATGTTTTGTAGAATTTTTAATTCTTTTAATTATGTTATTTTATGAAAAAAGATTCATTTCGTAAATTTCTCTTTCCATATCACCAATCAATTTCAACAATATATCGTGCTGTTTTCTAAGCATATTGTGCTATTTTTTATTGTATTTATTTTTTCTTTTTAAAGGTAACTTCCTCTATCTTCCCACCAACTTTTTATTATGCCAATAAATTCAATTAAGTGAATTCCATCGAATCTGTTTCCCCACAAGAGAGATATATCGAAAAGTGTTTTGTTATGTCTTCTTTAGCATTCAACACACATTATCTCATTCCACAATTTCTTTGGAACAAAATAAACTTGATTATAGCGTTTTTATTATCTGGAAAAACTATTTATGACATCAGAAATACAAAACTAAATCCGCATCTAAAAAGACATGATTACTGCTAAAAGCTAAGATGAGGCATGTAAAAGCTATTCCGAACAAAATAACCCTTATTTTAAAGGAAGCAGTGATTAAAACTATGAAAAATGCCAAAAATAAAATCGGTTATAAGAAGTTGATACTTTATTTGAAAAAGATGGATTGCCTAACAGCTTATTTAGCGTTTCTTGGCAAGCCGCTACCTATTTTATAGTTTTATTATAGAGCCTTTAAAAAGAAATTTTGAGTGAAAAAATAAACACCAAAAATACTGAATGCATAAAG
Source organism: Bartonella sp. AA126HLJHH (assembly GCF_042197425.1). Classification (NCBI taxonomy): domain Bacteria; kingdom Pseudomonadati; phylum Pseudomonadota; class Alphaproteobacteria; order Hyphomicrobiales; family Bartonellaceae; genus Bartonella; species Bartonella sp. AA126HLJHH. The sequence goes on from NZ_JBHIRU010000001.1 coordinate 134,504, forward strand.
GCAGTTATCATGACACTGGCAATATTTATTATCAATCACTCAATTGCGTTCTTATATGGATAAGCCCTTTTTAAAATGTCATAGACACTCAAAAATAAGACTTATCCATAAAACTCATGAAATATAAAAACTATCAGCAGCAGGAGTTTATCCTAAATTAGCTGTCTCTCTCTTTTCTTTTCAAGAAAAAATGCTTTTCAAAGATAATGAGACAATAGAAAGCTTAATGAAAATAACTTTCCCACAGTTCTCTCTAATTATTCTGAGAACATTCACATAATTTTAACCAGAAATATTTTCAAAAAATTCTTTCATACGTGAAAAAAAACCATGTGATTGCGGTGAATTTTCATGATTTGAGAGTTTCTCAAATTTTTGCAACAATTCACGTTGTTCTTGCGTTAATTTCTGCGGCGTCTCAATCGTGATATGGATGTAAAGATCACCCCTTGCTTGCTGACGGCGCAACATGGGCATACCTTTGCCTCTAAGGCGGAATTGACGTCCATTTTGTGTCCCTTCTGGAATCTTAACGCGTGCTTTAACACCATCAAGGTCGGAAACTTCAAACTCTCCTCCTAAAGCAGCTGTTACCATTGAAATAGGAACGCGACAGTGAAGATCTGCTCCTTCTCGCTGAAAAAACTCATGCGGTTTAATGGAAAGGAAAATATAAAGATCACCATTGGGGCCACCACGAATACCAGCATCACCCTCACCAGAAAGGCGAATACGCGTTCCATCTTCAATACCAGCTGGAACATCTACGCTTAATGAACGTTTTTTCTCTATACGCCGTGTCCCCTGACATTTGGGGCATGGATCCGTAATAGTTTCACCACGTCCATGACATGTAGGACATGTCCGCTCAATAGAAAAGAACCCCTGTGCAGCACGCACACGACCAGATCCATGACATGTTCCACAAACTTGCGGCTTAGAGCCTTTTCTTGCTCCTGATCCTTCACAAACATCACACGTAACGGAACTGGGAATATTAATTTCTGCAGTTTTTCCTGAAAATGCCTCTTCTAAAGTCACTTCCATATTATAACTCAAATCTGCGCCACGTTCGCGACTATCACCACGCTTACGGTGTGTCCCTCCCATAATCTCACCAAAAAAGTCTTCGAAAATATCCGCAAATCCACCACCAGCAGCAAAACCACCAAAGGGATTTGCTCCCCCTTGACCACCGCTATTTTCAAAGGCCGCATGGCCAAATCGATCATAAGCAGCACGCTTCTGGGGATCTTTAAGAACTTCATAGGCTTCGCCAATTTCTTTGAATTTTCGCTCTGCCTCTTTATCCCCCGCGTTGCGATCAGGATGATATTGCATTGCCAACTTACGAAAAGCAGATTTCAACTTTTTATCATCACATTCGCGAGTCACGCCAAGAATTTCATAATAGTCAACCTTCATCATGTATTCCTGATAATTTTTCTGTCATCCATCTTTATGGATAATATTGCTTTTAATTTATATTTTTAGCAACAAAGTTGCAACTTATCTCAAATAATAAAGCCCAGCCTTATATTTCAAAGGCCGGGTTTATCAATTAATCAACACATATGCTGACACTATTTCTTCTTATCATTAACTTCTTCAAAATCAGCATCAACAACATCATCATTCTTTGCCTCTGTTTCAGTGTCAGCGCTCGCTGCTTGTGAGGCTTCGTACATAGCCTGTCCAAGCTTCATACTGACTTCTGCTAATTTTTGCATCTTTGTTGTTACTTCTTCCGTATCACTGCCTTCAAGCGCAGATTTCAAATCAGATATTGCTGTTTCAATCTGTCCCTTTTCTTCAGCTGATACTTTATCGCCATATTCATTGAGCGACTTTTCAGTTGAATGAATAAGAGCCTCCGCTTGATTTCTAGCTTCAACACCTTCACGGCGTTTTTTATCCTCAGCCGCGTGCTCTTCTGCATCCTTTACCATTTTTTCAATATCAGCATCACTTAAACCACCTGATGCCTGAATACGAATTTGATGCTCTTTACCTGTTCCCTTATCTTTGGCCGAAACATTAACAATACCATTCGCATCGATATCAAAAGTAACTTCAATTTGAGGTATACCACGTGGAGCTGGAGGAATACCAACAAGATCAAATTGAGCCAATAACTTATTATCACTTGCCATTTCCCGTTCACCTTGAAAAACACGAATCGTCACAGCACTCTGGTTATCATCGGCTGTCGAAAAAACTTGCGATTTTTTCGTCGGGATAGTGGTATTGCGCTCAATAAGGCGTGTGAAAACCCCACCCAAGGTTTCAATACCCAAAGATAAAGGTGTTACATCTAGCAACAATACATCTTTGACATCGCCTTGCAATACACCTCCTTGGATGGCAGCACCCATTGCGACCACTTCATCAGGATTAACGCCTTTGTGTGGATCCTTACCAAAGAAGCTCTGCACAACTTGCTGAATCTTGGGCATACGCGTCATTCCACCCACTAAAACAACTTCGTCAATCTCACCGGCCTTTAATCCAGCATCTTTCAACGCAGCTTTACAAGGTTCAATGGTACGCTGCACTAAATCGTCAACGAGAGATTCAAATTTTGCCCGAGTCAATTTCATTGTTAAGTGCTTAGGACCTGATTGATCTGCTGTGATAAATGGTAAATTGATTTCTGTTTGCTGTGACGAAGAAAGCTCAATTTTTGCTTTTTCTGCCGCTTCTTTTAAGCGCTGTAAAGCGAGTTTATCATTTTTCAGATCAATTCCTTGTTCTTTTTTGAATTCATCGGCAAAATAACCGACTAAGCGCATGTCAAAGTCTTCACCCCCTAAAAACGTATCCCCATTGGTTGACTTAACTTCAAAAACGCCATCTCCAATTTCAAGGACTGAAATATCAAATGTACCACCACCAAGATCGTAAACTGCTATTGTTTTTCCGTCCTTTTTGTCCAAACCATAAGCTAAAGCAGCAGCAGTTGGCTCATTAATAATCCGTAAAACTTCAAGTCCAGCAATTTTACCTGCGTCTTTCGTGGCTTGACGTTGCGCATCATTAAAATAAGCAGGAACCGTAATAACGGCTTGTTCAACTTTTTCACCAAGATAAGATTCTGCTGTTTCCTTCATCTTTTGCAAAATCATAGCTGAAATTTGTGACGGAGAATATTTCTTTCCCGCCTCTTCAACCCATGCATCACCATTGTCACCTTTAACAATTTTATAAGGAACAAGCGCTTTATCTTTTTCAACCATAGGGTCATCAAAACGGCGCCCTATCAAACGTTTAACTGCAAAAACTGTCCCTTCAGGATTTGTCACCGCCTGCCGTTTAGCAGGCTGCCCAACAAGCCGCTCCCCCCCATCAGTAAAGGCAACAACGGAAGGTGTTGTTCGCGCTCCTTCTGAGTTTTCAATAACTTTTGCGTTTTTGCCATCCATAACAGCCACACAAGAGTTCGTTGTCCCCAAATCAATACCAATTACTTTTGCCATATTATAATCTCCATTCAGCAAGCTACCTCAACCTTCATAAAGCATCTTTTTAAGATAGCTCCTCATAACACCTAAAGCCCGTATATTGCTTCAAGCAATATAAATAATGATAAACTGCAAGTCGCAACAAGCCTTGCTGCCTCGTATATAAGAACAGGCTTTTATTGCTACAAGAGAATAATGAGAGAAACATCTCTAAAATAAAAAATTTATTTTAAAATAGGCACTCTAATGACCCATAAATACCATATTTATGAGAGACTTGAGAGGATAATATATTTTTCTTGCAATTCTCAAAAAATATATCTTTCTATAAAAACTAAAAAATAAAAGAATGATTGCACTCTCGCTCTTGATCTTCTCATCATTGATAAAATCATACTCACGTAAAAGCTTTTTAAAAGGCGAATAATTTATATCACAAATATTATAAATTTTCCTTGGACTAAAATAGTCATCATATCTAATGCTCATATCAGTAAAGGTATTATCTATCTATCTCCTTTCAAAAATTCTCCTTCTAACGGTCTCATTGTTTGCGGCTATTTGAAATCTGTGCTTTAAATTCACCTAAAGCGTTTTTTCTTAACTGTATAATTTTGAACTTTGAAAATATATAAAAATACCTCTGTATAAACGCTTTAAAATGCCAAGAGCTGTCATAATATTAAAAATTGGTAAAGTGGTTGATGATTGTTCTGTATTATATCTTCATTAAGTAAAACAGTAGTGCATCATAGATTTTATACCATTTGCAAATACTATTTATGAGATGAACACGGAAGCGTTAAGAGGTGTGTTGTCATTGTAAATCTTACTGTCTTCTTTTAAATTTCAAGAATTCTATGATTTTTATATTAAAATCAATTTCATTTTAGCATTTCTTTCTTTTATTTTAAATAAAAGCTCTGCTAAAATAAAAATATTCAAAGTGTGAATCTTATGAAGGAGGGTAAATCAATGATGACATCTATTATTAAGAAAATAACAAATCTCATCTTTAAGAATATAATACATACACAATATCCATACAAAAAGGTTATCATAAATATCGTGTGTGCTCTTCTCTTTGCTGGTATAACCCTGCCAGCAGGTGCTCAGCAATATAAACTTGGCGACATAGAAATTCTCAATCCTTGGACACGCGAAACACCTAGAGGTATAAGAGTTGGTAGCGGTTATCTCTACATTATCAATCACAGTAATACCCCAGACCGTTTGGTTTCTATTTCCACAAACGGAGTAAAAACAACAGAGATACACTCTATGGCTGTCGTTAATGATATTATGAAAATGGAAAAAATGCACAATGGCATTGAAATTCCGGGAAATGGCGAAATCACGCTTAAGCCTGGCGGTGATCATATTATGTTCATGGGGCTTTCACAACCATTTAAGTTAGGTGATAAAATTAGCGCAAAATTAACATTTGAGAAAGCAGGAACCATTGATGTTGATTTCTCTGTAAACGCTATGAAAGTACCATCACCTTCTAAATCCTCTCCTGTTCACTAAGCTCCTTTTATTATAAATACACACTTTATAAAATGAAGAAGCGTGAAATTTTTTACGCTTCTTTATTTTTTGTTTTATGCCATCAGTAAAAAATTATCCCCTTTGATGAATTAACTATGGTCAATTTCAGGAATACGTAAAACTTGTCCAGGATAAATTTTATCGGGAGATTTTAGCATTGGCTTATTGGCTTCAAAAATAAATGTGTTTTTATTACCTTGCCCTTTTCCATAAACCTCTTCAGCAATTTTCCAAAGATTATCACCAGATTTAACCTCATAAAAGCGAGAAGTTTTTCTAGGCGTTGTATCTATAACCTTTAATTGATCAACATCTACAGAAGAGATACCTTGTGAATTGCCAACAACCAGCAGTGCTTTTTCAAGTGTTTCCCTATCTGGAACTTCACCGCTTAAAATAGCTTTACCGTCTTCAACTTGAATATTGACTTTTTCTGTACCGAGTTGAAAATGATCAAATGCTCTCTTAAAATCCTTTTCTTTTGGTTCATGGTCCCCAATACCTAACTTTTCCCCTACAGTTTTAATAAAATTAAAAAATCCCATTACGACCTCCTTTCGTGTAGCAGAAACAAATTTTTGTGCATATATTGCCACATTCTTTTCTTTGCTCTTAAAACACATAGGCAGATTTTCTAAACTTCAACAATCAAAACTACATCTGTTCAATTATGAGACAAATACAATAATAAACTTTGTAATAAACCTTGATAAAAAAAGCCTTTATGAAAATTTTCTCTCAAATGAAGGGATCTTAATAGACGTAGAAACATTATAAATTATGAAAGCAAAACAAGATTTTACAGTAATGACAAAAGGTTTTTTACTTTGCTACAATTTGTATCATATTTGTTTTGCAAAAAAAATATGAACTCCCATATAAATAAGTGTGGGTAATTTGCTACCACAGCAATAGAAAGGTCTAAGAAACCATGAAAGATACACCAACAATCACACAAACGATTGTACTTGTTGATGATGATCGCAATATTTTGACATCTTTATCTTTTGCGCTTGAGACAGAAGGATATCGGGTTGAAAGCTATACAGATGGAGCATCTGCACTCAAGGGTCTCACACTTCACCCTCCACACTTAGCTATTTTTGATATTAAAATGCCCCGAATGGATGGGATGGAACTTTTGCGTCGTTTGCGTCAAAAATCTGATCTTCCAGTTATTTTTCTTACCTCTAAAGATGATGAAATTGATGAATTATTTGGTCTCAAAATGGGAGCTGATGATTTTATTACTAAACCTTTCTCCCAACGTCTTCTTATTGAACGCGTGAAAGCTATTTTACGCCGTTCTAATGCACGTAACCAACCGCTTTCTACAGGAACTTCTTCCACCTCTTCTCTCAAACGTGGAGATCTTGTGATGGATCAAGAACGCCACACCTGTACATGGAAAGATAAACCTGTTATTTTAACCGTTACGGAATTTTTGATTCTGCAAACCTTAGCACAAAGACCAGGAGTTGTAAAAAGTCGTGATGCTTTAATGGATGCTGCTTATAGTGATCAAGTCTACGTAGATGATCGCACCATTGATAGTCACATTAAACGTCTGCGTAAAAAGTTTAAACAAGTGGATGATGATTTTGCAATGATTGAAACACTTTATGGTGTAGGTTATCGTTTCCACGAGGTATAAAACTACTTTGTCGCAAAAATTTGAATGGCAATCAAATCGATGACAGACAATTCTCAACTGGAAACTTTACAAAAAACAACCGTTAATGGTACATCCTCAACGCCATTTCTTATGTTCGCTCGTTTGCATCTTCGAACACAACGTCTCTTTAGACAATTGCTTTTTTCCAGCCTCACACGTCGCATTGTTATATTAAACATTGCTGCTCTTGCCGTTTTAGTTACAGGCATTTTATACCTTAACCAATTTCGCGATGGTTTAATTGAAGCAAAAATCAAAAGTTTATGTACCCAAGGAAAAATTATTGCTGGGGCTATTGCTGCTTCTGCAACAGTAGATACAAATTCTATCCTCATTGACCCTCAAAAACTCTTAGAGTTACAGACTGGTGAAAGCGTTACACCCGCTCCTCAATCAACCGATTCTTGGGATTTTCCTATTAACCCTGAGCAAGTTGCCCCTCTTTTACGGCGTCTTATTACACCTAAAACGACAAGAGCACGTATCTATGATCGTGATGCTACTCTCCTTCTTGATTCGCGCGTTCTTTATTCTAGTGGAGAAGTTTTTAGTTATGATTTACCCCCACTTAAAACAGAACAAAACATGTGGGATCGCCTTACTTCATGGTATTCAAACGCATTTTATGGCAAAGGTATTGCTCTTGACAGAGAACAAACAAAAACCAGTGGTATTGCTTATCCAGAAGTGTACCGCGCATTAAACGGATCTCTTGCTACGGCTAAAAGACGCAACAGACAAGGGCAATTAATTGTTTCTGTTGCCGTTCCTGTTCAACGCTATCGCGCAGTGGTTGGAGCTCTTCTTCTTTCAACCACTGGTTCCGATATTGATAACATTGTAAAAGGCGAAAGACTGGTTATCTTTAAAGTTTTTGCCGTTGTAGGTAGCGTACTTTTGGTTCTTTCTCTCTTTTTGGCCCATACGATTGCCCATCCATTAAGTAAATTATCTGCCTCGGCTAATCGAGTGCGTAATGGCAATAATCAGCGTGTAGAAATTCCTGATTTTTCAATGCGTGAAGATGAAATTGGTCACCTTTCAACTTCTATTCGTGATATGACCAATGCCCTTTATATGCGTATTGAAGCCATTGAACGTTTTGCTGCTGATGTAAGCCACGAATTAAAAAATCCTCTCACCTCCCTACGCAGTGCTGTTGAAACGCTCCCTCTGGCTAAAAATGAAGAAGCACAAGAAAAATTGCTGGAAATTATTCAACATGATGTGCGCCGCCTTGATCGGTTGATTACAGATATTTCTGATGCATCGCGACTCGATGCAGAGCTTGCACGAGAAACCGCAGAGATTGTTGATATGACACCACTTTTGGAAAGTCTTGTTCATGCTGTTCAGGAAGTGTATCGTAATACGCAAACTATTGATATAAGCCTTAATATTGTCCCACGTCCTCATGGAAAAGCTTATCTTGTATTGGGACATGAACTTCGTTTAGGACAAGTGATTTCAAATCTTCTTGAAAATGCGCGTTCTTTTATTCCTCGGAATCGTGGCAAAATTTGCATTACTATGAAAAGCCATGCTTCAACCCTTATTTTAACCATTGAAGATAATGGCCCAGGTATTCGTTCAGAAAATATTGAACGCATTTTTGAACGTTTTTACACAGATCGACCAAATGAAGATGCTTTTGGACAAAACTCTGGACTTGGCCTTTCTATTAGTCGGCAAATCATCGAGGCTCATAATGGGACAATTACAGCCGAAAATATTATTGATCCTACACTTGGGAAGTGTAAAACTGGTGCACGTTTTACTATCATGCTTCCGCTTGCTAAATAAATCTTTTATCCAAAGTAAAAGACATGAAAACAAAATGTGAAATACTCCACGCAAATTGCCTTCAACTAGGCGGCAAGGGGCTGTTAATTATAGGTCCATCCGGATCAGGAAAATCAACCATCACCCTTTCTTTGCTTGACCGCGCTGAGTGGTCAAAACGTGAAGCGAAGCTTATCAGTGATGATTATACAATGTTGCGTGCGGAAAATGGAAAGCTTCACGGATACACTCCTGATAATTTAGAGGGCGGCATCGAGATTCGTGGCGTTGGTCTTTATATGATAGAATTTGAAAAGCACACAACTATCGATTGTGTTATTTTTCTCGGTCCGGAATATGAACGTTTTTCCACAAATAAAACTTTTCAATTTGAAAATTTGCACATTCCTCTTTTAAAACTTCCCTCTCTTCGTGAAGCCGATTGTACAGCCATTTGTCAAGCTATTGAAGCATTTTTGTTTAGAAAAATATGGCAAAAATCTGTCTAATTTTTTTCTAAAGATAAAAAAATCACAATTTTTGCCTTTTTTTTGCAAATTTTTCTTGGCAGCAAGATAAAGCCTTGTACAATGTCTTTCCCACCAACTATGGTTGGGTCTTATTAGTTAACAGGAGTTTGCGTAAATGATTGGACTCGTGCTTGTAACGCACGGTGAGCTGGCTGTCGAATTTTTACATGCCGTGGAACATGTTGTTGGAGTACAAGAAAAGTTCGCAACAATATGCGTTTATCCCGATGACGATATAGATCAGCGCCGAGGTGATATTATAGCCGCAGTAACCGATACAGATACGGATCATGGCGTCATCATATTAACAGATGTGTTCGGTGGAACACCATCAAATATAGCTATTCCTGCTATTGAAAAAGGACGCGTTGAAATGATTGCGGGTGTTAATTTGCCCATGCTTATTAAACTGATTTCTATTCGCAAATGTCCTGATATTTCATTATCAGACGCGTTAAGAATAGCACAAGAAGCAGGGCGTAAATATATTAATGTACCAAGTATGATTTTATAGCGGATAATAAAATACCAATGTTTTCCAAAGATACCCTCCCATGTATAAGTCGTCATTTCAATATCTGTAATAAACGTGGGTTACATGCACGTGCTTCTGCAAAATTTGTACAAACTGTTGACAATTTTAATGTTACTGTTGAAGTTGAAAAGGACGGGAAAATTGTTGGCGGATCATCAATTATGGGACTTATGATGCTAGCGGCTTCATCCGGTTGCAACCTCACCATTCGTGTTTCAGGACCAGAAGCAACAGATGCTCTTAATGCTCTTGAAAAGCTCATCAATAACAACTTTGGAGAGGAAAACTAGTGCTTTTTCATCATAAACAAAGATGATAATTCTTAGAAAATAGGAACTTTCCATCATTATTTTGAATTTTAATTTCTCTTCCCGCTTTTATACAAATATTCATATCCATTATAGATTGGCATAATTATCATAAATGTAAAAGCTTATAATAATTTTGTTATGCTCGATTTTTTTCTTCCTTTCCTAACATTATTTGACCAATTTGAATAGTTTTGCGTATTATGGCTATTCCCCGACTTAATCATATAATTAAATTTTTACAGAAAAGAGAACTCTTTACCTTGTATTAAAGTATGCTTTATTTTAGGCTAAAGATAAATGTCAAAATAATTTCGCACATCAAAAATCTATCAACTTTTCTTATTTTCTGCTAACTTTGTAGCCTTTATAATACACAAGTAATCTTCCATTGCACATCATTGTGATACAGATCCTGAAAACGCAATTCTTATCAATATCATAACCATTTTCTTAAAACAAATAAGCTGTGTATATTCATAATTATGGTAAGCATTTTTTAAACATTATTTTTCTATACTATTGCCTTATGTTCTTTGGTAGACAACTCACTCTCGTTATCTATCATTGTGCTTGGAGTGGCATCTTTTCATTGTAAAGAGGTAATATTGTGGGTCGTCTATTTAGTGCCCTTCAAATTCCTCAACAAACAACACAACAACTTGTGTCGTTGCAAAGTGGCTTACCAAATACGCAGTGGATTAATTCGCAAAATTTTCATGTCACCTTATCTTTTTTTGGCAAAGTTGAAAGTTCTACCGCAGATATACTTATGCACGCCTTTGACACAATAAAGCTCTCTCCTTTTATGCTACAAATAGATGGTTTTGATATTTTTGGTTCAGAAAATACTGCCCCCTCTCTTGTTATTCGCATTAAACCTTGTAAAGCTCTCAATCTTCTACACGAAAAGATGCAATCTATCCGTAGCCATTTAGGTCTAACACCTGATGAAAGAGAATTTACTCCACATATTACTATTGCGCGACTGCTTGATACTAAACCTGAAGACCTTGTTCCTTATCTGTTCTTTCGAAGGAATTTTTCATTTCCTCCTTTTGAGGTTGATCATTTTGTTTTATTTTCATCGCCATTTCCCTCAAGCGATGCCGTGTATGTTGTAAAAGGAAATTGGCCACTTCAAAAATAAAAGGGTGTTTGTCACACCCTTTAAAAACTCTTTGAGAAAAGACCCTATGTATATGAAACTGCAGGGAATACTGCATTTTACGATAGAGGTTTGTTATTGATGTGTTTTAAGCCGAATCATCTTCAACAGAAGTTTCTTTTGCTCCTCCTTTGGCTACACCCACTATAGCTGGACGTAACACCCTTTCCCCGATAATATAACCTGCCTGAACCACTTGTTGAACAGTATTATCTGGAACATCAGCATTGGGAATTTCAAACATCGCTTGATGAAAGTGAGGATCAAATTTTTGCCCCTCTGGATGAATTTTTTGCACCCCATGACGTTCTAATGCTGCCATCATGGCACGTTCAGTCATTTCAACGCCTTCTGCCAATGATTTCAAACCAGCATCACTCTCCCGTGCACCTTCTGGAATAGCTTCCAAAGCACGATTGAGATTGTCAGAAACCGATAACATATCCCGTGCAAAATTAGCAATGGAATAAGCTCTTGCATCCGCCACATCTCGCATAGTACGGCGTCGAAGATTTTCCATATCTGCAACAAGACGTAAAAGCTGATCTTTCAGTTCTTTATTTTCATCCTGCAAAGACGCTAAAAGATCACTAACCTCATTGCTTTCTGTTTCAACGACTTCGTGTTCCTCTGTTTTATGTGTTTTTAAAAATTCATCGGCTGCCTGTTTAAGTGTATTACGATCAGCTGGATTTTTTAAATCACAATTTTCAAATGAAGCGTCAGTAAATTTGTTTTTTTCATCAGACATAAAAATTTTATTCCTTCATAAGATTCGTTATTCTCGATATCGAAATTCTACAGACAAAAATCAAGGGGTATCGATGTATATAATACTATATAATACAATGAGCTTTTATAGTACAAATACTTACTTGCATCGTTTTAACGCAATAACTGTGACACAAGTTGAGCTGTATAATCAACCATGGGCACGATCCTTGCATAATTAAGCCGTGTAGGACCAATAACACCTAAAGCACCAATGACTCTTTGTTGTGAATCACGATAAGGTGCTACAACTAAAGAAGAACCAGAAAGTGAAAATAACTTATTTTCTGAACCAATAAAAATTCTAACCCCAGAACCTTCATCCGTTAAATCGAGAAGTTGTGCCATACTTTCACGCGTTTCAAGATCATCAAACAAATGGCGTAATCGTTCTAAATCTTCTTCTGCTTTCACATCTTCAAGTAAATTGCTACGCCCGCGAACAATGAGGTGTATTTTATGATCAGCACCTTCTCCTCCCCAAAGAGCTAATCCCGTTTCAACAAGATGATGCGATAAATCATCAAGTGCAGCCCGTGTTTCTGCGCATAAGCGGGCAATTTCCCCTTTAGCTTCACTCAATGTAAGCCCTTGGATATGGGCATTGAGAAAATTCGTTGCTTCCGTCAATTGTGCATGAGTAACCCCTTCCGGTAAATGAACAATACGATTTTCAACTTCACCTTGTTGAGTCACCAAAACGGCAAGAGCATGCTCCCTATCAAGGCGCACAAATTCAATATGTTTCAATGTTCCTTCTTGTTTTGTTGCTAAAACAAGCCCTGCCCCACGTGAAAGATCTGAAAGAACTCGGCTTGCTTGAACAAGAAAATGTTCAACCGATTGTGCATGACCAGCCTCTTTGACTTGCATTTCAATATTTTCTCGCTCTTCGTTTGGCAAATCACCCGCTTCCATAAATGCATCAACAAAAAAGCGTAAACCTGATTGTGTTGGCATTCGACCCGCAGAAACATGTGGTGCATAAATCAAACCGAGATGTTCAAGATCACTCATCACATTGCGAATCGTCGCAGGCGATAATGTCTGTTGTAAAAGCCGCGAAAGATTACGTGATCCTACAGGTTCACCATCATTAAGATAAGCTTCAACAATATGGCGAAAAATATCACGCGAACGTTCATCAAGATATTTTAGTTCATTATCAATAGTTTTGTGCTTCATCACAACTGTTTCACTACTTTTAAAATCCTCATCTCTTATATAAGTTTTGCCAAGGTTTGGTCAAATAGTCTAAAGTAGTATAAAAACATATTATCCTATTGAGCTGTAAAATGCTACCTTTCAGAGTGATGCTTGATAAATTACGCAGGAAATATTTTTGTTAGAGTGTGTGAGAAATATTTAAGATTAAGAATTGATCTGTAAAGTGGTCTGCTGTAGGGACTTGTCAAGAGAATCTAGATTGATTAAAAATCGCTGTAAATAGAAAATTTCACCCTTTAGAGCAAGCAGAAAATTGGAAGTTTACCATAAAATGCTATCATAAAAAAGACATGTCTTCCCTATCTTTGCAAGGTTATCTTCGTGCAAGATAAAAAATTTTATTGGAATAAAATATCATAAAACGTGTAAAATAATCATATTATGTGAAATCAAGCAGAATGTGTGTATATGAGCATTTAAACCGTTTTTTAGCACAAAAATAATTCCCCTTTCATTTTTGGAGAAATCTATATGAGAAGCATAGCAGATAAAAAACTTGTCATTGCTACACATAACACTGGAAAATTGCATGAAATCACTACTTTAATTACGCCTTTCGGTTTAATAATACAATCGGCAAAAGAACTAGGCTTGCCAGAACCAAAAGAAACGGGAAAAACATTTGAAGAAAATGCTTATATTAAAGCTTTTTCAGCAGCAAAAAAAACAGGACTTCCTGCCCTCTCTGATGATTCAGGCTTAGAGGTAGATGCATTGGAGGGTGCGCCAGGCGTTTATACCGCTGATTGGGCAATTCAAGCCGATGGTACACGTAATTTTCCAAAAGCTATGAAAAAAATAGAAAATGAACTCCAAAAAGTCGGAGCACGAGAAAAAAGTCAACGGAAATGCCGTTTTATATCCGTCATTTGCATTGCATGGCCTGATGCTCATGCAGATTACTTCCGTGGATGCGTTGAAGGAACGTTCATTTGGCCTCCACGGGGAGATAAAGGCTTTGGTTTTGATCCTATTTTTTTACCAGATGGATGTGAAAATACCTTTGGAGAAATGTCAACAGAACAAAAACACAACTGGAAACGCAATGATCTTCCCCCTCTTTCACATCGCGCACGTGCTTTCAAACTTTTAGCAGAAAACCTTTTAGCATTCTCATGAATGAACCTTTCGGCATTTACATTCATTGGCCCTTTTGTGCAGCTAAATGTCCTTATTGTGACTTTAATTCGCATGTTCGCATCCATGGTGTTGATCAACCACGTTTTGTCACCGCCTTTAAGCGCGAAATAGAAACGCAATACCACAAAATAGGACCACGCCATATTACAAGTATTTTTATTGGTGGAGGAACCCCCTCTCTTATGGAGCCACAAACTGTCGATGCCCTATTGCAAGCACTTGCAAAAAAATGGGTAGTCGATGATAAAGTTGAAATTACATTAGAAGCTAATCCATCCAGTGTGGAAGCAGAGCGCTTTCGTGGATACCGTGCGGCAGGTGTTAATCGCTTATCTCTAGGAATACAAGCGCTCAATGATAAAGCATTGCGCAAACTTGGCCGACTCCATAATGTGGAACAAGCTCTTTGTGCCATTGCTTTAGCACGACAAATTTTTCCACGTTTATCCTTTGATCTCATTTATGCCCGCCCCGAACAAACCCTCGAAGAATGGAAATCTGAAATTTCCCAAGCAATTGATTTGGCAGCAGACCATCTTTCTCTTTATCAATTGACGATCGAAGAAGGAACCGCCTTTAAACGCCTTCATGATGCAGGAAAACTTATCCTTCCCCCATCAGAGCTAGCAGCAGATCTGTATCATCTTACTCAAGAAATAACGGCACTACATGGACTTCCTGCCTATGAAATCTCAAACCATGCAATGCCCGGTGCCGAATCAGCACACAATCTTCTTTATTGGCGTTATCACCAATATGCAGGCTTTGGTCCAGGAGCACATGGACGTTTCATTGAGCATACACCGAATCATTCCTCTTTCTGTTCAAAAACATTGTCATCACACCTTGAAAACCGCGAACGTTATGTCACAATAAATGAAAAGCATCCCGAACAGTGGCTTAATTTGGTAGAAACAACAGGACATGGCTGTATTGAAACGGAACATTTAACCACTGAACAACAGGCAAATGAAATGCTCCTTATGGGATTACGCCTTTGCGAAGGCTTAGAACTTATACGCTATGAAACCTTAAGTCCCAAACGCATCCCTATGGAAAAACTGATCGAGTTACAACACCAAGAATTGATAGAAATGGTCGATAACCAACGCTTAAAAGCAACAGCCAAAGGACGTATTGTTCTTGATCACATCATCAGCCAACTCGCAAATTAAAGTTTTTATAACAACATACTTATTTTAATCATAATTATCATTTTTCATAGCAAGGTGAGACTAGAATATTGTGAGATTCTTTCATTTCAAAACTATTTATAGCAAGTTAGTTATCGCCATTTGCTTACACCTTAAAAATAGAGAAGCATGTGGATAAAAACTATAAAAAGGAGTAAAAAGGCCTCTTATGAACACTCTTAAGTGCTAAAAGCTATTGCAATATTTTGAGCTAGAAAGTGTATGGTGCTCTAACTTTATTTTTCATAAACATAAAGATGAGAAGGCATTATAGATTTTATATTACAACATTCATAAGCACCGTAGTAGCACAAATGTGACAAACATTAAGAAAATTTCTTTAAAACAAGTACGTGAATGCATAATACGATAATGTATTTTTTCTTTATGAAATCGTGGCACCATTAAAAGAACCAGAGAAATAAACATGAAACCATGCATCAATTTCTGATTATTTAAAAGATATTACTCTAGATAATTTTGAAAACCGTAAAGCTGAATAAAAGAGAAAGTAAAAAAGAACGCTGATTTTCACCTTTATACCTTTATATTTCCCCTCAATCAGGTTGTGGTTGTATGTCTGTTTCAGAGATTACAAAAAATAGATATACACAATGCTTTTATCCTATTCTGTCATATAAAAGCTGTTATCGCAAAAAATACTGAACCAATATTTATTTGAGATACGCGGCTGTATGATCGTATTAATTTATAGGTAACAGCAACATCATGAGCTTTACTAAACAAATAATGTGCTCAAATGGCAAATATACTAAATATGAATCGGTATTGCTTTGTTAGCGAGCGAAACGATGTTAATCTCATATGATCTTACTTGTATGCGTATATGCTTATAAGTGTCTGTACCCGTCCTTTAAGGTTATTTAATTAAAAAATTGAGAATAATACTAGGACAATCTTTGGTTAAAGAAATCAACGTGCTGCTACAAAAAAATTCTGTGTATCTTTATCATAACCAAGATTAAAGCTGATTAAATACGCTCACCTTCTATCTCGTAATGATTTGCAACGGAAGTTCTTGGGGACAAAAAAAGCAAGGTAAAATATATGAAATAAAACAAACTTAAAGCGCTTTTCCTATAGTCTTTATTCTAAGAAAGTCTATAGGAACAAGAAGTACCTTTTATGCGAGTGCAGAAAACATATCAAAACATGAGCTGTGAATGAGCGCATTTATGTTGTACGAACTTTTTACAATAGTAGCATGTTTTTGTGTATCTTTATGGCATCAACCTGTCATCACACAATGATGATATAATATTCATTGTTTTCCATATATGATTGCGTGTGACTTCCTTTCTACACTTTAAAGAACGAATATTTTCAATCCAATATGGTCTAAACAGTTCTGCTTCTTCAAGCAGATCTCTTTTGGCTTTTCAATTATGTAATTCACTTAACTAAAGACTCTACAGGCAAGAATCCCAACTTAAGAATATTCATTACTTACTCTAAGACTACTTAATATATTAAGTTTTACGAGTCTCGTATCACCACACCATAAATGGCAATATCTTATGGCACAACAAGATAAAGGTATTTTTGAACCAGCAACCTTTTCTTTATGCAAAAAATTCAATAATAAAACGCTCATAAATAGTAGTAAGTGTTTCTATTGCATCAAGGGCTACACACTCATCTACCATATGCATCGTTTGCCCCAGTAAACCAAATTCGACCACTGGGCAATAATCCTTAATAAATCGTGCATCTGAAGTACCACCAGAAGTGGAACATTCTGGTATATTCCCTGTTACACTTTTAATAGCATTGGATAAAGTTTGAATGAGTTTATCATTTTTGGTCAAAAAAACATCTCCTAAACTTGGAATCCATTCAAGCTGATAAGAGGGATATTGGTCACCATTGTTTTTTGATTGTACCAAAGCAAGACGCTTTTCAATTTCCTTCATCAGTGTTTCTTTTGTCCAAAGATCATTGTAGCGTATATTAAAACGAATCGTTGTCTGCGCTGGAATAACATTGACCACTAAATTACCGGTATCGATGGTTGTTAGCTCTAAATTACTGGGTTGAAAATTTTCTGTCCCTTTATCTAAAACGGTTTGTGTCAATGCTTGAATAAGCTTACTTGCCAAAGGCAAAGGATTGGCAGCCCTTTCTGGAAAAGCAACATGACCTTGGCGACCCTTCACGGTAATGACACCAGAAATCGATCCGCGGCGACCAATTTTGATAATATCACCAACAGTCTTTACGCTTGTTGGTTCTCCCACAAGAGCCGCAGTCCATTTTTCGCCTTTTTTTTCTGCCCATTTGAGAAGTTTTACCGTACCATTAACAGCAGGCCCCTCTTCGTCACCAGTAATTAAAAGGCTTACCCTTCCTTTAATGGGTCGTTTCTCAAGAACTCGCGCTAGAGCCGCAATAAAACAAGCGATACCACCCTTCATATCAACAGCACCCCGCCCATATAATTTCCCCTGATCTATAACAGCTTCAAAAGGTGGATAAGTCCAATCTTCCAATGCACCTGGCGGTACGACGTCCGTATGACCCGCAAACATAAGATGGGGTCCTTCACTTCCCATTTTTGCATAAAGATTTTCAACATTATCTGTATTTTTATCCGTAAAAACAGGGCGATCGACGTGAAATCCCATTTTTTTTAAAAATTGTTCCAAAGTTGATAAAGCCCCTGCTTCATGAGGTGTAACAGAAGGACAACGAATAAGTGCCTGTAATAGCTGAAGTGGATCTGTAAGAACAGACATAAAAAACCTTCCCATTTTTTTATAAGTCATCGGAACTTAGGGTTATTACGCTGAATTACAAAAAAGATAAAGCAAAACATTGAAGACACTCAGCAAACCAAGCAGGGGAGAACAATCGTGCTGAGAGCTTCAATGGCTTCCTCATTATGCATGAGCAAGCAAACACTCAACAAAACACTCAACAAAAAGTTCCGTTAAATATTGCCTTCATTTGAAAGTTTTTTACGCCTCTAAATTATATGAATCAAAATTAATTGCATGCAGTCTAGAAGCATTTTCTTTCAACCAAGCACGATATGTTTTACTATCAGGACATAGCTCTTCACAAAGAGCCCAAAATCTTGGCCCATGATTCATTTCAACAAGATGAGCAACTTCATGGGCAACAACATACTCAACAACTTCTTTTGGTGCCATAATAAGGCGCCAAGAAAAAGAAAGACGCTTATCGATTGAACAAGAGCCCCAACGACTTCTCGTATCTTTATAACAAATGGATTTGACTTTACGCTCTACCTGATGAGCATAATGTGCCACCAAAGGCGTTATAATAAGCGCCGCTTGTTTTTTCAAAACGTCAGCAATGCGTCTTGGGAGATATTCTAATTGACCATAAACAATAATTTCAGGCCCTTGCTCCGCATCTGCTGTAATGATTTCTGTTACCCCACGTCCCTCTCTATGCTTTATGGTATGAGAAACACCCAATAAGGAAATTGTCGCCCCTTCTTTGAGATAAGCATTTTTATGAGAGATTTGTACATGAGCAAGACGTGCCTCAATCCAAGATCGATGCTTTTCAATAAAATTTTCAACCGCATAGAGATTTATTGCTGGTGGTGTTGTTACACAAATCTCCTGACTTCTGGCATCAATACGTAAGGTAAGACGGCGCGCATACTTATTTTCCCGCACCCGTACAGGTACAAAACGCTCAGAAAAAATAAAATGCTGTTTAGAAATGCTCATATATTTTTATCTTCATCAATAAATGTACCCCTTACTTTGCATTAATCTGATTAATAAAAGATCTCAATACTGTTTCAAGGCAATCTAAATCTTGTGGACGAGAAAAGCGATGATCCGCATCACGAACAAGTGTCAATGTTACATCATGGAGAGGTAAATGATCAAGTAAAGTCAATGTATGCTGATAGGGGATATCTTCATCTTCCATCCCTTGTAGAATATGGACTGGACATCCAACATCAATGCATCCTTTCATAACACAATTTTCGCGCCCATCTTCAATCAATGTTTTTGTAAAGGGCATTGGCTCTGTATCATCAACTGCAGGTCGTTCAATATAGCCTTTCTCCTCCAAAATCTTCCATTCTTCTGGGCCTAATTTTGGTTCCACCAATGTTTGTGTAAAATCAGGTGCTGGAGCAATCAATATCATGCCAGCAAGCTTCTTATTTTTCTGTGCTAGCATCATTGCAAGCCTTAGCGCAATCCACCCCCCCATAGAGGAACCAATCAAAATTTGTGGACCCTCACAATAGGTTTCAAAAGTCGCTAAACTTTCCTTAACCCAACGCGAAATTGTTCCTTGAAAAAAATCACCTTCAGATTCTCCATGTCCAGAATAATCAAAACGTAAACAAGACAAATCATTCTTCTGAGCAAACTGATCAACTAACGTTGCCTTACTTCCTAACATATCGGATTGATAGCCAGGAAGCCAAACCAAACCTGGAGATTGGCGCCCCTTGCGATAGCGTACTGCAAGTGCGGTGTTCTCAAATGAAAAAAACTGACAAGGAATATTTTGATCCATGATTTTTTATCCTCTATAAAACAATTTCTTTAAATTAAGAGAAAAACTTTTATAATCTAAATCATTCCAAAAAGTAATAAATCAAATAATGAAAATAACACGAATTATAGTTGTTTTTAGGTACATAATTGTATATTAAATTAACTGTAGTTGAATCAAAATTTAAGGAGCATAAACCATTCGTAAACCGTTTAAAATGACACCTACCCAAAAAGACGGACCACGTTCAAATCAGGATATTCGGGTACCTCATGTTCAGCTTATCAATGATGAGGGACAACATCAGGGAGTTGTTGCGATACAAGAAGCTCTTGCTATGGCTGCAGATGCGGGACTTGATTTGGTTGAAATTGTACCAAATGCGGAGCCACCTGTATGTAAAATCATCGATTTGGGAAAATTAAAATATCAAACCCAAAAAAAAGCTGCTGAAACACGTAAGAAGCAAAAAGTCATCGAAATCAAAGAGATTAAGATGCGCCCAAATGTTGATGTCCATGATTATGGAGTCAAACTCAAGGCTGTTCATCGCTTTATTGATCATGGTGATAAAGTAAAGATTACTTTGCGTTTTCGTGGTCGTGAGATGGCTCACCAAGATCTTGGATTAAAGCTTCTTCAGCGTGTGAAAGAAGATACAAGTGAAATTGCCAAAATCGAATTGGAGCCAAAGCTTGAAGGCCGGCAAATGATGATGGTGATAGCACCTAAATAGTTTTGCATTGGAATAATATTCGCATGCAACGCATCAAAATGATGTGTATAGTATTATTTAGAAGCACCACATAGAATTTTTGTGGTGCTTTTAAGGTTTTATAAATGTGTATAAATCCTTTTAAGAGTTTAATAATGCTTTATCAATTTATAAGAAGAATTCGTTATTTTGCATATTAATGAGAAAGCTCAAACATCGTAAGGTCTTCTTATTTCAAGCTCTTTTATCATGCAATGCGGCAAAATTGTTTGCTTACACATCACAAATGGAGATGATACATAAAAATTATTAAAAAAGCAGAAATGTTTTTTGTGAGCCATTTCAAGTGCCAAAGGCTATCACAATATGGAAATTGGTAAATACAATAGTGAAACTCACCGGTATCTTTTATTGAAAACTAAAAATAATGATGAACAACGAATTTTCGTTATACCTTTTACAGAAACTTTGAACTACATTCTTCACTCTCACCGTCGTGAAATTGATGTGATGAACCTTGAAAGAAAAAGCTATTTTTGTAAAAAAGATTAAGGGGCTTTTTAATTAAGAGTGTTTCAATCTTGCATAAAATAATGAGAGAATATAGAAGCTCTTCATGGCTAAAAAACAAATTTCCTCTTTTGACAAACATCTTATTATCCGCCTTTTGCGAGAAAATTTTCGTAAACATATGCGTTGGTACAGTGCGGCTATCTTCTCAATGATCATCATTTCTTGTACCACAGCAACCAGTGCATGGATTATGCGGGATGTTGTTAATCAGATTATTGATGCACAAAATTTTCCTATGATTGTTTTGATTTCTAGCTTCATTGCTTTTATCTTTATTCTCAAAGGAGTTGCAACTTTTTTCCAAACTTACTTTCTAAACAAAGCAGGCAATAGTATCATTGCTGAACAACAGCGTAAAATTTTTGCACGACTTATGGAACAAGGTGTCTCTTTTTATCATAATAACACTTCATCTGATCTTCTTGTTCGTGTAACTCATAACGCGACAGCCGTACGTAATATAATTGATACTATTATCACAACTTTTGTACGTGATTTGCTTTCCGTTAGTGGTCTGTTGCTTGTCATGTTCATTCAAAACTTTGTGTTAATCTCCATTACTTTAATCGTAGGACCACTAGCTTTTTTAGGCGTTCGAATGGCTTTAAAACGCGTTCGCAGCTTGATGGAAAAAGAGCTCCTTTCACTTGGTGAAATTATCAAAATCGTACAGGAAACGGCTGTTGGTATTCGAATCATCAAGGCCTTTTCACTAGAAGAAGTCATGAAAAAACGGATGGACAAAGCCATTTGTGATGTTGAAAAACAAACAAACAGTATTGCAACACTCGAAGCTATTACCAATCCAATTATGGAAACACTCACGGGTGTTGCCATTGCAGGTATTATTTGTTTTTCCGGTTATCTTGCAACCCAACGCGCAGGTGTTCAAGGTGAATTTATGTCCTTTATTGTTGCTTTACTTTTAGCTTATGAACCCGCAAAAAGACTAGCAAATGTACGTGTTAAAATTGAATCTGGCTTGGTCAATATCCGTACGATGTTTGAAATACTCGATTGTCCCCTTACAGTTATAGAACATAAAGAAGCTAAAGATCTGAATAAAACGCAAGGAACTATTCGTTTCGAACATGTTTCTTTTGCATACACTAATAACAAAATGATATTGAAAGACATCAACCTAGAAATAGAAGCCGGAAAAATGACAGCATTGGTGGGACCATCCGGTTCGGGAAAATCAACCCTTATCAACCTTATTATGCGCCTCTATGACCCCACAAAAGGACGCATATTGATTAATGATCAAGACATTCGCTACACAACATTTCGCTCTCTGAGAAACCTGATGGCCTATGTAGGACAGGATACTTTTCTCTTTCAAGGAACTGTTAAATATAATATCGGGCTTGGAAAAGAAGGGGCTAGTGATGACGAAATTATCGAAGCAGCAAAAGCAGCAAATGCTCATGACTTTATTATGAGTTTGCCAAATGGTTATGATACACAGATAGGTGATAATGGCTGTAATCTTTCAGGGGGGCAAAAACAACGACTCGCTATCGCTAGAGCAATGATTCACGATAGTGAAATTCTGATTCTTGATGAAGCAACAAGTGCGCTCGATTCACACACCGAAGCACAAATTAATGAAGCTATTCATCACCTTACTAAAGGACGCACAACGATCATTATTGCTCATCGCCTTTCAACGATTGCTCGTGCTCATAAAATTGTGGTCATACAAAATGGACAACTGATTGAACAAGGTACTCAAAAAGAATTGCTAGCAAAAGAACATGGGTTTTATAAAAAACTTCATAATATCCAGTTCAAAAAACATACCTCCTAATTTCTAGATCCTTAAATAAAATTTGAAATAAAAAATGGATAGAAGGTAATGCTCCATTTATAAAAAAGACTTGTTACCACGAAAAAGCATTACTTTAATCAAAGTTGGCAAGGAATTTATGGTTTATTGAAAATAAACTTCTTGGATTTAGATGAAAACTTTACTCGCTATTTTGTTGAATGCAATTGACTTTAACCATGAAATTTCAAAAACCCCTTCCCTTCCTCAAATAAGTGTTGAAACATTCATAAGTGTTGTGAATCCTGAAAGAGAAAGCATAAAAGTTTGAAAAAATTATCGCGGATGATGATGAATCTGGATTAATACAACCTTTATCCGTGTTTATCCCTGCACTGATAATTTTTTTCTCCACACAACTTTTAAAGGACAAAGACTCTACCCAATCTGATCTGTAAACAATCTAGATTTTTATTGAGCTCATTCCTCTTGATAACAACTTATGTGATTCACTTATACAAGGCTTACCCTAAATATTCACCACGTGCTTTCAGAATACTGTGTCAAAAAGGCTTACATACCTTATATCACCACACCTCAAATGTCGGTCTTTTATGGTACAACAGAATAAGCTAACAATTATAAATTGTGTTGCAAATTATAGATACACTCCGTTTAAAAGAAAAACATTGAAAAAATAAGAGAGGTTTTATTATAAAACTTTTTTACTGTTGTAGCTTGCTTTAAAGCAAGCTTTGCTGCTTTTTCTACATTTAGAAACTAAAATGATATTCCTCCAATACCTTAACGGCTTGAAGAGTTTATAAATGCACAACGTTAGTGCCTATATAAGGCTATAATTTCAATATGTAAAAAAACAGATGAAAAGCAAAATGACATTCCTCTTTCTTTTAACCGCTAAAATAGAAAAATACGACATATAATTCTGATAAATACTTTTACAAAAATATCTTTTAATATACATTTTAATACTTTGATTTATAATCGTAATTTGTTATTTTATATCTTAAACAAAAGATAAGATGTAATTTGCTTATTGCAAATTTTCTTTATATTTATGATGGATCAATCAAAAGCGCTTGTTGTACGTCATAAGAGATATTGGTATATGCATAAAAACTCTTAAGATAAGCAATAAAAATACCTCTACACTTTCAAGTGAAAAGATTGTCAGCAACATGAGAAGCTGGAAAATAGAATGATAATGCCGGCTTATAGCTTTAGTAAATACTTATACCTTTATTAATAACGGTAGTGTAGATTTTATACCATTCATAAGAGATACTTTATACCATTTCACAAGCAATCTTATGAAATAGACTCAAGCGCACACTGAGAAATGTTCCTTTAAAACAAGTACATAAACTTGCAACACAATAATGTTATATTTTGGAGTATTCTGTTTGGGGAGCTATTCGTTATAAGAAAAGTGATCTTATTCCAGACACAATAAACAAAATCTAAAATAATAGGTAATTTTTATTATTAAAAAATATTGCTTTAAATGCGTTTGACAATAAAATCGATATCTTATGAATTCTCTGCTTGCCTCACGTTTTTGACGGTCTTTAATGGAATCATGTCCTTCACGTAAAAACAGAATGCCATTGTGTTGCAAATTCACGTACTTGTTTTAAAGAGATCTCTCTCAAAGTCTTCCCTAAGCCCATTCGCAATAACATTCGTGAATTGTATAACGATAAATCCATTAACCCCCTCTATCTTTACGCTTATGGAGTAACAAGCCGGCACCACTCACACTATTCTGCCAGTCCCTAATGTTGCGACAGCTCTTAGCTCTCGAGATGATTCATAAGAGGCATTTTTAGTTATTTCTTAATAGTTTTATCCACACAGGATTCTCCGCTTGTAGCATACAAGCCGAATGATTTTGATTGATTCAATACGAAAGAGATTCGTACGATATTCAAAGTTCTAATTCAAGTTGAATAACAATAAATTATCTTTATAAATCAATATATTGCACACACTACATTCTTTAGGCAACAGCACGATATGGGCTTGAAAACAAGGTAAGGTATTTCTCTAAAATAAATATATAGCAGCAAAATAACATACTATCTTTCGTGAAGATTTTGTCCCTTTAGAGAATAGCATAACAAAAATCAAATATTTCAGATACATCTCTTCACGCCTCAACAAAAAGCTTCTTCTTTTATAGGATTTCTAGTCTATGCCTCCTTCCTCAGATTTAGAAATGAGAGACAAAAAACGAAGAAATTGTTTTTTTAAAATTCAATCTTTAATAATCTCTTTCATAAAAGAGACCTATACTAGAATTTTGTTCATTTCCTATGGCACCTTTAGCTTTGAGATGACGCGAAATATCTAAATTAATTGTCCCTTTCGTCGTTCCATCAGACCCTGCTTCAAAGCCCAAATAAATATTATTGTGTATGTAGCGTCCAATACGTAAGCCTGTATTCCCCTTCTCATTAACGATAACATCAAGATCATCAAGTCCAATTTTAGTTCGTAAAGTATTCAACAAAGATGTATTAGAACTACCTGCAAGATCAGCCGCTGCTGCTGCAAGTTGAGCAATCTGAAATGGTGATAATTCATTAAGAGAGCGTTTAAAAATCAAACGCGCCAAAATCTCATCCTGAGGCAAATTTGGTTGTGATGAAAAATTAATATCAAGATTATCAACCGTCCCACTTACAGTTACAGTGACACGAATATCACCACTGTTATTGTTGGTTACAAAATAAACCGTAGGATTAAGATTACCACTAAAACTCGCTTGTCCTTGATCAAAATTAAGACGTTGCGACAAGATATCAAAACGTCCACGAATCATTCTAAATTCACCAACTGGATGCACATCATTCAATGGACCTGCTAGATTAATGCGTCCTCCCAGTTCAGCATCTAAGCCTTTTCCGCGTACAAAAAATTGATTGCGTGCTGTAATACGCATGTTTGATAGCACGACAGATGAAGATTCTTGTGTAACTATACGGCTTTTGCTTTTGTTCGTGTTCTTAACATCAGCACGTTCAAGTGTTGTTTGAATCGATTTAGTTAAATTCTTATTTCTAACATCAAGAAACTTGGCACTTTTAAAATGATCAGGAACAAAAACTTCAGCTTTTTCAACGATGATATCACCACCAAGAACAAGACTATTTAAAAAATGACCTGTCATTGTCATCTCACCTGATAATGTTGCCAGAATCATAGAACCATCATTATAATTGGCATTATCAAGATGAAATATCAAATCTGTCTCTAGATCATTAGAGATACGACCTGAAGCAGAAATTCCTCCCCCCTCAAACGAAGAAGCTGAAGCTTTTTCTATAAGGATATGATCACCTTTCAATTTGCCTTCAATTGTTATATTATTTAATCCTACATTTGTTTGTGAATCAAAAAAGCTACCGTCGCCTATAGAAATATTTCCTATCAATTGTGGCTTTGATAATGACCCATTAAGAGCTGTATCAATTCTTGCTGTACCCGTTATATGTGCACCACGCTTAGCTAATAAGAGATTAACAAAATCAAGAGGCATTATCCCTTTAACGTTTAATTTTGCCTCTGAACCATTAAGAGATACAGGCCCATGGATGGAAAGATCTAATCCTTTATCTCCAGTAGCTATCATATTTTCAATATGAAATGTCGATTTTTTATAAGAACCACGAGCATTTATATTGATTGACATCGGTCCTTTATGCGTCATAGCGGTTAAATTTTGACTAGAAAGCTCAAAATGAGCAGATGGATCCTTCATTGTTCCACCAATATCAACTTTACCTATCACTGTCCCATCAAGCGCTTGTCCTGCAATAAAACCATTCGCCAAACGTGCAGATAAATTTTGCAAATTAATACGAAGATCAAGCGCATTTTTCTCTAGAGATACACGCCCCTGAGCTTGTGCTTGTACTCCTTCTCCTGTTAAATTTGCATTCAAAGTAAGATTTTGATCTACAGTGTTTCCCGTGGCAGAAAGAGAAAAAGGCATAATTTTTTTATCTTGAAAAGCAACGGTTGTCAGTCCCTCACCTTTTATATCGTAAGTTATATCAGGTTTTTTTAAATGACCACGAATCATAACCTGCCCTGTTACACTCCCTGCTGCTCCAAGATCGGATTTCCACAGATTGACTAAAGCAGCAGGAAGCGCATTCATTGTAAGTTGTAAATTCAGGGTATCTTGAATATTTCCTGCTAAGATGATGTTGCCCCCATTTATTGCAATTCCTAATTCATTGATTGTCATTCCATCTTTATCAAAAGAGATTATAGATGGCTTCGGCAATGTCGCATGAAAAGTATGTTGTTTTAAGTCCACAGCTTCAATTTGCACTTCTCGTTTTATACTTTCTGGAAGTTCCTCAACCATTAAACGACCAGAAAGCCGTGCATTGAGAGTATCACGCAACGTCGCCTGGACAGTAAAAACCGTTTGTCCATTATTCCTATCAGCGTGAGCATTTAAACGATTGACCATTACCAAAGGTGTTTGAATATGTTCTGCATTGATAACTCCTTCAAACTGAGTCATGCCAAAAGGATCGAATATGTCAGCATCTATTGCCAATTTTTTTATTTTATTCTTGGAAAATTTCAAATGGTTAACATGCGCCTTCACATTGGTTTTTTGTCTGCCATTTTGTTCATCAAAAATAAAATCTCCTTTTACTTTTCCACTACCATCCTGCAAAAATAACGCTGAAAGTACGGAAATATCATCGGCATCAATATGCAGCGCTCCTTTCAAAAAACCGCCAAGTTGTTGAGAAAGATCACCCGTTATTTTTGCACTTCCCCCTCTAATATCGATATTTTCAAGTTTTCGAATTTTATGAGAATCTTCAAAAGAGGCCGATAAATGCAAAGGTTTCTTAGCAAAAATTCCTTCACCCTTTACCACCCCTGTTAAAGAAGTAACTGGTGCTGTATTATCTACAAATGCATCTATGTTAAATGTTGTGTTTTGAAGTTTCTTCCCTACAATTAATGCTTCAGAAATATGGGCACGCGTATTTAGTTTTATATGGCTATTGCGCCCTCTCGCCGTACTTTGAATTGTAAGTGCACCACTTATCTTCGGATCTAATTGAGCTAGATCAAATACTTGAGCAGATAGATCCATTTTAGCGCTTTCATCTGAAAAATAACCATCAGCCTTTATGTTTGCATATTGATTTTTCAAATTAAAATGACGTAAAGTGAAGCCCATTGTATTTCGAGCAGTGCCACCTGAAAGAGTAGTATTTCCTTTGAATAAACGATCAAAAGACTGCACGCCTATTTTCATATCGTCAGCCATTCCTGATAATTGGAGATCAAAAATGCCACTCAACAAACTGATCGTTCCTTTGGCTTTAATATCTGCATTACCAGAAAGTGATTGTTTACTGAACACTTCCAAAGGAGTTAATGTTTGAGCTTTTAAACCGAGATCGCCTTTAAAAACAAAATTCTCCATTGTCCCTTTTAACCAAGAAGAAAAACCCTGAGCCGTAACACTCAGATCATGAATCAAAATTGGTTTGTTCGAAACAATATCCGTATCTAAATGCACATGAACCGCTTGGCTTAAATTTTCTACTAACGCTCCCTTAATCTTTTTAACCCCTTGAAGCGTCCCTTTAACCTGAACACCAACATGACGAGAAGCTGCATTATCAAGATTTTCGCTTACTCCTCCCATATCAAAAATTGCATCGCGAATATAAATATTTTTATTGCTTAAATGATTTACAACCAACCGCCCATTCCAAGATTGTTGACCTTCGCGACCATAGTCAATGTTCAAAGCAAGAGTATTCGCAGGTTTTGGCACTTCTGATATAGGTAAATGAATAGACTCCTTTTCGTTATCAAGAGCCATTTTGCCATCAACAAAAAGCCGTCGCAAGAATCCATCGGCGGTTATTTCAGCATTGGCTATAACATTCATTGCTTTGTTCTGAATAACCATCTGATCAAGGTGTGTCACACCTTCTTTTGTTCTTCTTGCCTTTGCTTTTAATGTTATATCAGATTCGAAGAGACTACGATATTGAACAGGTATTAAAGGGCTCAGTGTTCCCTCTAATTTCGTAGAAAAACTCTGTCCTTCTGGAACACTTGCAAGAATAACATTACCATCTAAAATAGAATGATGATCGGACTCTAAAGAAAGTTTGATAACCAAATCATCAAAAGTACCATCACCTTTCACGACGAGACTTAATGCTGGACGTTGTTCAATGTTAAAAATATTCGCCAAAATACCATTTTGTGGTTCGTTAGCAGAAATATCAATTTGAGCTGTACGATTACTATCAGATATCTTGGTGAGAACAGAAAAAGAACCCGGTGCATCTAAACGATGCGCCGCTATATCGACATCAAAATTACCACCAGCCAAGGTGAAATTGCCTTTTAAGGACATATCAGCAGAAAAACCAAAAAGATTCTGTTCAAATGTCACATGTTGAGCTGTAAGCGTATTGATAGAAAGAGCAAGCGGTAATTTTGGTAAAGAGAATTTACCAGTCTCAAGGGAAGAAACAAAAGAAGAATTGCCTTGCGGTTTGCGTAAAAATGTAACCTGTTCTGCCGAAAGCTGGTTAATATCCATCCGTCCTCTCAGCAACGCTAGACGATTCCAATCCATTTTAGCATTGGTAATTTTAAGCCAAACCCCTTTTTTATCACTGACAGTAATAGTATCAATTGATGTTTGAGAAGACAGTGTCCCTTGCATATTGTGTAAACGAACTTGACGATTAGGCGCTGAAAGCTTTCGTTCAATTAAAGAAACAAACCATGAGCGATCATCTGTTTTCATTTCGCTAGAGGGAAGAATGTCTCCTCTTTGCGCAAAAACAAAACCACCCACCCCAAAAAACAAAAATACAAAGAAGAAAGCTGATAAATGTACACCTTTTTTCATTAAAATGCTTGCCCTATACCCACATAAAAACCAATGCGAGGGTCACCCTTCTCTCTCTTTAAAGGAAAGGCTAAATCAACGCGTAAAGGACCAAGACCCGTCATATAACGACCTCCTATACCGGCTCCCCATTTAATTTTTTGAGAAAAATCAAAATTCGCCTTTTCCCCGACTAAACCTCCATCAAGAAAACTGACAAACCCTATTTTATCATTTAAAGAAACACGCAATTCTGCTGACCCCTCAATAAGCGCCCGTCCACCAACAACCCCATCATTTTCTGTTTTGATACCAATATTACGGTAAGCATAACCACGAACAGAGCCCCCACCACCAGCAAAAAAAAGCGTATTTGCGGGTACTTGTGCTGCATCATTCCCAAGAATTGCACCAAGCTTTGCCCGCGCAGCAACAACAAAACGATCCCCTTCATCCAACGCCCAATAAGAACGACCTTCTGCTGTTACTTTTGCAACAAAGTTGCTAAAACGCATCTCATAAAAAGGCTCAATGAAAACTTCACCATATAAACCTTTTGTTGCATTAAACTTATTATTACGACTATCGTAAATCAAACCGCTAGGGAAACCGATTGTTGTAAAATTACGGCTCCCAAAATAGATATCACGTGAATAACCATTTGAAACTTCTACAGCAGCCTGTCCCGATAGATTACCATTAAAAATATGCGTAATACCTAATTTTCCTTTGATGGCTTTTGTCGTATAATTTTCTAAAACATCTTGTTGTATTTTTAATTCTGACCTGAAATCTGTATCTGGCGTGAGTACACCGGGCTTTACAAATGTAGCACCGAAAAGATAATCAAAATTTTTAAAATTATATGATTGCTTTTTATTGCTACCAACACCACTTATTTTTGTTTCAATTTTAAGAGTCTCTGCATGACCCAAAAGATTGTTATGCATCCAATAAGTCTCAAAACCAGCACCGTCTAAAGTTGAATAGCTACCGCCTACACCAAAACGACGCGGTTTACGTTCTTGTACAACAAGTGCAAGCGGTAAACTACCATCTAGATTAATAGTATCAGCCTCACGTATATTGATAGCACGAAAAACACCAAGGCGCGCAAGACGTTCATTTGCCTTAGCTAACGCATCAGAATCGTATATCTGCCCTGGTTTCAATCCGGTCATCCACGCGATATAAGCTGAATCTACACGTGGTTTCTTACTTATATTACGCACACTTAAAGGACCATAATAAGCCTTTTGTCCAGGAGCAACAACAATCCGTCCTTCAACACGCAACGCAGCATGGTCAGCCACGACCTCACTCTTCATAATTTTAGCTTTAGCATAACCTTGTTGCCGCCATCCTTCTATCGCCCATTTTTCTGCTTTCAAAATGGTTTCAGATTTAGCAATAGCCCCAACTTTATAGCCCAATTCTTCAATTGTGGGCATTTTATGCGCTTTACGTTTTTCAAACGGAGCTACTTTATCAATATTGGCAATACTAAAAACATATTGTGGACCAGCATTAATTGTAATAACGATATTCGATTGTGCTGGAAGTTGAGTTACCGGACTTAAATCAGCGACTTCTAAGCCATTAATTTTAATACTAATAACACCACCATAGCGTCCATCAGCATAAAGAGCAGAAAGAATTGCTCGATAATCTGAACGCGCCTTGGCGAGCAAACCAGAAGAACTGGCGGATGCTTTCTCTTTATCAGCAACAAGAGAAGAAACAGATTTAACTATTTTTATACCTTCTAATGGTGCACCTGGCGGTGCAACAACATCAACTTTATAAAATTTCTCTGTACTTTTGGCATAATGTGAAGAAGAATTTGTTTTCTTTTGACCAAAAAGAGGGATGCCGAAAAAATCAAATGCAGCAAGTGGCTGTGGAAAAGAAAAAGTAAAACACAAGCCTATAAATACACAGCGCACAGTCCCTGATTTTAACAAAATTCTTGTCTGGTATACCATAAAATCAGATACCTTATAATACACTTTGCATCTACTACGCTTTGAAATAATATAAAAATAAGAAAGGTAAATATAATTACTTTGCACATTTTACACGTTTTATCACATCAAATAACACTCTGCGATACATAACGTTATCCTCCCCTTATATTTTCATAAAATTTTGCACTGTTGTATAACACGAACAGCCTCATTCTTTTTTTCTTAACATATTTATTTAGCTTATTATAAATGTTTTATTGCGTCCCATATCATCATGGTTAAATTTGTACAAATGACTTTCCATGGGAATGCTAAAAAACTGCCCACGTATATAGTTCTCTCTATAAAAAAAGCTATAGAGATGCTTCTTGATTTTTATAAATAGATATGATTGTCTCTACCAAGTCTAAAGGGGGAAAATAAATAAATGATCGCACGTATTACAACTGTTGCTTTTCGCGGTCTAGAAGCAGTCCCTGTCGATGTACAGGTTATGATTTCGTCTGGTAAAATAGGAATGGCTATTGTTGGATTAGCTGATAAAGCAGTTGCAGAAAGCCGTGAACGTGTACAAGCAGCCCTCCACGCTTGTGGACTTTCTATGCCTACTAAACGAATTACGATTAATCTTGCACCAGCTGATTTGCCTAAAGAGGGATCGCATTATGATTTGCCAATCGCCGTAGGCTTAATGCTTGCTATGGGAATCCTCCCTCCCGAAGTAGCTCAAGACTATGTCATTTTAGGAGAATTATCACTGGATGGTTCACTTACCGCCGTTAATGGTGTTTTACCAGCTGCCATGACAGCTTTATCACTCGATAAAGGACTGATTTGTCCCTTCCAATGTGGACCTGAAGCAGCATGGGCAAATGCAGAAATAAATATTCTTGCCCCAGAGACTCTGCTCACTATAGTCAACCATTTCAAAGGAACCCAAATTCAAAAACGTCCACAACCGCGCCAATATACTATCGAAACTGAACTTCCAGATCTTTGCGAAATCAAAGGACAAAAAACAGCCAAACGTGCCTTAGAAGTTTGTGCTGCTGGACGCCATAACCTTTTGTTTGTAGGTCCCCCTGGTGCTGGAAAATCTATGCTAGCGCAACGCTTACCTTCCATTTTGCCACCTCTTGATAGCCGTGAGCTTTTAGATGTCTCTCTGATTGCTTCTATTACAGGAGAAACGGTTCATAATACCATTTCACTTCATTGCCCCTTTCGTTCCCCACATCATTCTGCTTCCATGGCCGCAATGATTGGTGGAGGGCTTAAAGGACGACCGGGAGAGGTCTCCCTTGCTCATAATGGTGTGTTATTCCTTGATGAATTGCCTGAATTTTCTCCACGGGTTCTTGATTCTCTTCGTCAACCTTTAGAAAGTGGGGAGTCAGTTATCGCCCGCGCTAATCACCATATTAGCTATCCTGCTCGCTTCCAACTTATTGCCGCAATGAATCCTTGCCGTTGTGGTATGGCAGGCGAAAAAGACCATGTTTGCCCTAAAGGGATACGCTGTCAAATCGATTATCAGTCCCGTATTTCTGGTCCTCTGCTTGACCGAATTGATTTACGGATTGATGTCCCTGCTTTGACGGCTATGGACCTTATGCAACCAGAACAATCAGAAAAAAGCTGCGACGTTGCCAAACGCGTCGCACGGTGCCGTACCATTCAAGCTAAACGTTTTTCAACAATGGGGTTTGATCATATTCGTACCAATGGCGATTGCCCTGCCAAAATTATAGAACAGATTGCCATTCCTGATAAAAGTGCGACCATACTCTTACGAGATGTGAGTGAAAAAATGCACCTCTCCGCACGCGCTTATCATCGCATTCTCAAAGTTGCACGCACAATTGCTGATCTTGACGGATCAGATACTCTTTCACGCTATCATCTCGCAGAAGCTATTTCCTATCGACTAGGCGCAGAAAGATTAACAGCCCTTAATTAAAAAACTACTCATCAATAAAAACTTATTGGAAAATAACGCAAATAAAGTTCTGTAAGTTTACCATCCTCTTCTAGAGATTTCAGCGCATAATTGAGTACATCAACCAATTTTTCATTCTTTTTTGCAACAGCAAGCTGCATTCCTTGCCCCAATAACTGTGGCGCCATATATGCCCCCCCAACAAAATGGCAGCAATCAACAGATTTTTGTTTTTTGAACCATAATGATAAAGCAAATCCATCATCAAAAATAAGGTCAATTTTACGCTCTTGTAATGCTTTATAGAGCTCTTCTCTCTTTTTAAACCTTTGCCATTTGGCTTTAGGAAAATAATATTGAAAGAGTTTTTCGTGAACACTTTTAGACAAAACACCACTGGTTAAATGTATCAATTGATCGCTTATTGGCTCATCGAGATTTAAACGTCGAGAAGCAACAAATCGCGCTGGAAAGCGCAAATATGACTTTGTAAAAACAAGATCTTGCTGGGTTTTACTTGTTTCTTTTAAACCCGCAATAATGACTTCTGCACCACCATTTTTAACATGTTCTACAAGCTCTTTCCAAGGAATCACTTCTATTTCACAAAGCTTCTCTAATTTTAATTTTGAGCAAATAGCGCGCAATAAATCGATATTATAACCTGCAAGATACCCCGATTGATCAATAAAATTAAAAGGAGGAAAATCAAAAGTTGTTACAAAACGCAAACGAAAGATATCCGTTGTATCAGGTTGTACCAAATGTTCATGCGAATCAAAAAAAGAAGGCAACCTTTCAGCTTCTGCGTAAGAGGAAAATAGAACCCCCCCCGCTACAAATAAAATACGAATAAAAATATTGTATGGATTATTGAATAAAAAGTACTGTAAACGCAATTGAAGATGTTTCACATATATAGATTTTTTTATTTTCAAAATCTCTCCCCCATTTTTCAAAACTAAGATGCAACACTTCTTAACTATTATCTAACGCACTTCACCAAAATATCTGGCGTTTAATAAATAAAATTCTTGCTATTTTTGAAACCATTGAAAATGCTTAGATTTCTGATGTTAATTTTCCAAAATGAATATATAAAAAGTAATTTTAGAGAAAAGCGATTTAATTTTTTAATATAAGAAATAAGCTGTATATACTTTAGTGGTACACTTTATTTTATCAAAATATCCCGCGTACCTTAAAATATTAAGACCATTTCCTTGCGTATCACAACCTGGGAAGTATATAGATACTATTGAAGAAAAGAGTAAAAATACCCCTCAAATGCCGAGGGTTTTCTCAACATTAAGGTTGCATCAACATTTAAGAGCTGAAAAATAAAATGATGATTCTGATTTGCACTTTATTGTCACGATGGGAAAGATGGGGGACATAAATCTTGTAGTATTCACAGGGTATTTTGCGTTATACTATTCAAACATCGTTGTAAAATGAGTTTGGGAACATTGAGAGATGCTCCTTAAAAAAGCGCGTGAATAAACAGTACAATGGCGTTTTGTTTTGAATGAGCGATGCAACCTCACGAGAATGCAAGAAACAAAAGCGTAAGATAATTCGTCATTACCCTCATTATTCAAAAACATCACCGTAGACGTTTTTTTAAATTGTAAAGTTGAATATAAAAGATGATCGTGGAAACGTGTTTTTACATTTACGCATTTATATTTTCCTCAAATGAAGCTTTTTTCACATTTTAAAGATGACACAAACCAATATACACAATATTTTCGCCTCAATCTAACATACAAAAGTTTGAACTGCTTAGAGAGCTCGCAACCTTTGTTTTAAATATATGGTAGAATTAGGATTGAAAAATTGATTTATGGATAAAACAAGTGAGACCTTTATTAGTGTAACACAAAAATGCATAACTAATTCTGAAACATTACGCATATGCAAAAATAAACAAAGTAAATAGCATCGTTTATGAAACAGCTTTTTGTATAAGTCATAAGTGTTTATTCGCCTTATATCACCGCCCTAGTGTTTTACAGCATAACAGTACACTATCATTTTATCATTCTCTCCATTATATATCGACAGATATTGAATCTAGATCTGATATACGGTAAATATTTAATGTGGTTATTCCATAAATAACTGATCAGAACATTGAGCTTTAAAGAAAGCGGATAAAATATTGTAAATTGAACACAGGAATGGACTAACTTATGAGTGATGAAATAACCTCACCAGCACAAAGCAATAACTATGATGCCGCTTCTATCAAAGTTCTCAAAGGTCTTGATGCTGTACGCAAACGTCCTGGTATGTATATCGGTGACACTGATGATGGATCGGGGTTACACCATATGGTCTATGAAGTTGTAGACAATGCTATCGATGAAGCTTTAGCCGGTCATGCAACTCTTGTAAACGTCACACTCCATGCTGATGGTTCTTGTTCTGTTCGTGATAATGGACGTGGAATTCCGACAGATATCCATCCAACAGAAGGTATTTCTGCCGCTGAAGTTATTATGACACAGCTTCATGCCGGTGGAAAGTTTGATCAAAACTCTTATAAAGTTTCAGGCGGATTACACGGTGTTGGCGTTTCTGTTGTGAATGCATTATCCGTTTGGCTTAAATTGCAAATCAAACGCAATGGTAAAATTCATGAAATATCATTTACCCACGGGGTAGCTGATGCTCCATTAAAAGTTGTTGGCGATTGCGATCAAGAAAGTGGAACAGAAATTAGATTTTTACCAAGCTCTGAAACCTTTACTATGGTTGAGTTTGATTTTGAAACTTTAGAGCGTCGTTTACGGGAATTAGCTTTTCTAAATTCTGGGGTTTATATTCTTCTTGTTGACGAGCGTCATGCTGATATTAAATCCGTTGAATTGCATTATGAAGGTGGATTAATAGAGTTTGTGAAATATATTGATCAATCAAAAAAAGCTCTGCTTGATACTCCTATTTATATTGCAAGTGAAAAGGATGGTATGAGCGTTGATGTTGCCCTGTGGTGGAATGATTCCTATCATGAGAAGGTCTTGTGTTTTACCAATAATATCCCTCAGCGTGACGGTGGAACGCATTTGATAGGTTTCAGAAGTGCCCTTACACGCCAAATTAATGGCTATGCTGAATCTTCAGGTATTGCTAAAAAAGAAAAAGTGAACTTAACCGGTGATGACTGCCGTGAAGGATTAACAGCTATTCTTTCTGTCAAAGTTCCTGATCCAAAATTTTCTTCACAAACAAAGGATAAGTTAGTCTCTTCTGAAGTGCGCCCTATTGTTGAAAGTTTGGTCAATGAAGGTCTTTCAATATGGCTGGAAGAACATCCTCATGAAGCAAAACTTCTCATTAGTAAAGTGGTAGAAGCTGCAACAGCACGTGAAGCAGCACGCAAAGCACGTGAACTCACAAGACGAAAAGGGGCGCTTGATATCACTTCTCTACCAGGAAAGCTTGCCGATTGCCAAGAACGAGATCCCGCAAAATCAGAAATCTTTATTGTCGAGGGGGATTCGGCTGGCGGTTCAGCAAAAAGTGGGCGCTCACGTCAAAATCAAGCAATTTTACCCCTTCGTGGTAAAATCCTCAATGTTGAACGAGCACGTTTCGACCGCATGCTCTCATCTGATATGATTGGAACACTTATTACAGCTCTTGGAACGTCTATCGGTAAGGATGAATTTTCACCAGATAAATTACGTTATCATAAGATTATTATCATGACGGATGCGGACGTTGATGGAGCCCATATTCGTACTCTGCTGCTCACTTTCTTTTTTAGACAAATGCCCGAGTTGATTGAACGTGGACATCTTTATATTGCTCAGCCTCCTCTTTATAAAGTATCGCGTGGAAAATCTTCCCAATATATTAAAAATGAAGTAGCGTTTGAAGAATTCTTGATCGATACTGGATTAGAAGAAACAACGCTTGAGCTTTCAACGGGAGAAGTTCGTGCAGGAGCTGATTTGTATCAACTCGCTAAAGATGCTCGTATATTACGTCAACTTTTAAATGGTCTTCATACCCGTTATGACCGTAATATTGTTGAACAAGCAGCAATTGCTGGCGCTTTTAATCTTGAAGTCTTTGCAACACAAGAAAAAGCGCAAAAAATAGCAGATACTACAGCACACCGCCTTAATCTGATTGCTGATGATATGGAACAAGGTTGGAGTGGACAATATACAGCAGATGGAAGTTTATGTTTTGAGCGTATTTTGCGTGGTGTTAAAGATGTTGTTACGCTTGATGTGGGACTTATAAATTCAACTGACGCACGCCAAATTGATCGCATTTCCCAAAATTTTATCGACATATATCATCCTCCTGTTCTTTTACGTCGCAAAGATAAAACAGAGCGTATTTTTGGTCCTATGAGCCTTTTAGAGAGCATTTTTACAAACGGTAAAAAAGGTGTTACTCTTCAACGTTATAAAGGTCTTGGGGAAATGAATGCTGAACAACTTTGGGAAACAACGCTTGATCCCAATGCACGTTCTCTTTTACAAGTAAAAATTAATGATGCAACCGATGCAGATTCACTTTTTTCTCGTCTCATGGGTGATGAAGTTGAACCTAGGCGTATTTTTATTCAAGACAATGCCTTAAGCGTTGCCAATCTTGATATCTAAAGGTACTCTTCTGTTTTTGGCTGTGTAAATATCGTAGTTTTATACGTTGTTTTTTCGTAGTTGAACATTCCCTCTCTATTTCATTTACGATAAAAGAAAAATAAGGAAGATCATATACATGGCAATTGAAACAGAACGTGTAGGAACCAAGGGTGGCATGGAGCACTCTTTTGGTTTTACAATAGTAGATGAAACACAAAAACAATCCATGGTGGATGGTGTGTTTCATTCTGTTGCTGAAAATTATGACAAGATGAATGATATCTTATCCTTAGGGCTACACCGTGTGTGGAAAAATTCCATGATTGCTTGGCTTTCCCCACCAGCACTTTCTCATTGGAAAGTTCTTGATGTCGCTGGCGGTACAGGTGATATTGCTTTTCGTATTCTTAATGCTTCACGCCAAAAAGCCCATGCTACAGTGCTTGATATTAATGGCTCAATGCTCAGCGTTGGCAAAAAACGCGCACAAAAAAATGGTCTTGCCCCTCTGATTGATTTTGTTGAAGCCAATGCAGAAAATCTACCTTTTGAAGATCAAAGCTTTGACGCTTACACGATTGCTTTTGGAATTCGCAATGTTCCTCATATTGATCAAGCTCTTAGAGAAGCTTTTCGTGTTTTAAAGCTCGGTGGACGTTTCTTATGTTTAGAATTTTCAAATGTCGAGATGCCTTGGCTCGATAAAATTTATGATCTTTGGTCTTTCCATGCTATCCCTAAGCTAGGTCAATTTATCGCAAATGATGGCGATGCTTATCGTTATTTGGTTGAATCTATCCGCAAATTTCCTAAGCAAGATGATTTTTCCCATATGATCAAGCATGCGGGGTTTTCGCGGGTATCGTACCGCAATCTCACCGGTGCGATTGCAGCGCTGCATTCAGGTTGGAAAATTTAAAAATGGTGCAAATTTCCCCTTACTTTCAATTGATGCGTGCAGGATGGGTTTTAACACGTGAAGGTGTTTTAAGTGCTCTTCCTCATGATGATCTTCAAGGATTTCCAGCGCTATGTCATCGTATAGCGAGTGCATTAGCACGACGCAAAACAAAAAAGAAACAGCGATCTGAAAATATTTCATATGCCATTAATAAGCTTGGACCCTCTTACATAAAACTTGGTCAATTTCTTGCCACAAGACCTGATATTGTTGGGCGTGATATTGCGGAAGATTTGTCACAGCTACAAGATCGTGTCCAAACATTTTCTTGCACTGCCGCTATTGCTCAAATTGAAAGTTCTCTTGGTCGCTCTATTGATGATTTATTCGTAAATTTTTATCCCCCCATTGCCGCCGCTTCTATTGCTCAAGTTCATCCAGCTGAATACAGTGATGAAACTGGCCATAAGAAAAAATGTGCTGTAAAAGTTATTCGTCCCAATATCAGAGCACGTTTTTCTAAAGATCTTAGAGGATTCTATCTCATTGCTCATTTACAAGAGCGCTATATCCCTGCCTCTCGAAGGCTTCGTCCTGTTTGTGTGGTGGATACTTTAGCACAAACAACACGACTTGAAATGGATTTACGCTTAGAAGCAGCAGCTATATCTGAAATGGCTGAAAATATTCAACATGATACAGGCTTTCGGGTTCCACGTATTGACTGGGAACGGACAGGACGTAATGTTCTTACAATGGAATGGATTGATGGTATAAGAATATCCGAAACTTCCAAACTCAAAGAGGCAGGATTTGATTTGAAGGCGCTTGCTATTACGCTTATTCAATCTTTTCTTCGT
The DNA here is from genome assembly GCF_042197425.1 of Bartonella sp. AA126HLJHH. Taxonomy (NCBI): domain Bacteria; kingdom Pseudomonadati; phylum Pseudomonadota; class Alphaproteobacteria; order Hyphomicrobiales; family Bartonellaceae; genus Bartonella; species Bartonella sp. AA126HLJHH. Next base: position 174,615 of record NZ_JBHIRU010000001.1, read on the forward strand.
CATACACTGCGTGATGGTTTTTTTCACGCCGATATGCATCCTGGTAATTTATTCGTAGATGAAAAAGGATGTATTGTCGCTGTTGATCTAGGCATTACAGGAAGGCTTGGCAAAAAAGAAAAGCATTTCCTTGCTGAAATTCTTTACGGCTTTATTACCCGCGATTACCATCGAGTTGCACGTGCCCATTTTGAGGCAGGCTATGTTCCTTCACACCATAATATCGAAAGCTTTGCACAAGCCAATCGCGCTATTGGCGAACCAATTCACGGACAATCAGCACAAAGCATTTCCATGGCTAAATTGCTCACTTTATTGTTTGAAGTCACTGAATTATTTGACATGCAAACGCGACCTGAACTTTTATTGCTGCAAAAAACGATGGTTGTCGTGGAAGGTGTTGCCCGCACATTAGACCCCACTTTTAATATGTGGAAAGCTTCTGAACCCATTGTCAAAGAATGGATTAGTAAAAATTTAGGACCCGTAGGCGTTGCAAAAGACTTTAGTGAAGGAGCACAAGCTCTCCTTTCGCTGGCACGCAAAACACCACAATTGGTTCAAAATTTCCAACGAATAGAAGAAGATTTCAATCAAATGAGAAAAACAGGTTTTAATCTTTCTCCTGCTACCCTCAAACAACTTGCTGTGGAACAAAGCCACAGAAACCGTTATGGTCGTTATAGTCTTTTCATCATTGCACTTTGTTGCGCTTGTCTTACTTTTTACTTTTTTCATCTTTTCTAATCTCCTTAATATGCTAAAAATATCAACAATGAAATCAATGAAATCATTTTTATTTCTTGGAGGTATTTTATGGCCAGTATTACTATTCGTAACCTGTCTCTTGAAACCAAAGAAGCTTTGCGCATACGCGCCGCGCAAAACGGTATTTCTATGGAAGAAGAAGCCCGCCGTCTTTTAAGCAATCCCCCTACTGACACCACACTCCCCTCTCATGCCAGTGCTGTTGAAGTGCAATCATTGAAATCAAAATCTCTCCTTCTTATTATTGGTGGAAGTATTGCATCTTATAAAGCCCTTGATTTGATTCGCCGTTTACAAGAACGTGGAGCACATTTAAAAGTTGTGATGACAAAAGCGGCGCAAAAATTTATTACGCCTTTAGCCGCTGAAGCTTTAAGCGGTGGTACTGTATATACTGATTTATTTTCACGCGAAGAAGAACATGATATCGGACATATCCGATTAGCACGTGATGCTGATCTGATTATTTTAGCTCCTGCTACAGCCAACCGCATTGCAAAAATAGCCAATGGCATAGGAGATGATCTGGCTGATTGTGTCCTTTTAGCAGCACGCTGTCCACTCTTGATTGCACCCGCCATGAATCCAGCCATGTGGGTGCATCCAGCAACTATTCGTAATGTTGCACAATTGCACGCAGATGGCGTTCATATCATCGGACCAGAAATCGGAAATATGGCTGAACGTGATGAGATTGGATATGGACGTATGAGCGAACCTTTAACTATTGTCGCTGCTATAGAGAATCTTTTGAATGTGCATGAAAAACCTCTTTTTGGCCGCCATTTCATCGTTACCTCTGGTCCTACCCATGAACCAATTGATCCAGTACGTTATCTTGCTAATCGATCCTCAGGTAAACAAGGTCATGCCATCGCAACCGCTCTTGCACATTTGGGTGCAAAAGTAACACTTATTTGTGGACCTGTTCATCTTGCAAACCCACAAGAAGTAAAAACAATTCATGTTGAAACAGCACAACAGATGTTAAAAGCCGTTCAAACCGCATTGCCTGCTGATGGTGCCATCTTTGTTGCCGCTGTTTGTGACTGGCGCAGTCAAACGCAGTCTTTACACAAAATTAAAAAGAATGCTCATAAAATACCACCATCCCTTGATATAGTCGAAAATCCTGACATTTTAGCAACGATTGGACACGCTCCAAACCGCCCCTCATTGGTCATTGGTTTTGCTGCTGAAACATGTGATATCATTGCCAATGCGCAAAAAAAATGTGTTGAAAAAGGAGCTGATTTCATTCTTGCTAATGATATTTCTCTTCAAGTAGATGGTACAAGTGTCATGGGTGCTGATACAAATCAAGTTTATCTCGTAAGTAGAAAAAAAGTTGAACAATGGCCTCATATGAGTAAACAACACGTAGCGCAAAAATTAGCAAACGTGATTGTATCATTTTTTGCCCCCCAAACATCTACTCCTCATGAGAAAAATATACCCCTTTGCAAATAAGAACTCTTCAAACGCGTTGATATTAAAACACCTTATAAAATAGAACTGACAATAGGTGTCTATCCATCTCAATTAGTATATAATATTTTTGATTTATAATGATAACCTAGCATTGTTCATATTAAATTAGAATCCCAGACATCGTAAGATTCTCTTATTTCCAATCTCTCTCATATTGAATCAATAAAAATCATTTTCTTGCACGTTTTAAACAAGGATAACTGTATGAATACAAAACGTTTAAGAAAGAACTAAAAGCGCTTATAATGGACCATCTCAAGCACCAAGGGCTTGTCTCGGACAACACTGAGGATGATGGTGCCAGCGTGCTCTTTTTATTAAGCGTAAAGTTAGTGATGCCCTATAAGTTTTATATTATTCACGAGAGCTTTACCCATATACCATTCACAAACGCTGTTGCGAAATGGGTATGATGAGCGTTGGGAAATGTTTTTTTAAAATCCTATCTCACCCTAGCCTTCATAAAAGTAGAATCTATTGCACCACTGTCTCGCCAGCTTATAAAAAACAAGCTATCATTCACTTTGGCTACCATCAATTTTGACAAAGCTCTTGTAATGGATAAAATTTATAAAAAGCATTTTCTTTCTTCAATGTTTTTATCCCCATATTGGTCATATTTATGATATGCAAATAAATGATTTTGATTGTTTCATAATGAGAGCAGCTAATGAGAAAATATGACAACTTTATTTTGAGCTCTTATTCGCTATGAAAAATAATGTATAAATCAATGATATTATAACATCTCAATGCAATTTGAAGCATATCTCACACTGACGCTTATAAAGAGTGTAGACAAAATTCACTGCACCACTGTCTATAAGTTTATGAAACTGAAGCCTTTATTATTTTCCTCAGTGATCGGTCTTTAAGATTAAATGTGTATGTCCTCTCTCCAGAATACCAAGACCACAAAAACTAGAATTTTATCCATGATATCCTCACATTGTGATGTTTCATGAGAAGCATTTTTATTCCTTTATCGAAAGCTTTGTATCCATACATTGGTCTCGCCTATAATGTGTACGTAAATAATTTTTTGATGTTGAATAGAGTCTTTGAAATTAAAGAATATTTCTATATTTGGGATTCTTATTCAAGTTGAAAATGATCAATTCTCTTCGATAAATTAGTGGTGTTATTATCTAAAAATTATTTGATACAGTGCACCACTTGTATGAAAAGTGCTTCAATGAATGCTTACTTCATTGCACTTATAGCTTTTAAAATTCAAAATCTCATCATTTTTAAGCATCCGTGGTTTCTCCCTTTCTTTGCTTCTTCTCAAAAAACTGCTCTTCTATGGGATCTGACGGTCAATCGCCTAAGCTTATTTTTTCCACTTCTATCATATTAATCATTCTGTTGCCCAAAATTAGAATATCTACGGAGCTACTACGTTACCCCTATTCCATTGAACTCAATATTTTTTTGAAAGCGAGAGGCAAAAGCATGCCGCCAAATAGTAGAAAAGTACAGAATTTTAGGAATTGTGCAAAACAATTAAACATTTAGATAAACGAAGTTAGATAACTCTACTGAATAAATAGAAATAAACAACTTTTCTACCAAATAGTTTTTATTCCTTAATTTTTTACATATATCATATAAACGCAATAATCTACACTATGTACAAAAATACTAAAAATTTCTTCTACAACAGCTACTTTGTTAAATTCTTCTTTGTTTTTAAAAATCAAAATTTCTATTTATTCAAACTTTATTTTTAACAAAGAAACCTTAACCGTTTTTTATAATGTTCTTGAAAAAAATCTTGTAATTCAAAGAAAGAAAAAATCATACAATAAATATATTTCTTGTTTTTTTTGCTTCTTTCCTTAATTTACTAATCTATGATTTTTACTGCTGCTTATCGTGCTTTACAACGTCTTCTAACCTCGCAATATCGTATTATGATACTGAAAGCATTGGGGGTTACTTTTTTCATTCTCACCATTTTATGGTTATGTGTGCACCAACTTTTTGTGTCTTACTTTTGGCCCTGGATTGCTCAATTTCTTCCTGGACTCCCTAGTTGGGCGGGATGGATTGGTTTTAGCATGCTTATCATTTTTAATCTTGGTTTGGCTCTTTTGTTGGCTTTTTTGATTGCACCGATCTCAGCTATGATTGGTGGTTTTTTCATTGACTCTGCTGCTGAAATCATTGAAAAAGAGGATTATCCAAACGAGCCTATTGGACAAGCTTTGCCGTTTCAGCGTTCTCTTATCATTTCCTTTAAATTTGTTATTTTAAGCCTTCTTGGTAATGGAATTGCTTTTATTTTATTCTTCATACCAGGTATTAATTTAATTGCTTTTTATCTTATTAATGGTTATTTGCTCGGTCATGAATATTTCTTGTTTGCGGCTTACCGTTTTCGAACAGAACAAGATGCCCGTGCTTTTTTACATACTCATTACACAACGGTTTTTGGCGCAGGATTATTGATAGCGCTTTTTGTTTCGATTCCTATTATTAATCTAGCAACACCGCTTTTTGCCGCCGCCTTTATGACACATTTACACAAAACGCTTTCCCAAAAGACATAGCACGCATCACACAAAAATAATGCTCCTTAACTTTAAATCAAACAAAACTTGTAAGCCCCCAAAAGCATAATATAAAATTTTATGCTTTTCTTTTTATTAAGGCAATATATTGATTTATAATGATAATTTATCGTTTTATGACATGAGTGAAAAACCTAAATATTATGAGGGTTTCTCATTTTAATCCTATTCATATTGGATCAATTGAAATCGTTTGTTAATATGTCATAAACGGAGGTGGTGTGCGGATAAAAGTACTTTCAAAAAAGCGTGAAATATCTTTATATGAATCCTCTTAATGCAAACATTATCGTCGTATTGAAAACTGAAAAAGAATATGATGGTGCCGCTTTGTACCCTCTATTTCAGTAAAAACGGATAGCATAATGTCTTTTATACCATTCATGGAGAGTGTATACTCTTCATAAGAGAGTTTTGGAAATTATTGAAAGATATCTGTGTAAAACAAGCACGTAAATGAGTAATATAATGATATTTTGAGCGTATTCTATTTTAATTGTAAAAAGCGTGCGCTTTAAAGAAACCTTTTGAAAAAAATCTTGCTCTGATGTTAGCGTTTCGCTAATATAGCGTTATTGTATTCATTATCTTTAATGGATTATTTTAGCCTTGTTAGCGCCTTATACTATAAGGTTTCTTTTCTTCAAAACTGTTGATACGAATGATTAATTGGATATTCATTTTTTATTAAAAATAAGGCGTTTGTTAACCATCGCAAGGAGTAAATTTTAACACCAAAGTAAAAAATACAAACATGTAAGTTCTTAGAATTTATGAGAAATTTATTATAGGGAATACTCTTCATGATGCATATGATTGTTATGATATGGGAAAAATTAAAAATTAAAAAACAAGCTATACGTACGCTGATAAAAGTATTAAATAGACTCCTTTGTTCAACCGGTAAAGTAAATGTGACTGCTTAAGTTCTATATTCTTTCAAATCATGCAAAAGATGCACAATATTTAAAGGAAGGTTATAAAGATGAACTGGATTACAAATTATGTTCGTCCTAAAATTAACTCTATATTGGGGCGCCGTGAAATTCCAGAAAATCTATGGATTAAAGATCCTACCAGTGGTGAAATGGTCTTCCATAAAGATCTGGAAGCTAATCAATTTGTAGCTCCCAATTCTGGTCATCATATGCGTATCAGTGCTAAAAATCGTCTCATGCATTTTTTTGATGATGGTGTTTATACAGCTCTTGAAAATCCAAAAGTTGTAACAGATCCTTTAAAATTTCGTGACGAAAAACGCTATATTGACCGGTTAAAAGATTATCGTTCTAAACTTGGGGTTGATGACAATATTTTAAGTGCACGTGGTACGATTGAAGGCTTACCAATTATTGCAACTGTTCAAGATTTCGCCTTTATGGGTGGATCACTTGGTATGGCTTCAGGAGAAGCTATTATCAAAGCTTTTGATACTGCCATTGCTGAAAGGCGTCCGCTGGTTCTTTTTGCTGCTTCTGGTGGTGCACGAATGCAAGAAGGAACACTCTCGTTGATGCAAATGCCCCGTACAACTGTAGCGATTGAAATGTTGAAAGAAGCAAAGCTTCCCTATATTGTTGTGCTGACTAATCCAACCACCGGTGGTGTTACTGCTTCTTACGCCATGCTTGGTGATATTCACATTGCCGAGCCTGGCGCTATGATTGGTTTTGCTGGTCCACGTGTGATTCAACAAACTATACGCGAAACCCTACCAGAAGGTTTTCAAAGTAGTGAATATCTGCTTGAACATGGTATGATTGATATGGTTGTATCGCGTTTAGAAATGAAAACAACAATTGCGCGTATTTTACGCTTGATGATGAAACGCCCTGCTGTTTTTAACCCTTCCGATCCATCCCCAACAGACTCTCAAACATCGCTTTCTAGGACAAAAGCAGCTTAAGTTTATGCAACAAAGTCAAATACAAAGGGTGGTGGATGATTTACTAAGAAATTATCCGAAAAAATTTGATCTTTCTTTAGAGCGTATTGTTCACCTTTTAGAGCGTCTTGGTAACCCACATTTAAAACTTGCCCCTGTTATTCACATCGCTGGAACAAATGGCAAAGGATCTGCTTCAGCAATTTGCCGTGCTCTTTTGGAAAGTGCAGGATACCGCGTTCATGTTTATAGCTCACCTCATCTCGTCAACTGGAATGAACGCTGCCGGTTAGGTCAAAAAGGAGGTGGTCAACTTGTTACAGAAAACCAATTGGCTGAGACAATCCGTGAAATTATAAAAGTAAATCGTCAAGAGCCGATTACTATTTTTGAAATTTTTACAGCCGCTGCCTTTATGTTGTTTAGTATACATCCAGCTGATGTTGTCATTTTAGAAGTTGGATTGGGAGGACGTTTTGATGCTACCAATGTCGTTAACAAACCAGCTGTATCGCTTATTATGCCCATTGATTATGATCATGAGAGCTTTCTTGGAAATACAATTGCTCAAATCGCTTTTCAAAAAGGGGGAATTATAAAACCAAACGTTCCAGTGGTCATCGGAAAGCAGAATTATGAAGAAACTCTTGCTACTTTAATACCCCTTGCCGATAAAAATAAAGCATCTTATGCTCTCTTTGATCAAGATTATCAAAGCTATAAAGAACATGGACGTATGGTTTTTCAAAACCATCAAGGTCTCATGGATCTTCCTCTTCCTAACCTTATTGGAGACCACCAAATTGCTAATGCTGGTGCATCTCTTGAAGCAGTTTATCAAGCGGGTTTTCAACTTTCAGAACAAACCATAAATGACGCTTTGAAAAATATTTATTGGCCCGCACGAATGCAGCATCTTACCCAAGGACTTTTGGTTGATCAACTATCTCCTGATATTGATTTATGGTTAGATGGTGGTCACAATCCTGCTGCAGGAAAAGTTATTGCGGCAGAACTTACACAATGGAGAAAAAAAACAGATCGCCCCATTATTATGATTGCTGGCATGCTTAATACCAAAGATGCTGTCGGTTATTTTCGTCCTTTAGCTAACCTTGTCGATAAAGTATATACGATACCGCTGCTTAACAATAATGCCAGTATCTCTCCAACAGACTTAGCTAAATCAGCCCAAAAAGTAGGAATCCCTGCTGCCCCAAAAGCGCACCTACAAGATGCTTTACATAAAATTAAAATGGAATATAAAGAGGCTATTGTTCTTATTAGTGGTTCTCTTTATCTTGCGGGTGATATTTTGCGTGACAATAAAACACCACCGTGCTAGATAATTAGCTATTTTTAAAGCTTTGAAAGATAGACTTTTTAATCATGCAACTTGATTGTGCACTTTATCAACATCCTAAACTCATTACTGTTTTTGGCGGATCCGGTTTTGTAGGACGACATGTCGTTGAAACTTTGACTAAGCGGGGATATCGCGTTCGTATCGCTGTTCGTTGTCCGCAAAAAGCTTATTATATGCTCCAAATAGGAGAAGTAGGACAAACCCAAATGCTTAAAACAGATATCAAGCATCGTGCCTCTGTTGCACGCGCGTTGCTTGGAGCTGATGCGGCAGTGTTTTTGCCTGGTAGCTTAAAACAAGCAAGTCAATCGAATTTTAAAAACACACAAATTGATGGTGTTTACAATGTTGCTGAATTAACAGCAGAAACTGGTATTCCGCTCATCTATATGTCAACACTTGTGGCTAACGAGAATGCTTCATGTCTTTATGCACGTGTTAAGTTTATGGGTGAACAAATCATTCACAACAAGCATCTTCAAGCAATTATTATCCGTCCATCCGTTATCTTTGGACCAGAGGATTGTTTCTTTAACACCTTAGCAGATTTGTCACGTTTTTTACCAATTATGCCTCTTTTTGGAGGTGGACAAAGCAAATTGCAACCCGTGTATGTTGGTGACGTTGCTGAGTTTATCGTGCGCGCTTTAGATGGACAGGTTGCTTGGGGAAAAAATTATGATCTTGGTGGTCCCCAGATTATCACCTTCCAAAATACTCTTGAAAATATACTCAAAATTATTCACCGTAAAAAAACAATCCTATCCATGCCCCTTTCTGCTGGTCTATTGATTGGAGGAATTTTGGGAACAATCGGTAAATTGCCTTTTGTACCAACACTCGTAACAGCCAATCAGATACGTTTTTTGCAAATGGATAACATTGTTTCTAAAGAAGCTATAGAGAATGGATATACTCTAGAAGGTGTGGGTATTACCCCCAGAGCAATGGCAGCATTCTTGCCAAGTTATCTCTGGCGATTTCGTCCACATGGTCAATTTTCCCAAAACCTACTCGTCTAGAATAAATTCTTCCAAAACTGAGTTAATTATTTGATTTATAATTCATAGCGCGTTGTTAGCGGTTTTAAAATCAGAGTGTTCAATAGAGTGATGTTTTTACATTTTAAATACTCTATTCAGTATCACAAAAAATGTTTAATCGTATATCTATAGTCTTTTGATAAAAATCGTTGAAAACAGGAGAAAAGCACTTCTTATAAACTGTCTTTATCCAAGAGCAGGTGCAACATTGGAATCCTAAAGAACCGATTCTGAACTGCCTATCCATAAACATGATAATCTATGGCTTTACATTTATATTATTTTGCTAAAAAGCTTAATAATGAGATTAAAGTAATTCTTCCTTTTTCAACAACCGCATAAGTGAGTAGAATACGAGTATACTACTTTCGATATTATCCCATAAAAATCAATATAAAAACTGTAAAGCAATGCACCATTTTTATTATTTAAAAGGTATTCCCTCTGGAGACTTTTAAAAGCTTTAAAGTTACGTGAAAAGGATAGAATTTTGTTTATATAATAAAACTTATCATGAAGATCTCCTACTCCGTCAGCAACATCACTACTCAGATCCATAAATGCATATTTGTTGCACAAATTTATGGAGATTTTAAAAGAGCTTTTTCACATAAAGAAGTCCTCTTCTTGTCTTGCATTTTTTTTTAATTTCTCCTACCGTCTTGGAAAAACTTATTTTAAAGGAATGAAGAATGGCAGCTCAAGATTTTGTTGTCAAAGATATTGCACTTGCTGCTTATGGTCGTAAAGAACTTGATATTGCTGAAACAGAAATGCCTGGTTTGATGGCTTGTCGTAAGGAGTTTTCTTCCAGTCAACCTTTGCGCGGAGCGCGTATTTCTGGCTCATTGCACATGACAATTCAGACAGCTGTTTTAATTGAAACATTAAAAGCGATTGGCGCCGATATACGATGGAGCTCTAGCAATATTTTTTCTACGCAAGACCATGCAGCAGCAGCTATCGCCGCAACTGGCATTCCTGTATTTGCCATTAAAGGTGAAACATTGGAAGAATATTGGACTTATATAGATGCAATCTTCCAATGGCCAGATGGTAATCCTTCCAATCTTATTTTAGATGATGGAGCTGACGCCACAAACTATATTTTAATGGGAAGTCGTGCAGAACAAAATAAAGATATTTTATCGCATCCCAAAACAGAAGAAGAAGAAATTTTTTTCAAACAAATACAAAAGCGTATGGATGCAACGCCAGGTTTTTTTACACGACAGCGCGCGGCAATTAAAGGTGTAAGCGAAGAAACCACAACAGGTGTAAACCGTCTTTATCAGTTACAAAAAGAAGGACTTCTACCTTTTCCTGCTATTAATGTTAATGATAGCGTCACTAAATCAAAGTTTGATAATAAATATGGATGTAAAGAATCATTGGTCGATGGTATTCGACGTGGAACAGATGTGATGATCGCTGGTAAAACTGCCATTGTCTGTGGTTATGGTGATGTAGGAAAAGGTTCAGCAGCATCTCTTTCTGGTGCTGGGGCTCGTGTTAAAGTAACAGAAATTGATCCTATCTGCGCTCTTCAAGCCGCTATGGATGGCTATGAAGTTGTTAATTTGGATGATGCTGCTTCCAGTGCTGATATTATCATCACGACAACAGGCAATAAAGATGTTGTTCGTTTAGATCATATGCGACAAGTAAAGGATATGTGTATTCTTGGAAATATTGGTCATTTTGATAACGAAATCCAAGTCGCTGCCCTTAGAAATTTGCCATGGACAAATATTAAACCACAAGTTGATATGATCACCTTTCCCGATGGAAAACGCATCATTTTGCTCTCTGAAGGGCGTTTGTTAAACCTCGGGAATGCGACTGGGCATCCTTCTTTTGTCATGTCGGCCTCGTTTACTAATCAAGTTTTAGCGCAAATTGAACTTTTTACCCGTTCAGAACACTATACAAATGAAGTCACTGTTTTGCCTAAACATCTTGATGAAAAGGTTGCACGTCTACATCTGGATCGGTTAGGAATAAAATTAAGTGTTTTATCAGAAGAACAAGCCGCTTATATTGGAGTCTCACCACAAGGACCTTATAAACCAAACCATTACCGTTACTAATACGTTTCCTTGGGTTAAAAAAGGGAAAGATGCCGTGCTCAGCTTTGGTGACTATAACCCCAAAGAAAAAACTCAAAAAGAGATCCGAATCTATACGTATATATTTTGCTTTTTTTTCTTTTTTTCTCCAACATGCGCTTTTGCTCAGTCATTGGAAGGTTATTTACCATTTTTCTTCACTTTGCCGAATGGTCCATGGCTGCTTTTAGCGCTGTGTGGAGGAATTTCTTGTGCTTCACTTCTCTCGTGTATAGCTGTTACCGTGCGTGCAAAAAAAACTGCACAGAAGCCTTTGAAGATAATTCAGGCAAATTTTTCTGAAAAACTTAAATATTATGAATGGCTTCTGGAAGAAACCGAGCAATTCCTTCTTATTTGGGAAAATCCAACAACCTTACCCCGTGTTGTTGGTGCTCTTTCTGCATTGCAAAAAATAGGAATCGATCAGAAAGATTTTCAGCGTTTTGAGCTCTGGGTTGAAGAAAATTCTCTGCGAGAACTTGATTATGCATTGACTCAACTACGTTGTAAATGTCACCCTTTTGATCTTTCTATCACCACCACAAACAATGTACCGCTACAAGTTACAGGAGTCATCGCAGGAACAGTCGCCATTGCTCGTTTTCAAGATATCTCAAAACAACAGAAAGAAAATTCTCGTTTACAGAAAGATATCGCCCGCCTTCTTACTGAATTGAGAATGCAGCGTAATCTTCTTGATCTTATTCAAGAGCCCGTATGGATAAAAGATTGTGAAGGAAAAGTTTGTTTTATCAATCGCGCCTTTAGAGAAATGACAGACTTTCGTGAAGACAGTGATGACGTGGGGGATCTTTTCAATGAAAATACACAACGCAAAACAGATGAAACAGAAACAATTTTTCAAGAACATGTTTATACGGTTATTGGTGGAGAACGGCACCGTTTTCATCTCACACGTATTACAACAGCTGAAGGGATGGCAGCTTTTGCACGTGATGACAGCGCATATGAAAATCTTGCTCATGAATTAAGATATGTTCTTCAAAGCCATTGTGAAACACTTGACCAAATTTCAACAGCTGTAGCCATTTTTGATACAAACCAAAAATTAAAATTCTGTAATCATGCTTTCAAAATTTTATGGCCGTTGGAGAGTTCTTTTTTAGAAAGTGAACCAAGCCATACATTGTTTCTTGAACGTTTACGTGAAAAGGGGCTCATTGCTGAACACCCTGATTGGCGCGCATGGAAAGAAGAACTTTTAAAAGCCTATTGGCAAACAGAATCGAACCAACAAATTTGGAATCTTCCAGATGGACGTACGGTGCGTGTTGTCTCGAACCCTCATCCACAAGGAGGTGTCACTTGGCTTTACGAAAACCTTACAGAAAAAATTGATCTTGAGCGCCGTTATAATACACTTATTAAAATACAAGGTGAAACACTTGATAAACTTTCTGAAGGTGTGGTCGTTTTTGGTACTGATGGACGCCTTCGCTTATCGAATCCTGCCTTGTCGAAATTGTGGTCTCTTCCTTATAATTTACTGGTAGAAGGAACCCATATTACGCAGTTACAAAGCCATTGTTCAGCCTTAACCTTGGGGCAAGAATGGGATCAATTTACCAAGTTCATTACCGGTTTTGCTGAAAAACGTGAAACATTTTCAGGTCGTATAGATCTTAAAAATGATATGATTATTGACTATACTCTGGTCCCTCTTCCTAATGGACAAACGATGCTTACTTTTGTGAATGTTACGGACACTGTCCATGTTGCGCGTGCTCTTCAAGAAAAAAATGAAGCATTAGAAAGTGCTGATCGTTTGCGTAATGAATTTGTCCAACATGTTTCTTATGAATTACGCACACCTCTCACCAATATTATTGGATTTTCCGATATTTTACGTGATCAAATTTTCGGCTCTATCAATGAACGTCAACAAGAATATCTTGAACACATTCATTCAGAATCAGGAACTCTTTTAAATATTGTTAACGATATTCTTGATCTTGCTACCCTTGATGCAGGCATTATGGAGTTGGACATAAAATCGGTTAACATTGCCGATGCTATGATACAAGCAGTAGCACGTGTAGAAGATCGCCTTAATGAACGTCATATTACGCTTTTACAACAAATTTCTCCTTCCTTAAATTCTATTTCTGCTGATGAAAAACGCTTGCATCAAATTTTTGTGAATGTACTGAGTAATGCTATTAATTTTGCAACGGAGGCGAGTACTATTGAATTTTGCGTCGATGAACAAGATGATAACATTGTCTTTAGCGTTCACAATCAGGGCTCTGACATCCCAGAAGACGTCCTTGATCGTATTTTTAAACGTTTTTCTTCCCATTCACACCATGGTGGGCGTGCGGGAGCGGGTCTTGGCCTTTCCCTTGTAAAAAGTTTCGTTGAACTACACGGTGGACATGTTGAAATTCTTACCGGTTCTGGAAAAGGAACAACAGTTAAATGTTTTTTCCCACTCTCCAAAGGAGATACGATTTTTTAATTTTAACCTTTATGATAACAAAAATTTTTCATCCATTTCATGGAACTTTTAATGAATTTTAGTTTTTTTCTTGAAAATGAAGAGGCAACAAAGCTTTTTGCACAAAATTTAGCTCTTTCTTTAAAGCCAGGAGATCTTGTAACGCTGCAAGGAGATCTTGGAACTGGAAAATCAACCATTGCACGTACAATCATTCAAACACTTGCGAACGATAACACTATGGATGTTCCAAGCCCTACTTTTACTCTTGTGCAAAGCTATCAACTTCCAAAGTTTGAAATTATTCATGCTGATCTTTATCGCCTTTCTATGGCAGAAGAAATTGATGAATTAGGGCTTCATGAAGCTCGTGAGAAAAATATTTTACTTGTTGAATGGCCAGAAAGAAATACAGCTCTTTTAGAGCTCGCCACTTTTGCACTCACCTTACACTATAAAGAACATGGGCGTCATGTAACAGTTAGATCAGCGCAACATTCCATTGAATGTTTGCAACAGTCTTTTACAATTCGTACATTTTAAAAAATATAGATATAATCATGGGCATCATCATTTTTTAGTTGGTAATATCTCAGGATATACCTATGAAATTTGAGATGATGAACAACATAAAGAAGGCTTCATGGAGGCAGCAACCATGGAAGATGAAACGAAGTGCTGACTCTTTCATATAACAATGACATAAATTGCAAAGGACAGCCGTTAATTTATAGGAATTCATCAATTTATTTTAGAGAATAGTATAAGAGAATTTTAAATTGAAGTGATAACCCTTTAGAAGAGCATTATATAACCTGTAGTGAATTGCTTGTTTCTTTCTGCTTAAAAGTTGTGAGCTTTAGAAAAGTAATTTGCAAAGTTTTTGCTTAAAATCTCCCTTTATGTGTTGAAAGCACTATCTATCTCAATAATCTTATCTAAGAAGAAATACCTTTATGAAATTATCATTCACCCAATATTTTTAACGCGCCTATAAGGAAAGAATTGCCTATATTCTTCATACAAAGCAATTTTTTATAAAAATGGTCAATTGAATCATGCATAAAAGCACGAATTCTTAAATTCATTTACAATTTTGATTTTTATTGTCTTTTCATTATAATATAATGCAAAAAAGAATATTTTAAAAAAGTCAAAAGGAGAGACAAAACTTCTCTCCTTTAGAGTGATTATATGTGGAATTAACTAAGCCCATCTTTTATCCATTCAGAAAGACGTCCTTTAGAGGTAGCGCCAACCATATTCGATGAAATATTTCCATTTTTAAACATTAATAATGTAGGGATAGAACGTACTCCGTATTGGGTAGCCAGTTCCGGATTTTCATCAATATTTACCTTAGCAATTTTAACTTGATTTTGCATTTCTATTGAAATCTCATCCAACATTGGAGCAATCACTTTGCAAGGGCCACACCATTCTGCCCAAAAATCAACCACAACAGGGGTGGAAGAAGTTAGAACTTCACTTTCGAAATTGTCCTTATCAACTTTTATACACGTCATTGATTTATCCTTTATATTCACCTTTTATAGATTGGTATAATAACAATTCATATCAAGTTATTGCAAAGATAAATTATTAAAGGACTTTTTTACACCAGAGATTGTGCGTTGTGTTTGTTTGAGCGATTTTATGAAAGTAAATAAAGTGTAAAGATGATTTGCAAGGAAAAGAGTAGCTTATAAAGCAACTTCACTAAGAAATGCCTCAAGTTTTTCTGGAGGAAGTTTAAAAATTTTGGCTTCTTTACTGTAGATAAGCAGAGCCTGGATATCTTTATCGGGATGAATAGCTTGCAACAATTTTCGGTAAAGAGCTATTTGCAACCAGTGATGGGAAGCAATAGCAGCTTCATTTTCTGGTGGGGTTCCTGTTTTAAAATCGGCAAAGATAATGCTGTTTTGCGTGATGTAAAGACGGTCAATTTGACCAGAAATTGCTTGTTCTTTTCCACGAATTTTCACAATACCCATTAAGGAGACCTCAGCACGTGAATGCTCAGAGAAAAGGGGCTTGAGGTAAACATGATCTAATATTTTCCAAACATGGCGAAGAGCATCTTCTCTTTGGCTTTCATCCCAATGAGAGGCTTTGATATTGAGATAGTTTCGAGCATAATCTCGACGTTTTTGTGGGGGACAATCGGGTAAGTATTGTAACAATCGGTGAACGAGATTACCATATTCAATGGAAAAAGCCCTGTTGGTATTTTTTTCTCCCAAAACAGGCGAAACGCTATGATATTTTGAATTAAAAGAAATCTCGGTATCAGCCTCAATGGAAAGGCTCGCCACTGACGGTTTTAACGGTTTTGGTAACACTGGTTCTGCTGGTACTTTATGAGAGAAAAAAGCAGGTAACGCTGGTAAGGTTTGAGATTCAGTGCAAGGAACTTTTGAGTTTATAGAAGCAGAAGAAGCAGGTGTAATGCAATAACGCCAAGCTGCAATATCTTCCGAAGAATCTTTTATAGCAAGGGCATGCGGTTCGAGGGCTTTTTTTACGAGTTGTAACCATGTATGAGATGGCGTTTTCGGACCTTTATACCCACAAATAAACAAGCGATCTTCAGCGCGTGTCATTCCTACATAAAGAAGACGCCTATATTCTTCTTCTGCACGCTCTTTTAAATATGAAATTGCTTGTTTAGAGAGTTTTGTATTAAACTTTTCATTGGGATGCCAAATAAAGGCTTGTTTTCCGTTCCATTGTGCATTGTTTAAAGGAACTTTAAGCAAGTGAGGCGCATGCTGAGGATGCCAAATCGCACTGCCAGGATCGACTAAAAACACAACAGCAGCCTCTAGTCCTTTTGCAGCATGAACAGTCATAATGCGAATTTCTTCATTACTTTGTTCAAATTCACGTTTAATTTCTGGTTCGCTTGCACTTAATGTTTCTAAAAAAGCTTGTAATCCTGGTAATCCTGTTTTTTGAATAGTGAGCGTATAATCCATAAAAGCATCGAGCACATCATTTGCTTCAGATCCTAAACGGGATAGAATTTTTTGCCGTCCCTTATCATTATTCAAAATATGGCTATAAAACTCGAAAACTGGTATTTTATCCACTAAAGCGCGATAATGGTTTAGCTTTTCAAAAGCATCTTTAAAAGATACCTGCGATGATGTATGCGCACACAGACTTTGCCAAAGAGAGCCGGTGCGGTGTGCGGCAAGCTGATAGAGTTCCTCTTCACTAAGAGCAAAAAGTGGGCTTTTTAAAACACAAGCAAGAGAAAGATCATCTTGTGGCTGTAAAACAAAACGCGCAAGCGCCATTAAATCACGGATACTAATATGTTTGGTAAGCTGTAAACGATCAGCCCCTGCTACGGGAATATTACGGTGTTTAAGAGCACGAGAAAGAGCTGAGACAAATTGATCACGTTTACGGACCAAGATCATAATATCACTTGCACGTATTAAGCGTCCTTTTGCTGGAAGCATTTCGCCTTTTTGTAACCAGTCAGCAATCGTTTCAGCAATTTTTTCTGCTAAACGGACTTCAGGTGTATCTAAATGATTAACAGTTGCATGCCAATCTTGAGGAAACTCACTCGTTTCTTTTGAAATGGCATCCCATATAACAACTTCACCGGGACTGTGAACACGGATAGCTTCATGCACCGTTTTTGTATTTTCTGCCGAAAGTCCTTTATAGTTTTCTGGTGTTTCAAAAACAAGATCAACGCTTTTAAGAACATCTGCTGTAGAGCGAAAAGAATAATGCAGTTGTATTTTTTCAAATTGCTGATTTGTTTGCTGCACTTTTTTTTGAATAATTCGTCCATTTGCAGCAAAATTTTCTGGAGCAGCGCCTTGAAAAGAATAAATAGATTGCTTTTCATCTCCAACAGCAAAAAGAGTCCGTATGTTTGTTCGTTGGCTATACCCTGAAAAAAATTCCTGTGCCAACAGTTGAATAATTTGCCATTGCTCAGGGTTGGTGTCTTGTGCTTCATCAAGTAGAATATGATCAAGTCCCTGATCAAGTTTATAGTGCACCCATTGGCTTGCACCTTTGCGCTGTAACAAATGAAGTGTACGCTCAATAAGGTCATCAAAGTCTAAGAAGCCATTGGACTTTTTTAGATTCTTATAAATTTTGAGATAAATAGTACAGAGCTGAAAAGCAGCCATATTGAGGGTGGCAACCTTTGCGCATTGATATTTTTCTAAAAGAACAGAAAGCTTGTTTTGTTTATCTTCAAGCATTTGTTGAATAAAAGGCCAAATTTCATCTGATTTTTTATGAAATAAATGTGAAAAATTACGCGGCTCACCTTTTGTTGTAAAATAAACATCAGAAATAATATTGAGAATATTTGTCTCATCATGCACCTTTTCTAATTGGGAAAGTTTTGCCACCATATCCTTAAAGCTTTGATTACCATTGGTTTCACAATGCTTAAGAGCATAAAGAGGAAGGCGCGCTGTTTGTTTAATTTGTTCCAGAAGATATTGATTTGTTTCATTGGGCGCTAAGTTAAAAAGCGCGCGCAATTTTTCTTCTCCATTTTCAGATAAAAGAGAAGATAAAAAATCAGACAATTTATGTTGCTTTTCAACTGCCTCATAGAGCAATTGATTAAAAGTATGTTCGCTAATAACTTGAAGTAACTGTTGCAAAGCAGGTTGTACATCACGACGGGCTAAAAGTTCGCGACGGGATTCTTGTTGTAATTTTTTTCGACCGATATCATCGGGAAGTTCAAAATGCCCTGCAATATTGGCTTCTAACATAAATTGATGTAAGAGAGCTTCACAAAAAGCATGAATCGTTTGAATTTTTAAGCCACCAGGCGTTTCGAGGGCACGCGCAAAGAGTTGCCTTGCATAAGTTAGTTTTTGCGCATTAACAGGTTTTTTTTCAAACCGTGTTAAGGTTTCTTGCAGCTGTGCATCATCGAGCTCATTCCAACTAGAAAGCGTGCGAAAAATTCGTGATTGCATAACAGCAGCAGCAGCTCTTGTATAAGTAAGGCATAAAATACGTGCTGGAGGCGTACCGTTTAAAAGCAAACGGATAACACGTTCACTTAAAACGTGGGTTTTTCCAGATCCAGCATTTGCAGAAACCCACACGTTTTTTTGGGGATGTGTTGCTGTTGCTTGTGCATCAAGAGCGGCTTCAGGAATAGAAAAAAACGTCATGATTACTCTTCTTTATGAAAACCACTTGACCATTCCCACAACCGAGCCAAATGGTCGTAGTCACCTTCATATCGTTTTGACATGGGGACAGCATGTGAGAGATAGCCTTGTTGTGGATTTTGATAATAAGTTATGAGTGCGATAAGATTTTCCCATGCATTTTCAGCAAGATCAACAGCACTTAGATAAGTTTTTCCGTCTTTTTTCTTTAAAAGAATTGATTGGGATTTAATTTCACCTTTTTTGTTAAGGGGAATGTAAAATAAATTTGAGGGTGTAAAATCTTGAAAATCTGGGAAGCCCCCTTGTATGAGTAAAGCTGTTTCTAAAGCCAATTGCGGAAATAATAATTCACGAACTTGTTTTGATAAAGGAGGCGTTCCGGTTTTGAAATCTAGAATTTCAACCGTTTTATCTGGCAAAACATCAAGACGATCAGCACGTCCTGAAAGGGTTACTCCTGTTGTTCCTATAGGGATTTTTTGTGATACCACTTCCGAATATCGCTCTCGCAGTCCTAAACTTTGTTCCCATTGAATAAAGCGTGGAGCAAGATTTTCAAAACTATTCCACCAAATTACTTCAATATCGGGTGGAAAGTTGAATTTATCAAACTCTTTACGCCCAATAGCAAGCAGTACATTGAGTGCATTTGCAGCATTTGGATTTTTCATTTGTGTGCAAAAAGCTGCAAGAATAGCGTGATAAAGTGTTCCTCGTTCTGAAGCGCTAGGATCATGAATAAGTTCTTTAAGTGGTTTAAGCCTTAAGATTTTTTTAGCATAAATAGCATAGGGATCATATCGCAATGTTTCTATTTCAGTGACTGAAAAATGGCGCGGGCGTATATCAAGAGGTGGAGAAGGGCAAGGACGTTTCACCTCAGAAGTTATGCTTGTATGATCAAGCATCTTTGCCCAATGGCGTAGTATTTCACCTCGTTCACGGATTTGTTCCCAAACCTGTTTTCCTACAACTGTTTCCATGCGTTGTAGCCAGCGTGATGGAATGGAAGGCGTATGATTAACGCGCAATGCGCGACTCATCACCACTTTATCCATTCCCATCGCCCATTGAAAATCATGCGCAGAAAGACCAATACGCTGCTCTGGTGGTTCCAGAGTTAACATCATTTTCATCGGTCGCGATAAAAAAGCATCATTTCGGGTTGATATCGGCCATGATCCTTCATTAAGACCGCCGATGACCACTGTATCAACCGTTTGCAAGCGCGATTCCAAAGTACCCCAGATGAATAAACGTGGATGTCCTCCAGGCGAAGGTGCGACGGAACGGGTTGCTATTATGGCAGAAAACATAGCGGGCCATTCACAAAGATGAAATGTTAATCCCGATTGATCACTGACCAATTCACGTAGAAACTTTGATAGGGCTTGTCCTGCTTCGTGTTGATAAAGATGTGCAAGAGAATTATCCTCATTGCGACCAAAATTTTCAAAAACCTCAACAGTTGCTATTGCAGCCTCATTGATGGTGCATTCTTTCTCTTGTTTCATAAGAGATGTTAAAGGTTCAACAGCTGTCCTCAAAAGATGACAAAGGAGACGTGCTTCTTCACATTTCTGCTGATCAAGGGTGTTGATTTCAGAACTATTATGAAAGGATGTATCAATCCATTTTTCAAGAAATTGATCACACTCGCAAAGATTAATACGCCCTGTATACCCTCGAAGAACAAAAAGTTCAAAATTTTCTGCCATTTCCCGTAAACGATGACGATTTTGTTGGAGTGTTGTAAGGGGATGTTTAAGAAGAGAAAGAAAAGCAATGGGATCATCAGGTTGCAATACATTTTCTAAGATAAGTCGTAAGAGAGTTACAGGCAATGTTTGTGCAAGTGGTATTCCGCCTGAATCATTTGCTTCAATTCCAAATCGCTGTAATTCCACGGCAACACGGCGTGCTAAATTACGGTCATTTGTAATAAGGGCTGCAGTTTTTTTGGGTTCTTCAATAGCTTTGCGTAAGGTAACAGCTATAGCGAGAGCTTCTTCACGTTCATTTATAGCTTCAATAAATGACCAATCTGCACAAAGATTTTCATAATCATCACGGACAATTTGTATCCATTTATCTGTTGTAGAAGCAGGTCGGAGTGCTTCTGATAAAAGAGCCATTCGTTTTTTCTTTGTTATACTTTGTTGGCCAATTTCGCAAACATGATGACGTTGACACTCCATGAGAGTTAGAAGTTTTTTTAAATGATATTGAGGATGGCTAAAAACATTTTCTGCAGGATCAAAAAAATCACAAGCTGTTTTTTCTTTATTGCTTGTGCTTAGTGCATTCCATTGTTCTTCATCCATATGAAGATCAAGGCCAGGAAGAACAACAGCCCCTTTGGGCAGAGAAGCTATAACCTTTAAAAGATGAGAAACTGCGGGCATAGAACCTGACACACCAGCAGCAATGATAGGTTTATCAGGCTGCGTGCATCGCAAAGTCTCTGCATGCATTGTGAGTGCTTGATTACGCCATTCCGCGGGATTGCTTCGTTGCCTTTCGGTCAAGATTTGTGGCCAATTTTGCGTAACAATAGTCAGAAAGTCGAGCGTTATTTGCCACCATTCAGCGACCATATCAGGTGCAATATCTTTAAGTTTCGACCAATCTGCTCCTTCTGTTTCAATTTCGTCCATCAAATGCGCTAAATCCTGAGCAAGCCAAATTGCATCAGCACTATGAGCCGGAATAAGTACATCTTCTGTACCAAACATGGCACGCAGATGCGCAGGTAAATTTTCACGCCATGGGCGAATAAGGCGCGCTAAAAGCAGTAAGCGTTCACTTTTTCCAATGGGTGGATTCAGAGTGCTGGTATGATTTTCAACAAAAAGGAAACTGTCTTCATCGACATCTCCTAGAGCACGAATGGTTGGTAAGAAAGTTGATTGTGTATCGCTTCTTTCAACAAAGGCTAAACGTAAAGCGCGAGCAGCACGACGTGTCGGAACATAAATAAAGCTATCGGCAAGAGCAGTTTGAATGTCTCCATTGGGAGCGAAATTATCAATAAGGGTACCGGAGAGCAGTGCCTCAACAAAGTGAGGCAAAAAAGCCATTCCAGAAGATATAGAAAAGACACGTGGTTTATAAGTCATATGATCTCATATTGGGAATAACAAATTTCATCTTATTGATTATTTGCTTTATTTTGACTGTATACAATTTTCATACAAGAAAAAACTGAAAAGCTCTATTTATACAGGAGATTTTTAGCTGACATTCAAAATACTGAAATATATGACCTTGTCTTAAGCTATTGTGAAAAAATATATCAAAATTTTAAAAGACGTTACAATTACAAATATATTATAACTTATTGAATATTATAAAATAAATTTACCGTATTCTTTATACAGTGCAATCTGAAAGTGTTCTTTACATACTCCTTTTGTTTTCAGAAAAAATAACAATATTCAGATCCCCAACTCAATATGAAAAATCATTATCAACCAAATTGTTACATAAAAAATTCTTCTTTACATTAAAAGCTTACTTGATAATCTTTAAAAGTAGAAAATTTTATCTTAGGAGCTCTTTCTGCTTCATAATTTAATGAAAAATGGTTCTCCGCTAAAAAAACTGGATCACCTTCTAAATCATACGCAATAGCAGAGCGGTGATTGCTGAGAAACTTTTGCAACTCATCTTTGCTCTGCGCTGAAATCCAACGGCATAAATTAAAGCGTGCAAACTCAAAATTCACTGGCAAAGAATATTCTATTTTTAATCGCTCTTTTAAAACATCAATTTGCAAAGCACCAATAACACCAATGAGAGAAGGCGACCCATCATCAGGAATAAACAATTGCACAACCCCTTCTTCAGCCATTTGTTGCAAAGCTTCTTTGAGCTTTTTTGCTTTCATTGGATCGCCCAAACAAACACGACGCAAAATCTCTGGTGCAAAATTTGGTACTCCCTTAAAGAGGATATCTTCTCCTTCAGTCAAAGTATCGCCGATACGCAATGTTCCATGATTAGGGATTCCTACGATATCACCAGCATAGGCTTGATCAGCAATTTGGCGCGAACGCGCAAAGAAAAATTGTGGAGCCGAAAGTGTCATCGGTTTTCCTGTTCGGACCAACTTTGTTTTCATACCACGTTCAAGTGTTCCCGAGCATACCCGAAAAAATGCAATACGATCACGATGATTAGGATCCATATTCGCTTGAATTTTAAAAACAAATCCCGTCATTTTAGGTTCAGTTGCTATGATATTGCGCTGATCTGCACTTTGATCACGAGGACTTTGACCAAAATCAATAAGTGCATTGATCAAATCACGAACACCAAAATTTCGTAAAGCTGAACCAAAATAAACCGGAGTCATATGACCTTCACGGAAAGCTTGAAGATCAAAATTCTTGCAAACACTTTGAGCAAGTTCTACCCCTTCAATAAAAGTGGAACGTTGATATTCAGGGAGTAAATGGACAACCTCACTGGGATTTGAAACGATCCGCTGTGTTATCTCATCATCTTTTTGGCGAAAACGGTTATGATGAAGGTCATAGGTCCCGACAAAATCTTTACCCGACCCAATGGGCCATGTTATGGGGGCGGTATCAAGAGCAAGCTTTTCTTCAATTTCATCTAAAAGCTCTATAGGATCACGTGCCTCACGATCCATTTTATTGATAAAAGTAACAATAGGAATATCCCGCATCCGACACACTTCAAACAATTTTAATGTTCTAGGCTCAATCCCGCGGGCCCCATCCAACACCATAACAGCACTATCAACAGCTGTGAGTGTGCGATAGGTATCGTCTGAAAAATCTTCATGGCCTGGGGTATCTAGGAGATTAAAAATATGATTTTCATATTCAAACGTCATCACCGAAGTCACAACGGAAATACCACGATCACGCTCAATATTCATCCAATCAGAACGGGTTTGAATACGATCTTTTTTGGCTTTTACTTCTCCTGCAAGTTGAATAGCACCACCAAACAATAAAAGCTTTTCTGTTAATGTTGTTTTCCCCGCATCTGGGTGAGCAATAATTGCAAATGTACGGCGTCGCTTTACTTCCTGCACTCTTCGTTCCATTATTCCTCCACAGGACGTGCAAGTGTTTCAGCAATCAGTGCACGCATTTCATTAATCCCATAAAGCGCTATAAATGATCCCCATCGTGGACCTCGCTCTTGTCCAAGAAGGACTTCATACAACATTTGAAAAAAAACATTAGAAACACCAGGCCCACCTTCAGGGCTTTTTTTGCTATGATCTTGATAGCGTTCCGTTAATCGTGCAACATCAAGAAGCATATTTTGTAATATGTTGCCATCAACAGTTTCAGGTAAATGAGCTAATTTTTCATCAATTTGTGCTAATGTTGCTCGTTCGCTATCATCTGGTATACGAAATTTCTTGTTTGGTTTAACAAAAACATCAAAATATTTAATGGCAAACTTCACCAATTGATCAAGTTCTGGATAAGTTTGTGCATTTGCTTCTTTAGCGTAACGAGAAATAAAACCCCAAAGAACTTCTGCATTCTCCGCATTTGAAGCACTTACCAAATTTAAAAGCATCGCAAAGGATACAGGCAAATCAACCTGCGGTGGACAACCATTATGAATATGCCATACAGGATTACTGAGCCGTTCTTGCCATTTTTGACGACCATAAGCAGAAAGATGAGCATAATATTCATCTACAGCTTTAGGAATAACATCAAAATAAAGCCTTTTTGCTGTTTTAGGTTTTGAAAACATATAAAGCCCTAAACTCTCTGTTGGGGCATAAGTAAGCCATTCATCAATGGTTAAGCCATTTCCCTTGGATTTGGAAATTTTCTGCCCTTTCTCATCTAAAAAGAGCTCATAGTTGAATCCTTCTGGGGGGGGTCCACCTAATACTTTACAAATTTTAGAAGAAAGATTTGTGGAATCGATAAGGTCTTTTCCGGCCATTTCATAATCAATGCTAAGTGCTGTCCAACGCATTGCCCAATCTACCTTCCACTGACACTTAACTTTGCCCCCCGTAACCTCTGTTTCTATGATTTCTCCTGTTTCAGGTTCAATATAAGTGACAGTCCCTTTTTCAACATTACGCGCAATCATCGGTACCTGTAATACTTTTCCAGAAAAGGGAGAAATCGGTAGAAAGAGTGAATAGGTCGCTTGCCGTTCTTCACCTAATGTTGGTAAAATAATTGCCATAACCTTGTCATAACAGGCAAGGATTTTCAAAAGTGTTTCATCAAAACGACCGGAATTGTAATAATCCGTAGCACTTGCAAATTCATAATCAAAACCAAAACGATCAAGGAAAGCCCGTAACCGCGCATTATTTGCCGCTCCAAAAGAAGGATAATCATCTCCAAAAGGGTCGGGTACACGGCTCAACGGTTGACCAAGATAATGTTCCATCCTCTCGCGATCAGGCACATTCTCAGGAACCTTGCGCAAACCATCCATATCATCAGAAAAACAAAGTAATTTTGTTTTTACTTTATTCTCCGTGAGAATATGAAATGCATGACGCACCATGGTTGTACGTGCAACTTCCCCAAAAGTTCCAATATGCGGTAAACCAGAAGGGCCATAACCTGTTTCAAATATCACACTGTCTGGATAACCCGTTTTTTCATACCGTTTGATAATCTTACGTGCTTCTTCAAATGGCCAAGTTCTCGATTGAGAAGCTGCATCTTTTAATTCAGGCGTAAGGTTGAGGGTATCACACTGATCACGCATCATTATTTATCCTAAAAATTACACTCTTTCAAAATAGGGTGTATGGTTCTTGAATTTATTCGTCAATAATAGCAAGCAAAAAGATGAAAATTTCTTTATACTCTTAAGTCACTATACAAAAACCGCCCTCGTTATAAACATATTTTGTTCTGATAAAAATCAAAAACATTCAATATTATAAAGCAAAATTGACTTGTTTTGATTATCGAAGCCTTCATTGCTATTATTATCATGGGTTTTGCTTATTATATTTATTAGCGCAGAAGATAAGCTTCTAGTATTGAACGAAAGAACGGTAAAAACCAACAGAAAAATGCTTAAACTAGGCATTTCATACAAAAGCATTAATCCACATTACACTTGTCACCGTAACTTTCTATTTCTTTTCTTTATCAACTTGATGACGCCTTGCTAATGTACATAAACGTAGGGCATTTAATTTAATAAAACCAGTTGCATCTCTTTGATCATAAACACCTTGATCATCCTCGAAAGTTACCAACTCACTGGAATAAAGTGATTTTTTACTTTGGCGCCCTTCAATAATTACATTCCCCTTATAAAGCTTTAACGTGACTTCACCTTCAACATGTTCTTGAGATAAATCAATCGCTGCCTGCAACATCTTACGTTCCGGCGAAAACCAAAATCCATAATAAATGAGTTCTGCATAACGTGGCATCAATTCATCTTTCAAATGCGCTGCACCACGATCTAACGTTAAAGATTCTATTGCTCTGTGAGCCGTCAAAAGAATGGTTCCACCTGGTGTTTCATAAATACCCCGCGATTTCATACCCACAAAGCGATTTTCTACCAAATCTAACCGACCAATACCATTATCGCGCCCATAATGATTTAATTCTGCAAGTAAAGTTGCAGGAGATAAATTTTTTCCATTGATTGAAACAGCATCGCCTTTTTTAAAGCCAAGAGTAATTCTGGTTGCTTGATCTGGAGCATCTTCCGGCGAAAGAGTACGCATATGGACATATTCAGGAGCAGGAAGTGCTGGATCTTCTAAAATCTTTCCTTCTGATGAAGAATGCAATAAATTTGCATCCACTGAAAAAGGCGCTTCACCTTGCTTATCCTTTTCTACAGGAATTTGATGAATACGAGCAAATTCAAAGAGATCTGTCCGACTCTTAAAATCCCAATCACGCCATGGAGCAATAATCTTTATATCAGGATTAAGCGCATAAGCGGAAAGCTCAAAGCGTACCTGATCATTGCCTTTTCCTGTTGCTCCATGAGCAATGGCATCTGCCCCTGTTTCCTCAGCAATTTCAATAAGGCGTTTTGAAATAAGTGGACGTGCAATTGATGTTCCTAAAAGATAAGTCCCCTCATAAACGGTATTGGCTCGAAACATCGGAAACACAAAATCACGCACAAACTCTTCGCGCAAATCTTCAATGTAGATCTCTTTAACACCTAGCATTTCAGCTTTACGACGAGCAAGTTCTAGCTCTTCTCCCTGCCCCAAATCTGCTGTAAAAGTTACAACTTCAACACCTAGCGCACTTTGCAACCATTTAAGAATAATTGACGTATCCAATCCACCTGAATAAGCCAAAACAACTTTTCTAATATTTTGCCACTTTTTCATTTTAACGTTCTATATGAGCTACTTTTTTATTTCTACCCAAAAATCAAAACGATGCAAGAAATATAAAAATAAATTCTTTTTAAGCAACATTAAAAAGACGCAAAAAGCGTAAATAAAGGCGCCTCAAAGTATAAATAGTGAACACTGCTTAAAAATAAAAGGAGATTTACGTGTCATTTCTACCGGAGTGGTCTATTGTTGTACAATTTGCTTTAGCATCGTTGATTTTAGCACTTATTCCAGGACCAGATATGATGCTTTCTGTAGGACGAACCATTACACAAAGCAAAAAAGCTGGAATTATGTGCGCCTTGGGTAGTGCAACAGGGTTTGCCATTCAGGTTACGGCTGTAGCACTTGGCTTATCAGCGCTTATTTTTGCTGCCCCACATACTTTTGTTCTTCTGAAAATTGTTGGCGCCTTTTATCTTTTATGGTTTTCCTTTCAAGCTTTACGGAGAAACCCCACTTTTTCCTTTGAACAGACATCTTCTAAATCTCAAAGCGCTAAACGTAACTATCTTGCTGGTATTGGGATTAATCTTCTCAATCCTAAAGTTATACTCTTTAACGCGACATTCTTACCACAATTTATCAATGCGAATGATCCTATGGCAACACAAAAATTGCTCTTTTTAGGACTCTCTTATATCCCTATTTCTTTCCCCATTACAATTGCAATCGTTTTTACAGCGCATAAACTTACCAAAACTCTCAAAAAGAACCCTCTTTATATTCGCTTTCTCGACTGGCTTATTGCTGGTACTTTTACCAGCTTTGCCCTCCATCTCCTTGTGGTTACAAAACATTGATTTATACGTGTAATGTATCGCTTTTAATTTAAATAAAAAAAACAAATATTATAAGATTTTTTCATTTCAAACCTGTTTGTTTTGGATAAAACAATACCTTTCCTTTGTACATCACAAGAGAAGCTGGAGTTTTCGTATGGATAAAAACTATCTAAGAAAAGAATAAAAACACCTCTTATAAACCATCTCAAGTACTAAAAGCTGTTACAACATTGGGAGCTGAAAAATAGAATGGTGGTACCAATTTACACCTTTATTAAACATAAAGGTGTAGGAGTACAATACATTCACAGAAGCTTTTTGTTATACTCCTCACAAGCATTATCGTGATATGAAGAGTGTACTAAGAGATACTTAAAAAACATATCAATGGATAACTCAATGGTATTTATATTTTAGATCCTCTGTTTTGCTTGTGATGCGTGATCTTATTTAAGAAAATAATAAACAAAAGCATGAGGCAGTGCACAATCTCCACTTTTTAAAGATATTACCGTAGATGCTTTTAAAAGACATAAAACCGAATTAACGAGTATGATAATAAGGTAGAAATTAGTTATAATCCTTAAGACCTCATATTCCCTCTAAATTAGGTTTCCTTCTTATTTCAGAGATTATGTAAACAGACTATAGACAATCTCTTACCCCATTTAGCATATAAACGCTGAAACTGTTCGTCTAGCACTTATCCATCTTAATCTCTGTCTCACATATGCCATCGCATGAAGTTTGGATATTAAATTACAAACAAAAAAGTATAGGCCTCGATATCGCTGAAAATTGCGTTACCTAATGACCAATGGCATTTTCAAGTCGTAAACGTTCAGATTTACGTAAGCGCTCTGAAGCTGATTTAAGCTGTCCACATGCAGCTAAAATATCGCGTCCACGCGGTATCCGAATAGGAGAAGCATAGCCCGCTTGATTAACAACATCAGCAAAACGCTCGATTTTCTCCCAATCAGAACACTGATAATTACTCCCTGGCCACGGATTAAAAGGGATTAAATTAATCTTAGAAGGAATCCCTTTCAATAACTGAATCAATCGCTTAGCATCATCTAAACTATCATTGATATCTTTCAGCATAACATATTCAAATGTGATTCGTTTTGCATTGGAAAGACCAGGATAATTACGGCAAGCCTCCATTAGTAAAGCAAGCGGATATTTTTTATTAATGGGAACAAGCATATCCCTTAGTGTATCGTGTACTGCGTGGAGTGAAATTGCTAACATAACACCAATTTCTTCTCCAGTTCGGATAATTCCAGGAACAACTCCACTAGTTGAAAGCGTAATTCGACGTTTTGATAAAGAAAGTCCATCGCCATCAGAGGCAATCAATAAAGCTTTTTTAACAGCTTCAAAATTATAAAGAGGTTCTCCCATTCCCATCATAACAATATTGGTAATTTTTCGTCCTTCAATGGGAACAATTGCTCCATCAGGGGTATTCTTATCAGGAAAATCACCCAAACAATCACGTGCAACCAATAATTGTGCCAAAATTTCTTCTGCGGTCAGATTACGAACAAGTATCTGCGTTCCCGTATGACAAAAAGAGCAGGTTAACGTACACCCTACTTGCGATGAAAGACATAAAGTACCACGTCCTTCTTCAGGGATATAAACCGTTTCAATTTCAACAGGCCTTCCAGCTCCACGTGCAGGAAAACGTAAGAGCCATTTACGCGTACCATCTTTTGATATTTGTTCTCCAACAATTTCTGGGCGCGCAATGGAGAAATGACACTTAAGTGTTTCTCGCATTGCTTTAGAAATATTCAGCATATCATCAAAATTTGAAACACCACGCACATAAAGCCAATGCCAAAGCTGACGCACACGCATACGCGTTTGATGCTCTGGTACACCAACTGTCTTTAAAGCTTGCATCATTTCATCTTGCGACAAACCAATTAAAGAGAGCTTAGAACTCTCCTTCACGACCACATTATCTGTTTTTCGTGCAAAACATGAACCAACTGGTCTAAGGTCATAGGAAATGGCCATTGCTTTCCAATTCACATCACTATTTTAGAGTTATCGAAACCTTAATGGCACTTTTGAGCTGCATTTAATGCAGCAGTGACCCCTTTTAAGGAATAAGTATAAGTGGTATGCGTTCCTCGTTTTGATATCGCTTGCACTGTCATATTGCTTCCAGCACGCATAGCAGAAACAAGCTGCTTTTCTAGCTCTGATGACGCCAGCCAAGCTGAGGAATCTTTCGTGAAAAAATCAAAGTCCTTACCTCCAATGGTCACTGTCACTCTCGACCCTTCTTGAAGGGTATAACCAGCCATAAACTGCGGTTCAAACGAAATAGGTGAATGAGAACGCTTGGTAACCAAGAAAAAATTATCACCATGATTAACTGTCGTTGGAAGAGCCTTCAAAGGTACCGACAACACATAGCAAATCGTATTTTTGGGCGATTTATAAGAATAGGCTCCCCACGCTTCAAATTGATTTAAACGGCTTGGCGTTTGTGCATATGCCACTCCCGCTGTAACAAGAACCATTACAGATGCAGCAATAACAGTCTTTTCAAACATCTTCATTTAGCTCACTTCTTTAGTCTCTAACAAGATTTTCTTCATTGGAAAAATTCAACAAAAACTCCTCGATATTCATGTGTTATTGTCCTAATTCCTTCAATAAGCGAAATATTTTCACACTAATCAAAATAGATTTCTACGTTTCATTGTGACCTTTTAATCGTTACCAAAACATAAACTTCTTATTCAATAACCACATTAAAAAATAATATCTTCATTTTACGCTACTTATTTCATTTTTGTATAAAAAACGATTTCTTTAAGCTATAAAACTTCAAAACGAGATGAAAATATACCATCACTCTGTTAAGAAATAAACCATACTCTTTATATCACAAGCAATCTGATGCAAAATTTTGAAAATACACCCCAGACTCCCCGCAAAAAAGCTTAATCGCCTTACGAATATCACTTCTCGACTTTATGCATTCAATACATTTATGTTCGCAAAATACTCCATCTTTTACTCATTATAGTGCATTCATATTTCGTATTCAATATCGTCCCGATAACACTTTTTCTCAATCTTCAAAAGACCTTGTAAAAATAATAAAATATTATCAAGATATTAATAATAAAACATAAAGAGTTTAGATTCTATCTCAATAATCACATACAATTTTGTTTCTTTTTATCTTATTTCCCTATATATTTCATCTCCAATTATTAATTTCTAAAATGATTTTAGTAGCTTATAATAGCTTAATCGTATTATTTTAATGTATTAGACGATATTTTTCTTTCTGTTATAAAAAACTTCTTAAGAATTCTTTGGGAAAGTCTCCTTATCTTATTTCTAAGTAATTTATAAAAAGAAATATAAAACTTTTTTCTATAGCAGTTCTAACATTACCGTTTTTTAAACAATATTTTAATCAATTAAAGACACTTAAATAAATCTTCCTATGCATAAAAACTCTTTCACCTAACCTAAAGGTATAATTTTCATTCTTACCGTACAAAATTGTTCTTTAGCATGAGCTCTATACAACAGCAGACATCTAAATCATATCTATAAAATAGTTGATCTCTCCACTTGTGAAGAAGAAAGCTGGCACCATAACACTATTTTCCAGCTCCCAATGTTTTGCTACAACTCTCGATACTTGAGACGATTCATAGGAAGCATTTTTACCCCTTTCTTGTACAGTTTTTATCCACACGCTAATTTCGTTTACAACGTGCAAGGAAATGGTTTTGATTGATTCAACATAAACAAGTTTGGAATGAGAGAATTTTACAATATTCGGATCTCTCATCTAACATGCGAAATAGTGAATTATATTTAAAATCAATATCTTGCTATACTGAAGATACAATATATCTCTTATTTCTTCTTGAGCATTAAAATATTATCCCTAAACACTCAAACTCAACTTACAAAAAAATTCAATGCACAAATAAACTTTTCTGTTGATTTCTTTCCCGCTTTCAAAGGACGAAGATTCTTAATCCAATCTGGACTGAAAAAGTTTGGATTCTTGTCGAGCGATCTCCTCTTTTCTTCCCACTCATGTGATTCACTTAACTAAAGGCTCTACAGACAAGTCCTGTTTAAAAATATTTACCACGCACTCTAAAAGCACTTAATATATTAAGAAGACTTACAGAATTTATCTCACCATATCTCAAATGATAGTGTTTTTACAGTATAATAGGATAAAAGAATCCACGAACATAATAATTAGATGCTTTAATATACGAGAACAAGAAAGGAAAAGCCCTTCGTTTTTGTTGGTTGCTCTTTAAAAAGAAGGTTCAATTAGAAGTAATTTTCTTAAATCTCATGACATAACCTTTTGTTATTAGTCTTAAGATGCAAATTATATTATTTCCTACGCTCTGTAGTGCATACCTCGCAATTTATACGCTCATAATAACTTTTAAGCTGCATTTGATTCTGAAGTTTGAATCAATAAAGCATAAAGCGCATTGGCATTATGCGTACTGCGCAACTTTTGTACAACATCAGTGTGACGCAAAACACGTGCGATCTGTGATAAAGCTTTTAAGTGATCTGCACCAGCATTTTCAGGTGCTAAAAGGAGAAAAACGAGATCTATAGGTTCATCGTCAAGAGCTTCAAAATCAACAGGACTTTCAAGACGTGCAAATATACCAATGATCCGATTAATATCAGGTAATTTTCCATGAGGAATCGCAATACCTCCACCCAAACCCGTTGAACCAAGCTTCTCGCGTTGTAAAACAACATCAAAAATCACATGCTCACTAAGACCTGTTAGCTTAGAAGCTTTTTCGGCTAAAATTTGCAGAACCTGTTTTTTCGAATTAGCCTTAAGAGCCGGAATGATCGCTTCCGGTGCTATTAACTCACTCAAATTCATACTTTAATTTTCCTCTTACACGCTAAAATGCTCATCAATAAACCTATAAACGCTATAGATACTTAATGTTCTTTCACTTTTAGCAACATCGCATGTGTTTTTACTTTTCAATTTATAATAGGTGATGGCTCAATACATCTCATATCACTTCTAAAACAATAATAAATAGTATTCGGATCATCATTAACGGCATGAGAAACCAAAGAAATGAAGTTGTTCATAAAGTTAATTTCCTTACGACTCTAGAAAAGGCCATTATTCATAAATTTATTAAACTTGTCATAAGAGTTTGATGTATAATCCGCCATCAAAGTTTTTCTTTCTTTAAAAATGAGCCCTTAAATTAAGATGAAAAGCATACTGAGCAAAATGGACCTTTACTTTGAAAATTACTGTATAGCTTGAACATCGACTTATAACAAGAATATAAAGATTTTTAGAAATTTAATGATTATTTTAAAAGATTTATAGATTTAGCCTGATATCTGTAGCCAAGCTCCTATTTTCAAATAGGCGATATAAACCAATAAAATACGACAACTCCTATTGAATAACCGCAATATATAAACCGGTGCTCCCATCAAAATACCTAAAACAGCATCATCGATATATTTTTTGATTCGACAGAGAAAAATATGATAAATATCTCTTACCTTTCAATAACACACGCATTTATTGAGAGCTTCGTTTATCACTCATTATCACGTTAATCTAGTGATATCTTTTCTATGATACAATTATGAGTAAGCTAAACTTATAAAACAACAAACTAACCTCTAATGATGAAGCCTTTTTCACCACTCAATAACAACATTAAGGTTATAGTCATAAAAGAAGTTTTGGCATAAATAAGGAAATTTTCAGTAATAATGTTTGGTTAAACTTAAATGGAAACTCGTGAAAGCTGTAAAATCAAAGAGAAAACTGATTTCCCAAATAAATTCTGCGTACATCAACGTTGTTGATAATATCGTTAGGACAACCGTGAACTAACACCCGCCCTGTATGAATAATATAAGCGCGATCGACAAGCCCTAATGTCTCACGCACATTATGATCCGTTATTAAAACACCAATGCCACGCCTCGTTAAATGACGAATAAGTTGTTGAATATCGAAAATAGCGATAGGATCAATTCCTGCAAATGGTTCATCAAGTAACATAAAATGGGGACGAGAAGCTAAAGCGCGCGCAATTTCAAGTCTCCGACGTTCACCTCCAGATAACGAAAGTGCAGACATTTTACGTAAATGATCAATTTTAAATTCATGTAAAAGGCTATCTAACTCTTCACGTTGTTTAAGGCGATCTTTTTCAACGACCTCTAAAACAGCTTTAATGTTATTTTCTACTGAAAGACCACGAAAAATAGACGCTTCCTGTGGAAGATATCCAATACCTAAACGCGCACGTCGATACATCGGAAGATGCGTAATATCAAATCCATCAATTTTAATGGATCCTCCATCAGATTTTATAAGCCCTGTCACCATATAAAAACAAGTTGTTTTACCTGCCCCATTGGGCCCTAAAATGCCAACGGCTTCTCCTGTACGAATGCCAAAAGAAACACCATTAACAGTTCGTCTTCCTCGATAAACTTTAATCAAATTACTGGCAATCAAGGTCCCTTTTAAGGGATTTTTTGAAGCTTCACTTTCAAGATTATACCTATCAGTCTGTTTTTTTCTTTTGATTCCAAACATGAAATCTTAATGGCCATTCTTTTGATTTTGTTTTAAAATAATAGAAACACGACCTTTTTTCTTAGGCGTCTCACAACCTTCTAAAAAAGCCTTTCCGCTTTCCATATTTGCCGTTAGTTTGCACCCCGTTGCCACATTATCACCATCAGTTAACACAACATGATTCCCTGTCAAACTCATCATTTTTGACTTTCCATCAAAAACGCCTTTATCACCCGTAGCAACTTGCGTAGCAATTTTTATATAAACTTTTCCTAAAGCTTCCATTTTTTGTATACTCGACGAACCAAATAAAGAAACAGATGATGCCTTTGTATCTTCCTTGTTTTTATCAATTTCTTTATATGCTTTATCGTAGTAAACAACTAATTTTGCCGTTTTTAAAAGACGTTCACCTTGTACCACTGAAACATCACCCTTAAAAAGCGCTATCCCTTCTTTATCACGTATTTCCAAAGAATCTGCATGAAGTTCTACCGGTTCTTTGTCGCTTGATAGACTTATTCCAAAATGAGCCACTTCAGCATATCCTAAAACTGCTCCTTCTCCTAACATTCCCATGCTAAAAGCTAACATCACACCTATCCATCTTTTGTACGATTTCATTATTTCAATTCTTCTGTTTGTATATACACATACTTCTCTTTATAAATATCCTTTAAAGATTTGTATTGATATTGCGTTATTGCTTTTGAAGCACTAAATGCACACCACCATGGAAATATATGTTTTTTCCTTTTTCTCGAATTTGTAAGGCGTTTGCGGCAAGATTCAAACCGGCTTGCTGAATATTAACACGTTGATCTGTTTTTAACTGTCCCTCGGATAAGTTAATACTAGCTGACATAAATTGTACCATCATCCCATCATTCGTCGTAATCGTGAATGGCTTATCCAACTGTAAAAAACCATTAATGTTATCGTAAACCCCCCCTTGTGCGACGAGAAAAACCTGTCGTTGTTGGCCCATAAATGCTCTAGCTGTAATGTTTTGCAACCCAATCATTCCAGCGTGGGTATGATCTTGAAATGCCTTTTCTGCTTTAAGCCAATAAGGTTCATGAGCACGCGTATACCCTTCTAATTTTGGATTGAGCATCGTCAAATTCATCACGCCACTTTCTCCATTATTCAAAGGCATAGAATCAGAAGTAACGGGAACCAAGAAAAACGTAAACCAGCAAAAAACCAGCGCTGAAATCAACGCTAAGAGAGGTAAAAAAATTTTTAATATGCTAATGCGACGCGAATGACGGGATGCTTTTTTTAAAACATCTCCAAAAGATGATTGCGTTGAAAAGGCTTTATAATGATTGTGTACGGACATACTCTCCTGATCTCTTAAATCCTCCGCATTTTTAATCTGTATACCCTTTATAGAAGGTATTTTCAAATTTTGTTTCTTGCAATTTGTTTTTTCTTGATTTTATTTTGCTTTTATCTGTTTATATATTGTAATATGCATGGAGTGCACAATTACAAAATTTTTTTGTGTGAAAGTGAGGCTATTGTGGTAAAATCAGAGCTTGTACAAATTATCGCTCGTCATAACCCGCATCTTTTTCAACGGGATGTGGAGAATATTGTAAACGCTATTTTTGAGGAAATTGCAACAGCACTTGCAAATGGCAATCGCGTTGAACTTCGTGGATTTGGAGCTTTTTCTGTAAAAAGCCGTTCAGCCCGTAATGGACGTAACCCACGAACAGGTGAAGCCGTTTCTGTTGAAGAAAAGTGGATTCCTTTTTTTAAAACTGGCAAGGATTTACGCGACCGTCTTAATCAGTGAGAAACTTATGATAATTAAACGTATTCTTCTAACAAGTATCGGTGTGATTCTCGCAGCGGTTTTGATTGTTTTTATCGTGGCTAATCGTCAAATGGTTCCGTTAACCCTTGATCCTTTTCGAGCAAATCCTGAAAGTTTTACTTATCATGCTCCCCTCTTTATATGGCTCTTTATTTTCTTTGGTTTTGGTATTTTATTAGGAAATCTGATCAGTTGGTTTTCCTATCACAAATACAAAAAAGCTCTCAAAAAAAGTAAAGCCGAGATTGAAAAATTGAAAACATCTATCACAAATCTGGTGTAATGGTATTTAAATGAAATCTTTTCTCTCTGTATTCTATATTCAGTACAGAGTTAAAAGTGCTCTTTTTCTTTTTTATACATGTTTTAATTGACTTTAGCTTTTTTGCACTTTTACGAAACATTTAAGAGCTTTATAATATATTTTTATACCTCATATACCGTGATACAAAACATGCCCGCACAATGCTTTCAATTCTCCCATAACAATAGATATCCGCAAGAAAAGCTGCCCCTTATTTTAGAAACGGGTATAAGCGAAAACTATGCTCTCATTGATTCTGGTCATGGACAAAAATTAGAACGTTATGGAGCTTACCGCATTATTCGACCAGAAGGTCAAGCACTATGGAAACCCGCTTTACCACAAAAACAATGGGCTGATGTTGATGCTATTTTCACAGGAAACCTTGATGAAGAAGGGGTTGGGCGTTGGCATTTTCCTAAAAAGCCACTTGATGAAACATGGGCTCTTGCTTGGAATGGATTGTCTTTTCTAGGCCGTTTTACTTCCTTTCGTCATGTGGGGGTTTTTCCTGAACAAGATGCCCATTGGCGCTCTATGGAAGAACAAATTGTTAAAGCCGAACGCCCTATAAAATTGTTGAATCTTTTTGGCTATACAGGTATTGCCTCTTTGATTGGAGCACGAGCGGGTGCGAATGTTACCCATGTTGATGCTTCTAAAAAAGCCATTGCGTGGGCAAAAGCTAATCAAGAAAGAGCAGGATTACCAGATCATTCTATTCGCTGGATTTGCGATGATGCTATGAAATTTGTCGAGCGTGAACTGCGTCGTAAGAAAAGCTATGATATGATTCTTCTTGATCCCCCTGCTTATGGGCGTGGACCCCATGGTGAAATTTGGCAACTGTTTGATCATTTACCCGCCATGATCACAAATTGTCGTAAACTTCTCTCTGATAAACCGCTCTCTGTTGTCCTTACAGCTTATTCTATTCGTGCTTCCTTCTTTGCACTTCATGCTTTAATGCGTGATGCATTTGTAAATCTTGGTGGTACGGTCGAATCAGGAGAACTTATTTTGCGTGAAGAAGTTGCAGGACGTGCTCTTTCTACTTCTCTTTTTAGCCGTTGGATTGCTTGAATATGTGTAGACCCAAAACTGGTAGAGTGAAAGAAATTACCTCTCTTAGCAACCCCATCATAAAAAATCTTAAAGCACTTAGCCAAAAGAAAAACCGTAATAGAGAAGGTCTTTTCATGGCAGAAGGATTGAAATTGGTCATTGATGCTCTCAATCTTGGCTGGACAATACAGACGCTTATTTTTTCTAAAAGTGAAATCGGTAATGCTACTATCGAAAATACTGCCGCACGTGCTGTAGCCAACGGTGGTTTTGTTATTAAAGCCTCACAAAAGGTTATGGAATCACTTACCCGACGCGATAATCCACAAACAGTTATTGGTATTTTCAAGCAAAAATGGCACTCTTTTGAAATGATAAAAGGGCAGATTAAAGATGTTTACATCGCGCTTGATCGTGTACGTGATCCTGGAAACCTTGGTACCATTATTCGAACCGCTGATGCTGTAGGTGCTAAAGGTGTTATTTTAATTGGCGAGACAACAGACCCTTTCTCGCCTGAAACAGTCCGTGCAACCATGGGATCTATTTTTTCTGTACCACTTTATCGTTTTGATGAAAACGGCTTTTTAAACTGGTCTTCTCACTTTAAAGGTATGATTGTTGGAACACACCTCAAAGGTTCTCTGGATTATCGCACACTTGACTTCAAAAATGGCCCTATTATCCTTTTAATGGGGAATGAAAAACAGGGATTATCAGATCTTCTTACAAATCGGTGTGATAAACTTACGCGTATTCCACAAAGCGGACGAGCAGACTCGCTTAATCTAGCTGTAGCAACAGCTGTTATGCTTTATGAAATCCGTCGCCCCTATTTAATACTGGAACCATGTGAGGAAAAACATGATTCGTAAATCACTCCCTTTTCTTCTCTTGGGCTTGGCTTTTACAGTAGTACTTGATCAAGCTGTCAAATACTGGGTTATGCACAATATGCCTTTAGGAACAGAAATTTCGCTTATTCCTTTTCTTTCCCTTTATCATGTGCGCAATTCTGGCATTGCATTTTCGTTTTTTTCTTCCTTTTCTCAGTGGGGAATCATCGCCATCACGATCATTGTGATTATCTTTCTTCTATGGTTATGGAAAAATACTGAATATAATAAGTCTTTAATGCGCTTTGGCCTTATTCTTATTATTGGGGGAGCCATCGGCAATCTCATTGATCGTATTCGCTTTCATCATGTCACTGATTATATACTTTTTCATATTGATGATATTTTTTATTTTGCTATTTTCAACCTTGCAGATAGTTTTATCACTCTCGGTGTTATTGCCATCCTTATTGAAGAATTGCGTACTTGGATGA
Organism: Bartonella sp. AA126HLJHH; assembly: GCF_042197425.1. Lineage (NCBI taxonomy): Bacteria > Pseudomonadati > Pseudomonadota > Alphaproteobacteria > Hyphomicrobiales > Bartonellaceae > Bartonella > Bartonella sp. AA126HLJHH. The sequence goes on from NZ_JBHIRU010000001.1 coordinate 213,786, forward strand.
AAGCAAGGCGTCATTCCAATAGTACATCTTCTCATTGATATGTTCAGTACCTTAGAAAACAGAGATTATTGACCATCACAAGTCTGATTACGCATTGATTTCTCTTAATCAATTCTTGTTGCTCGTCATTTCACGAGTTTCTCTTCATGGGACTATAAGATCTTACTTTCTTTTCAACTTTACATTTCTACACTTAGTTAGTGCAAAAGAAATGAACTCAAATAGAATCAATATTTTTTATCCATGTGTCCTACATCACAATTTTTGAGGAGACATTTCACAGCATTTGAAGTTCTGTTTATTTGATTAGAACAATTGCTTTTCGTATGTTTTTTAGTTTTTACAGATATCGATTTTACAGAGCCTTTCTTAAGTGCTTCGTTTAAAAACTCTCCTTTTTTATTTTATATATTGTTTAATAAAAAACATTTTTTCAACTATTTTCAATAGTGTCTTGTTAAAGCAACATATTGATTATAAATATAAATTACCGTTTTTCATATTGAATAAAAGCCCTTACTATCCTAAATCTCTTTTATTTGGAATCTGTTCATGTTGAATCCATTAAAACCATGTCTCTTGCAAGACACAAGCAAGTCAATAATCTTGATTGATTTAATATGAACAGATTTTCAACCAGAGAATCTTGCGATATTCGGAGTATCATTTAGCATTCAAAAAGACAATTTATCATTATACATCGATATATTATATAAAAATCCAATTCAATAGCTCTTATAACCGTGCAAAACAGATGCAATATTAGAGGTTGAAAATAGTGTGATGATACTTGCCGCTCTTCTCATAAACGCAAAAATAGTGAATATTTTATAAGGGATTGTATTACATAGTTTTTGTGAAAATAGAAAAGTTTTTAAGTGTAGTCTTTTTATCTTGCAAAAATATGGCAAAAAATGGAAATATTTTTTATTAAAATGAACTATTTCCTTACCAATTTGTAAGGTTCCTTCTTCATATAAATCTCTTGTAATTTTTAAATAAATCTCCATAATAAGAGCATATATGCTGGAATTCTGTCAGTGATTCTTAAGGGTTTTTGTATTTGCCCAATTAAGGCTTATACCAAGCTTATCTGTGTAATGACAGAGACACCTTTAAAGCCCTATATCTGACAGAACATATGCTAAAGGATTTTATATTATGGCTAATTTTAAAGATTTACGTTCGGCACCTGCTTCTCATGCCGATGCATCAATTGATCAGGGATTACGCGACTATATGTTGGGTGTCTACAATGCAATGGCCATTGGTTTGCTTATTACAGCTGCTGCCGCTTATGCAATTGTATCATTAGCAACGACAACAGATATGAGCCAAGCAGCAGCTCAAATCAATAGCAGTGTTTATCTAACACCATTTGGAGTAACATTTTATACATCGCCATTCTCTTATATTGTTATGTTTGCACCACTCATAGCAGTCTTATTTCTCAGTTTTAAAATTAATACATTGAGCACAAATGCTGCTCGTAGTCTCTTTTTTGGTTATGCTGCTCTGGTTGGTCTTTCACTGTCTTCAATCGTTTTGCGCTATACGACAGAAAGTGTTGTGCAAACCTTTGTCATTTCCGCCGCAACTTTTGGAGCTCTTTCACTTTATGGATACACAACAAAGCGTGATCTCACAGCAATCGGTTCATTCTTATTCATTGGATTGATCGGCTTGTTGCTTTCCATGATTGTGAACATTTTTCTTGGATCAAGCGCTTTGCAGTTTGCTATCTCTGTGATTGGTGTTTTTATCTTTGCTGGTTTAACAGCCTACGATACCCAGAGCATTAAGTTGATGTATTATGAAGGAGATGAAAGCGATACCAGAGGACGTAAAGTTATTATGGGCGCGCTGAATCTTTATCTTGATTTCATCAATATGTTTGTCTTCTTGCTACAGTTTCTTGGCTCAAATCGTGATTGATTGCAAAAATCATTACTTAATTAAAGAACCTTGTTTCTAAAAGAAACAAGGTTCTTTTGTTTTTAGTGTAAATCTTTACCTTCTGCTTCTTAGAAACTATTCTTTTCGCAAAATGACAAAAATCCCTTATAAGCAAAAATTCCCTTGGTTTACCGGTTTTATCCAACAAAAACTCCATAGCTCCTTTTTAAATACAATTCACAGCCGCTCTCATCATCAATCAAACATCGTCAATCAAAATAGTAATTATGATCTGACCGTTGCTTCCTATAATGTGCATAAATGTGTAGGTGTTGATAAAGTTTTTAATCCTACAAGAATTGTCCGTGTTATTACTGAATTACAAGTTGATATCCTTGCTCTTCAAGAAGCAGATAAACGTTTTGGGGAACGCATCGGTTTGATTAATCTTCAGCTATTAAAAGCTGAAACCGGTTTGATTCCTGTACCTCTTAATACTATGTCACCTCATGGCCATGGTTGGCATGGGAATGCTCTTTTTTTGCGAAAGGGATATGTACGTGATACTTTACAAGTCACTCTTCCTAGTATTGAACCACGTGGGGCTGTAATTGTAGAGTTGGAAATGGCAGCAGGACCTATTCGTATTATTGCGGCTCATTTTGGCTTATTACGTTACTCTCGTAAACAACAAACAAAAATGCTCCTTGAAATTTTCCAAAAACGCCCCCTTATGCCTACACTCCTCATAGGAGATTTTAATGAATGGCGAATGGGAAAAGGCTCATCTTTAAATCATTTTTTTCCCTATTTTGATAGCACTTTTGAAGTTGTACCAAGCTTTCCCTCTCGTTTTCCTTTGTTAGCCCTTGATAGAGTTTTTTCTTTTCCCCACCAATTGGTAACAAGTATTGAAAATCATTATTCACCACTTGCACGCATTGCTTCAGATCATTTGCCTATCAAAGCCTATCTTAATCTTTCCAACGCAATCAATATTCTTAAAAATAAATAAAAAAATTAATGTGCCTCATCCCAATTTTGAGCCGTCATAACTTTTACTTCAAGCGGGACAGATAAAGATAGAACCGGTATTGTAGCATTTTCCATAACATTTTTAACAACAGTCATGGTTTTTTTACTTTCTTCTTCTGGTACTTCAAAAATCAGTTCATCATGAACTTGCAGCAACATTTTTGCTGATAGTTTTTCTGCTTTTAAAGCATCTTCCATATGTATCATAGCGCGGCGAATAATATCGGCTGCAGAACCTTGAATTGGAGCATTGATAGCTGCCCGCTCATTAAGAGAACGAATTTTTACATTCTTTGCTTTTATTTCTGGATAATGGATACGACGTCCAAAAATTGTTTCTACATAACCATTTTCACGTGCAAAGATTTTGGTCTTCTCCATATAATCTTTAATTCCTGGAAATCTTTCAAAATACAGTTGAATATAACGACCCGCTTCTTGGCGTGAAATTCCCAACTGATTGGCTAATCCAAAAGCTGAAATACCATAAATAATACCAAAATTAATCGCTTTTGCACGCCGTCGTATATCTGAATGCATTCCTTCTATCGCAACACCAAACATTTGTGATGCCGTTATAGCGTGAATATCATGCCCTTTAGCAAAAGCTTCTTTTAATGCTTTTATATCCGCAATATGTGCAAGAATGCGCAACTCAATCTGACTATAATCAGCAGAAAGTAACACATGTCCTTTGGGAGCAATAAAAGCTGTTCGAATTTTACGTCCTTCAGCAGTTCGCACTGGAATATTTTGCAAATTTGGCTCTGATGATGATAACCGACCTGTTGATGTTATTGCCAAAGAATAATTCGTGTGAACTCGCCCTGTTTTTGAAAAAATATAAGAAGGCAAGGCATCTGTATAGGTAGATTTTAGCTTTGAAAATTGACGCCACTCAATAATTTTACGCGGTAAAATATGACCTTCAGCAGCCAACTCTTCTAAGGTCTGTGCAGAAGTTGACCATTGTCCACCCTTTGTTTTAGCGCCTCCAGGCAATCCCATTTTGCCAAAAAGGATATCCCCTAATTGCTTTGGCGAAGCAAGATTAAACTTTTCATCAGCTTGTTTGTAAATTTCCTCTTCTAGAATCAAAGCAGCTTGTGCCAACTCTCCTGAAAGACGCAATAAAATCTGCCTATCAATAAGAATCCCCCGTTCTTCCATTCTTGCAAGAACTTCTACAAGAGGTCGATCAAGACGCTCATAAATTTTTGTCATTCCACGAGCAACAAGTTGTGGTTTCAATACTTGCCAAAGACGTAGCTTTATATCAGCATCTTCCGCCGCATAAAGGGTTGCTTGTTTTAAATCTACTTGTGCAAAAGAAGTAATTTTTTTCCCGTTATGCGTTAAATCTTTATAGGCAATTGGTTTATGCTTAAGCCAACGTTCAGACAAATCATCCATATTATGGGTTAACATTCCAGCATCAAAAGCATATGATAAAAGCATGGTGTCGTCAAAAGAGCTTATCATAATGTCGTATTGCTTCATCACCAACCAATCATATTTTATATTATGACCAATTTTTAACACCGCTGAATCTTCTAATATCGGTTTTAAAAGTGCTAAAGCTTTTCGAGCCCCAATCTGTGAAGCAATGCGCCCGCCCCTCAAAAGGTCCTCTTCTCCTTCATCAAAATGTTCAAGAGGTATATAAGCTGCTTTTTCCGGCTGTAATGCGAGTGAAAAACCAACAAGCTTTGCTTGCATCGGATCAAGAGATGTTGTTTTAGTATCAAAAGCGAAAAAACCCCGCTCTTGTGCTTGTGATAACCAGTCTTTTAAAATTTCCTCATCAAGAATTGTTGTATAAGCATCTCTTGTAATTTTTTGAGTCAGCGCTTGATCTTTACGTTCTTGTGCAAAAACTTGTGGAGAATTTTCAGAAAAATTATGAAGGGATGCGCGCTCAGTATTCTTGATATCAGAATCATGCCTGATATCAGAATCATTCCTGGGGCTTAGTTTTTCCCATTCAACATCTATATCAAGTGCGTCAATAACAGCTGCATCGCATGTTGTTGCCTCTGCCACGCGACGCGTTAATGTTGAAAACTCCATTGCTTTCAAAAAAGCAATTAAACGTGGACCATCTTGTGGCTCCAAAATAAAATCATCTAAATCATTATCTATAGGAACATCTGTTTTAAGCCTGACAAGTTCACGAGATATTTTAACTTGTTCTCTATAAGCTTGAATGTTTTCACGTCGTTTTGTTTGTTTAATTTCTGTTACGTTTTGCAATAAAAGATCAAGAGAACCAAATTCATTTAACAACTGAGCTGCAGTTTTTGGACCAATGCCTGGAATACCCGGTACATTATCCGTTGAATCTCCAATTAATGCTTGTAAATCAATCATTTTTTCAGGCGCAACACCCCATTTTTCTATAACTTCTGAGATACCTATATGCTTATCTTTCATTCCATCATACAAAGATACATGCGTATTTACGAGTTGCATAAGATCCTTATCAGAAGAAATAATGGTTGTTTTTGCCCCAACCTTTGTTGCCAACTTTGCATAGGTAGCAATTAAATCATCCGCTTCAAAGCCTTCCTTTTCAATACAAGGCAAATTAAAAGCCTTCGTTGCTTGGCGTATTAGCGCGAATTGAGGAATTAGATCTTCAGGAGGTTCAACGCGATTCGCTTTATATTCAGGATAAATTTGTTTCCGAAAAGTATCAGATGAATAATCAAAAATAACAGCAAAATGTGTTGGAACAACACCCGTAGCTGTATTACGAGCATCACAAAGTAATTTCCATAACATATTGCAAAAACCAGCTACTGCTCCTACAGGAAGTCCATCCTTTTTACGTTTTAAAGGCGGCAAAGCATAATAAGCACGAAAAATATAGCCTGATCCGTCAACCAAAAAAAGACGATCTGTTGCTTTCATGACAATTTTTTCTCCATTTCAGCTAAAAAAACAAATTACCCTTATATATTTTTTCACTTTGCCTCTAAAAAGCCATTTTTTCTCTTCATAAGATGTGAAGTCGTTGCACTTTATATTAAGTACCTAGAGCTTTTCTTTGCTGTTACAGGATTAATAGCTTTCATTTTGCTCCTCCTATGATAGCTGAGGTACGATGTAGCGACAGGGTCGTTGTGGTGTTCCCCTCCCCACAACGACCGTTTTTTTGACATCGATATTTTTTAATTTCAATCGTGACTCTTTTAGATAAAAAATGATGTTATTCATGAATTTTGAAATTTTTCCACAGAGCTTTTTCACCCATTTTGTAGATAAAATCAGCGTGTAACTTTTTTTCTTGCGTACTCAATCTTGAAAGTAAAGCCTGTGGGCGAATTTTAACGGCATAAGATGTATCTTTATCGTTCTGGATATGTTCATCAATACCCCTTCTGTTATCAAAACCCAATACACCTTGCTTTCCACCGATGAGCTCAATATAAACATCGGCTAGAATCTCTGCATCAAGCAAAGCACCATGAAGAACACGATGGCTGTTATCAATTCCAAAACGTTTGCATAAAATATCAAGAGAATTAGGACCCATAGGAAATTTACGCCGCGCCATAGCCAATGTATCAAGAATATTATCAACACTGATAAGCGGTTTGTTGACGCGTTTTAATTCTGCATTAATAAAACCAATATCAAAACTCGCATTATGCGCAATCATTGTCGCGTCTTTGATAAATTCCAAAAATTCATCAACAATATCACTAAAACTTTTCTCGTTTTTCAAGCGTTCATTGGTTAATCCGTGAATTGCTACAACTTCATCAGGAATAATAACGCCTTCAGGGTTTAAATAAACATGAAATTGGCGTCCTGTGAGATAACGATCAACCATTTCTACACAACCAATTTCGATTATGCGATCTTTCTCTTTATCTAAACCTGTTGTTTCTGTATCAAAAATAATTTCACGCATAATTTTAATTCTTTAGCAATTTTTTTATCACATCAAAAACCTGTTGACGTGTATTCTCTAAATCTTTCCCTGTATCAATAATAAAATCAGCGCGTTCTCGTTTTTTTTCATCTGGCATTTGTTGAGCGTTGATAAAGGCAAATTTTTTCTCATTCATACCTTGGCGAATCATTACACGTTCTTTTTGTATTTCTGGTGGAGCAGAAACAACAATAACGCTATCCACACGACTTTCACCATTTTTTTCAAACAGAAGTGGAATATCAAGAATAACTAATTTTTTCCCTTGTTCACGCGCTATATCAATAAATTCCCTTTCTTTTTCTTGCACCAAAGGATGAATTATTTTTTCTAATGTTTGTAATTTTTCTTTATCATCAATCAAAATTTCAGAAAGTTTCAAACGGTTAACTTCTCCGTTTTCAACAACACCTGGAAAAATACGCTCTATGAATGACAAAGCTGGCTCACTTTTATAAAGCTGTTGTACTGCTTCATCAGCACTAAAAACAGAAATACCCGCTTGCTTGAAAAAATCAGCAACTGTTGATTTTCCCATAGCAATTGATCCCGTTAATCCTATGATCTTCATTCTCTTTTTTCACTTATATCCTCTAAAATAGCTGTCCGTAACGCTTTTGTTACCTGTGGTCTTATTCCGAACCACTGTTCAAACCCTATAACAGCCTGATGTAGAAGCATCCCAAGTCCATCAACCGTCTTGAGATCACAAGCCTTTGCCTGTTGTAAAAAAGGAGTTATCAATGGTGTATAAATAATATCTGTTACTAATGCCGTTTTTTTTGCTTTATGAAAATCGCAAAAAAAAGAATCACTTTTTTCTTCTGGACTTTTTATGCCAATAGAGGTTGTATTAACAATCAAATCAGCTTGATGAAGTATTTCATGGATTTTATGCCAATCGTAAACTTTAATGATTTTTCCAAAATGCTGAGCTAAATTATCAGCACGTTGTTTTGTACGGTTAATTAAATAAATCTGTTCAAATCCACGTTTTTTTAAGGCATATATGATAGCGCGTGCGGCACCACCTGCTCCAAAAATAAGAGCTGTTTCCCCTCCCCAATCAGATGCAAAATCATCAAGATTAGCGCTAAAACCATAGGCATCACTATTCGTGGCACAAAGCTTATCTCCTTCATACCAAAGTGTATTAACAGCACCAATCATTGTTGCTCTCTCATCTTTATAATCTGCTAAACGAAAAGCTTCCTGTTTATAAGGCAAAGTAACATTTCCTCCACAAAAGCCTATTTTTTGTAAAGACGCAATAAAATGACTGAATTCTTCAGATGTTACTTCTTGTGCAATATATTCTCCTTGTAAACCATATTGTTTAAGCCAAAAATTGTGAATTTTTGGCGATTTTGAATGATGAATTGGAGAACCAACAACAAAAGCACGCGGATAATTTGTTTTTTTTATTGTTAAGTCAACCATCAATAATTCCTAAGTGGCGCAGTTTTATGAGTAGAGGCAGCAAAGGTAAACCAACAATGGTAAAAAAATCTCCTTCAATTTTTTCAAAGAGATGAATTCCTTCTCCTTCAATTTGATATACTCCCACGCTGTTTAAAACATCTTTTCCTACGCGTGCTAAATAACGTTCAATAAATTCTGATGAGAGTAAACGGACGGACATATGTGCACTAAAAGCTTCAACCCAAATTTTTTGACCATTTTTAAATAAAGCTACCGCACTATGAAGAGAATGGGTTTTTCCTGATAATTCACATAAACGTTGATGTGCTTCTTTAATATTTGTTGCTTTGTGAAAAACTTGACCTTCCAAATCAAGAACTTGATCACAACCAATAACGAAAGCATCAGGAAAACGATCTGAAACATTTTTTGCTTTTGCGCTCGCAAGAAAACAGCTGAGTTCTTTAGGTGTTTTTTCTTTTGCTTTTTTTTCTACTTCTCTTTCATCAAAAGAAGCTCCTTCAATGAAAAAATTTAAACCTGCTTTTTTTAATAATTTTGCACGATAAAAACTAAGAGATGCTAATATTAAAGTATCTGCATTCATGAGAATTTTCTCTCATTTCCTTCACGAAATCGTGATAACAGTTCAAATATTGCAGCAGCAGTTTCTTCAATAGAACGTCTTGTGACATCAATAATAGGCCAACCAAAACGTTCGCAAATGCGTTTTGCATAGATTAATTCTTCAACTATGTTTATACGATTTGTATAATTATCAAGAGCAAAACTTTCTCCCAAATCTCGATTTTGGCGGATATGTGAGATTCTTTCAGCTGAAGCAATTAAACCAATAATTAAAGAATTTTTTGCCTCTAAAAGGGATTCTGGCAAATCAATATTAGGAATAAGAGGAATATTAGCCGTCTTTATTCCGCGATTTGCTAAATAGATACTTGTTGGCGTTTTAGAGGTTCTTGAAATTCCCACAAGGATCACATCTGCTTCGGATAAGCTACTGGAAGACTGTCCATCATCATGCTCTATTGTAAAATCCAGTGCCTCAATACGGCGAAAATAATCTGCATTAAGATCATGTTGTGCGCTCGCACGTAAATGTGTTGGCATTCCAAGGTAAGACTGAAAAGCATTTAAAACGGGATGCAATATATCAATACAGGGAACTTTTATTTTTTTACACCTTTTTTGAAGGAGAAGTTTAAATTTTTCATCAATCATTGTGTAAAGAACAATACCTGGCTCTTGTTGTATTTCATCAAGAGCTTTCTGTAACTGTATTCTATTACGAATCATAGGATAGATATGCTCTGTTGCCTGAATCATTGCATATTGCGATGCTACAGCTCTTCCCACAGAAATTAATGTTTCTCCTGTTGCATCAGAAAGCATGTGTAAATGAAAGAATTTTTTTTCTTTTGTCACAAAAATTTTAACTCCTTGTTAAGACATGTGTATATATCCTCGTCGTTTTTTATAAAACTAAAATTTATGAAAAATTCTCCTTTTTTATGCACAAATTAAATGCTTGTGATAATTTAATCCCTCTTATAAAAAAAGAGGGGATAATATCTTTAAGATAGTGATATTTTTATTCTTTTTTCAGTTCCTTTTGTGGATAAAATTGAGGATAAATAATAATCCACACTAAACACAGTTATAAATAAGAATAATCCTTTCTTTAATATAAATTTATTAATATAAATTTCTGTAAAAAATACTTTTGAATAGCATTTCATTAATGTTATAATCCTAACTCACATTTTTGTTATTAAAATAATTAAATACTATTTGAATTTTATATTTTTTCAAGTTTTTCATATAATTACTTAATATTACAGGAACAAATTTCATATAAATGGTACTTGCAGATTAAAAAAATTGAGTGTAGGATATTTTTTCTTAGTAATATTTCACTCATAAATTTCCATAAATTATTTAGAACAATCTTCTCCTTAATCACAAAGAGCATATTTCATGCAAAAAATGAAACTACAAGAACTTAAAAGCAAAAATCCCGTTGAGCTTGTTTCTTTTGCTGAAACATTAGAAGTTGAAAATGCCTCCCTTATGCGCAAACAAGAATTAATGTTTGCTATCTTGAAAAAACTTGCTCTACAAGACGTTGAAATTATAGGAGAAGGTGTTGTTGAAGTTTTACAAGACGGATTTGGATTTTTGAGATCTGCTGATGCTAATTATCTTCCTGGTCCTGATGATATTTATCTTTCACCTGCACAAATACAGTCGTTTTCTTTAAAAACAGGCGATACAATTGAAGGCCCCATACGCAGTCCAAAAGAGGGAGAACGTTATTTTGCTCTCCTTAAAATTAATACAATTAATTTCGAAAAACCTGAAAAGATTCGTTATAAAATCCACTTTGATAATCTTACTCCTCTTTATTCAAATGAACGTTTCCAAATGGAAATACAAGATCCTACAGAGAAAGATATGTCATCACGTGTGATTGATTTGATATCTCCATTGGGAAAAGGACAAAGAGGATTAATTGTAGCTCCTCCTCGGACGGGAAAAACAGTTTTACTTCAAAATATTGCTCATTCTATTACCACTAATCATCCTGAATGTTATCTCATTGTTCTTTTAATTGATGAACGACCAGAAGAAGTTACTGATATGCAGCGTTCAGTAAAAGGAGAAGTGGTTTCTTCTACTTTTGATGAACCTGCAATACGTCACGTACAAGTGGCAGAAATGGTTATTGAAAAAGCCAAACGTCTCGTTGAATATGGGCGTGATGTTGTTATTCTTCTCGATTCTATTACACGTCTTGGGCGTGCATATAATACAGTTGTTCCTTCTTCGGGTAAAGTTTTAACAGGTGGTGTGGATGCAAATGCCCTCCAGCGTCCAAAGCGTTTTTTTGGTGCAGCACGTAATATTGAAGAAGGCGGATCTTTAACCATTATTGCAACGGCTTTGATTGATACAGGAAGTCGTATGGATGAGGTTATTTTTGAAGAATTTAAAGGAACAGGTAATTCGGAAATTGTTCTTGATCGAAAAGTTGCTGATAAACGTATTTTCCCTGCTATGGATATTTTAAAGTCAGGAACGCGTAAGGAAGAACTGCTGGTAGAACGACAAGATTTACACAAAATTTTTGTTCTTCGTCGTATTTTAGCATCTATGAATGTAACAGATGCAATTGAATTTTTGATTGATAAATTAAAGCAAACAAAAAATAATAGTGAATTTTTTGATTCAATGAATACGTAAAGTCATTAAAGTTTTTATTAGGATAAAACCTGTGGATACAATCTTTGCTGTTTCGAGTGGATTGTTACCTTCAGGGGTTGCAGTCATTCGGCTTTCTGGTCCTCATGTTGTGGATATAGTTAAAACGCTTTGTGGTCGTTTACCTAAAGCACGTTTTATGCATTATGGAAATCTTACTGCTCGTGATGGTAGTTTTTTAGATTCTGGTTTAACTGTTTTTTTTCCTGCTCCTCATAGTTTTACGGGGGAAGATTGTGCAGAATTCCATTTACATGGAGGAAAAGCAGTCGTTAATCGTTTTCTCGATGAATTGTCGACATTTTCTGGATGCCGTATTGCAGAAGCAGGTGAATTTTCACGTCGTGCTTTTATGGAAGGAAAATTAGATCTTGTTCAAGCAGAAGGTCTTGCTGATTTAATAGAAGCAGAAACGGAAAGCCAACGGCGTTTAGCTGTTATGGGTACAAGTGGACATTTAACGACGCTTTATCGTGATTGGCGTCATAAGCTTATGAAGGCGCGTGCTTTTATTGAGGCAGAACTTGATTTTGTTGATGAAGCAGATATTCCCAACGCAATATCTGATAAAGTTTGGAAAGATGTTGAGGATCTTTGTACTTCTATTCGGGAATATATTACTGAAGGAGAACGTGCAAGTATTTTACGTGATGGATTAAAAATTGTTATTGCTGGTGCTCCAAATTCTGGAAAATCAAGCATTATGAATCGTCTTTCAGGAAGATCTGTTGCTATTGTAACGGAAGAAGCAGGAACAACCCGTGATGCTTTAGAAATGAGAATTATTCTTGGTGGTTTACCTATTTTTTTAACCGATACTGCTGGTTTTAGAAAAACAGAAAATAAAATAGAACAGATGGGAATAGAAATTGCTAAACAGCATGTTAGGGAAGCTGATTTGGTTATTTTGGTTTATGATATAGGAAATCCTAAGCAAGTTGATTTACCAGAAACATCGGCTGAAATATGGTGTGTTGGCAATAAACTTGATCTTTATGAAAAAAATGATCAGCGTTGGTCTATACAATTTTCCGCATTAACTGGTTTAAATTTTGATTATTTTATAAAAGAACTTGAATTATTTTGTCATCATCGTGCTTCTGAAATTGGAAATATTGTTCCAGCACGTAAAAGGCAACTTCAATTATTAAAGCAGGCTGTTAAAGAGATTGAATTTTCTCTTAATTATCATTCTCTTGATCTCAGTTTACGTGCAGAACATCTCCGTTGTGCAAGTGATTTTCTTGGGAAAATTACAGGAGATATTGATGTTGAAGATTTGCTTGATATTATTTTTTCAGAATTTTGTGTTGGTAAATAATGATTCACGTGAAACATTGATTATTTCATAGACAGATTATAAAGATTATGTAATTTATATACTGTTTCACGTGAAACCTTAGAATATTTTCTACGGAATGAATTAAATGCAATCATATGATGTTGTTATTGTTGGTGGTGGTCATGCTGGCTGTGAAGCGGCTTCAGCTTCAGCACGTGTAGGAGCCAAAACAGCGCTTGTTACACATAAAATATCAGCACTGGGAACAATGTCGTGTAATCCTGCTATTGGTGGACTTGGAAAAGGGCATCTAGTTCGTGAAATAGATGCGTTAGATGGTCTTATGGGAAGAGCAGCAGATGCTGCTGGAATTCAGTTTAGACTACTTAATAGACGTAAAGGACCGGCAGTAAGAGGACCACGGACACAGGCAGATAGACAACTTTATAAAAAAGCAATTCAAAAATTATTAAAAGAACAAGAAAATCTTACTCTTATTGAGGATGAAGTTATTGATCTGGTTGTTAAAGATAATTGTGTATCAGGTGTTATTTTAAAAAAACAAGGAACAATTTTTTCTGGTGCTGTTGTTTTAACAACAGGTACGTTTTTAAATGGCTTTATTCATATTGGTAATAAAACATGGGCTGCTGGTCGTATGGGAGATCAGTCAAGTGTAAAACTTGCTGAACATTTGAAAAAATATCATATAAAACTTGGACGATTAAAAACAGGAACCCCTGCTCGTTTGAGTAAAAAAACAATTGCTTGGGAAGCTCTCCAAAAACAACAAGCAGATGAAAATCCCATACCCTTTTCTCTTTTAACAGAGAAAATTGAACAACCACAAATTGAATGTGCAATAACACGTACAAATGAGAAAACACATCAAATTATTCGCGAGAATATTTATCGCTCTGCTTTATATTCTGGAAATATTGAAGGGTTAGGACCACGTTATTGTCCTTCTGTTGAAGATAAAATTGTGAAATTTGGAGAACGTGATGGGCATCAGATCTTTCTGGAACCAGAAGGATTAAATGATGATACTGTTTATCCAAATGGTCTTTCTACTTCTCTTCCTGAAAATGTACAAATTTCTCTATTGAAAACCATTGAAGGATTGGAAAATGCTATAGTTTTGCAACCTGGTTATGCTATTGAATATGATTTTGTTAATCCACAACAATTAACGAGAAGCTTAGAATTACGCTCTTTACTAGGTTTATTTTTAGCAGGCCAAATTAATGGTACAACAGGATATGAGGAAGCAGCAGCACAGGGACTTTTAGCTGGATTAAATGCTGCACGTAAAGTAGGTAAATTAGATGAAATACTTATAAGTCGTTCTACTGCTTATATTGGTGTTATGATTGATGATTTGGTTTCACGTGGTGTTTGTGAACCTTATAGGATGTTTACATCACGTGCTGAATTTCGTTTATCTTTACGATCTGATAATGCTGATACGCGTTTAACACCTTTGGCACAAAAATGGGGTATTGTAAGTAAAATACGTTGGGAATGTTATCAGAAAAAACAACAACGGCTTGATCAAGCACGATCAATATGTCAAAATCTTTTTTTAACACCCAATGAAGCTTCTGCTCATGGATTACATGTTAATCATGATGGAATTCGGCGTTCGGCTTATGATTTTCTTGCTTATCCTCATATGACCTTAGAGCGTCTTTCAGATTTTTGGCCACAATTAAAAACAATTGATTCTAAAACAGCAGAATCTTTAGAAATTGAAGCACAATATGCGGTTTATTTAGATAAACAAGCACAAGATATTGCCTCTCTTCAGAGAGATGAGCGTTTAGAAATTCCTTCTTCTCTCGATGTTCAGGCAATTTCAGGTCTTTCAAATGAACTTAAATCAAAAATTCAAGAAGTGTCGCCGCGTTCAATTGCTGATGCACAAAAAATTGATGGCATGACACCCGCCGCGTTATCGCTTATTATTACACATATTCAACGTCAACGACGTGAAAAGGCTAAAACAGCTTAATGAATTTTTCTACAGAAAAAAAATATCAACAATTATTAAATATTGTTCCTTCTGTTTCACGTGAAACGATGGAAAATTTAATTCAGTTTGAGTCTTTAATACTTCAGTGGAATGCACATATTAATTTGATATCTGCTACAACTATACCAGATCTATGGACACGACATATTCTAGATTCAGCACAAATTTTTCCTTTGTATGCTCATTCTTTACATTGGTGTGATTTAGGATCAGGAGGAGGTTTTCCTGCAATTGTGATTGCTATCTTTTTGAAAGAAAAAAAAGCAGGACATATTAATCTTGTTGAAAGTAATGGGAAAAAAGTTGCTTTTTTGCGAACAGTTATTGCTCAACTTAATCTTCCAGCAACGGTTTATCACGCTAGAATTGAAGATATATATCAAAAAATTCCCATATCTGATATTATAACAGCACGGGGATTAGCGCCGCTTGATACTCTTTTACAACTCATTTTTCCTTTATTAACAGAAAAAACAATAGCTCTTTTGCAAAAAGGTCGGGATTACGCTACAGAAATAAAAAATGCCTCTGCCAATTGGCACTTTGATCTGTTAAAACATAAAAGTAAAGTTGATGAAAATTCTGTTATTTTGGAAATTTCTCATATTCGATCATATAGAGGGTAGAGCAAAATGAGCGAAACACGAATTATCGCTATTGCAAACCAAAAGGGTGGAGTCGGAAAAACAACCACAGCAATTAATCTTGCTACAGCTTTAGCGGCTATTGGTGAAAATGTCCTTATTATGGATGTTGATCCACAAGGTAATGCTAGTACAGGTTTAGGGATTGATCGTAATAGCCGTCCTTTATCTTCTTATGATGTTTTGGTTTCGGGCGTTTCAATTACACAGGCGGCTTTAAAAACAGCCGTACCCAATCTTTATATAGTTCCTTCTACACTTGATCTCTTAGGTGTGGAAATGGAAATTTCTTCATCAAAAGATCGCATACAACGTTTACGTAAAGCTCTCTATGATGATCCGGAAATGGAAAAAAAATTCAATTATATTTTAATTGATTGTCCTCCCTCCCTTAATCTTTTAACACTTAATGCTATGGGGGCTGCGGATTCTGTTTTAGTGCCTATGCAGTGTGAATTTTTAGCACTTGAAGGTTTAAGTCAATTACTTGAAACAGTAAAACAAGTGCGATCCGTACTTAATCCATCTTTAGAGATCCAAGGTATTGTTTTAACAATGTATGATGGACGTAATAACCTTTCAAATCAAGTTGTTGAAGATGTACGCTCTTTTATGGGAGATAAAGTTTATCGTACTGTTATTCCACGAAATGTAAGAGTATCAGAAGCGCCTTCTTTTGGCAAACCTGTATTGCTTTATGATCTTAAATGTGCTGGGAGCCAAGCTTATTTGCGTCTAGCATCAGAAATGATTCAACGTGAAAAACAAGCACGTGCTGCTGCTTAAAAATGTAAAATTTTTTGTAAGAAAACTCAAAGAGCAAAATTATGAACGATGATCTATCAAAAAAAAGACTAGGACGTGGATTAGCGGCATTGATTGGAGATATCAATTTAAACAACAATATTGCACGTTCATCAAGCTTTGATAAATTAAATGAATCCGGTAGTCTTTCTGAGCGATTTATTTCTATTGAATCTATTTCATGTAATCCTCACAATCCTCGGCGTCATTTTACTGAAACAGAGCTTGATAATTTGACACAATCAATTCGTCAACACGGTGTGGTTCAACCGGTTATTGTGAGGCCTTTAAGAGATCATCCTCATCAGTTTGAATTGATTGCGGGTGAACGGCGCTGGCGTGCAGCACAACGTGCAAATTTAAGTCAATTACCCGTTATTATTCGTGATGTGGACGATAAAACGGCTTTGGAATTGGCAATTATTGAAAATGTTCAACGTGCAGATCTTAATCCTATCGAAGAAGCAAAGGGATATGAGATGCTTCTAAATGAACATGATTATACGCAAGTAGATTTAGCGCAAGTTATAGGAAAAAGTCGTAGTCATGTTGCAAATACGCTTCGTTTGTTAAAACTTCCAGAAAAAGTACAACAATTCTTAACTGATGGACAACTTTCTGCAGGTCATGCACGTTGTCTTATAACCGTTGATGATCCACAAAATTTAGCTGAGAAAATTATTCGTGAAGGGCTTTCAGTACGTCAAACAGAAATACTTGCATATGAGCAAGCTAATCCTAAAACTAAAAAACGTACCAATTTGGAGAAAGATGCTGAAACAAAATCTTTAGAAAAATTACTTGCAGATGTGATAGGAATGAAAGTTATTATTCGACATGGTAAAAAAGGTGGAGATTTAAAAATACATTACTCTTCATTAGAACAATTAGATGAAATTTGTCGGCGTTTACAAAGTTAATCAATTGTTCTAAAAAGATTTTTTTAACAGTTATCTTTTAAAATTTTTATTATTCTATACATATGCTCTTTAGCAAATTCTATATTGCTTGAAGGTAAAAAGTTTTTTTCATAAGTAGAATTTTCTTCATCAGTAAGTACATACAATGTCGCTTGAAGTGCTAGGTGAGCAATAACAAACTCTTTCGGTGTTATATTATTTTCTTTTAAAATATTCACAAGTTTTGGATTATTAGAAATATAGGCAGCGTATTTTTCAATATTATCATTATAAGTATTGAAGTCACTTTTTTTATTTATTTGTTCTGGTTCTGAAGATAAATTTTTACATTCTATTTTGATTTTTTCCAGCTTTAAAAGAAGATCTTCTGTTAAGGGATAATTTGCAATGAAAGGCGGTATAAAAGAAAGATCATCTATTTCTTGTTTTTTTTCTTGAGCGTATGATGCAAAAGGAAAAATGAAGAAAAAGCACAAAAGAAGTTTAAACATGACTAAAAATTATCCTTTCTTTTTTGAATTTCAATAAATATTTTTTCGTCTGTTATTCTTTATTTTTATAAAAACATTTGTTAAATATAGTCGAAATAAACACAATTATTAGGAATGATAAAAACACGGTGATTTTTAATGCACGGACTTTTTTATTAGATTAATGGGATGATATTTTTAATGTGTCATAGCTGATTAGTTGCTCAAAATGAGTTTTTCACAGCTATCTAAAAGAATTGTCGCTTTAAAAAAATGTTTTTTAACAAATTCAAGATTGTTTAGAAATATAGTATTTTTCTCAGTAGAATATTCCTTTTCAGGTACAAATATGAGAAGCGTTGATATTTCTTTAAGAGCTAAGGTTCCTGAAGCAAAATCTTTCGATGTTATATTATTTTCTTTTAAAATATTTACAAGTTTTGGTTTACTAGAAATATAGGTAGTGTAATTTTCAATACTAGAGTGGATACTAGAATCATAAGTTATAAGATTATTTTTTGTTTCTGGAAGTAAGTTTTTACATTCTTTTTCAATTTTTTCCAGCTTTAAAAGAAAATCTTCTGTTAAGGGATAATTTGCAATGAGAGATGATATAAGAGAAGAATTATCTGTTTCCTTTTCCTCTGCCCTTGTTAGTTGAATATGTATCACGAAAAGAAAAAGGAGGAACAAACGTAATACGAACTTAAGCATGGTTAAAAATTATCCTTTCTTCTTCGAATTTCAGCAAAAACTTCTTCATCTGTTTCTTCTTCCATTACAAGGTTTCTTCGCAATACACTATCATCCCAGCGAAGAAAGGGATTGGTGGCTTTTTCTTGCCCTAAGGTTACTGGTAAAGTCATAGCGTTTTTTGCACGTAGCAAAAAAACTTCCTCTATTCTTTGGTGGAGTTTTTTATTATGTGGGTCAATTGTTAGTGCGAAAAGAGCGTTATTTTTTGTATATTCATGTCCACAATAAAGAAGTGTTTCATCAGGAAGTTTACGAAGTTTTTTTAAAGAATTCAGCATTTGTGCTGGTGTTCCTTCGAAAAGACGTCCACAGCCCAATGAAAAAAGTGTATCTCCAGCAAAGAGTAAATTATTTTCAGGAAAATAGTAAGATAATGCGCCTAGAGTATGACCAGGTGTTGAAAGAGCTAAAAGAAGGTGTGAGCCAAAAGAAAAACTTTCATCAGGTTGAAGTGTTTTATCAAGATGATCAATCTTTTCTTTTTCTGCTTCTGGTCCGATAACCGTAGTGTTGTAAACTTGTTTTAATTCTGATAGGGCTTCTACATGGTCGTGATGATGATGAGTTACAAAAATAGTGTTAAGTGTCCAATTGTGGCGCTTTAAGGCGTTGTGAATCGCTTTGCCTTCAGGAGCATCTATTGCAGCTGTCATACCACTTTTTTCATCATGAAGGAGTACACCGAAATTGTTTTCTCGACAAATAAACTGTTCAATCAACATATTTTTTCTCCCGAACAGTGTTTGGCGATGAATCTATAAAATAATCGGTAGTGATGATTTTTTTAAGAATCAGATTTGTCCTCTTCTGTAAAAAGTCCTTTTGAATGTTTTATAATTATAGGCATTTGGGTAAGCATGAAAAGGACTGTTATAGGCATGACGCCAAATACTTTGAAACTTGTCCAGAAATTATCGCTAAAATTACGCCAAATTATTTCATTCAAAATGGCAAGAAAAATGAAAAAAAACGCCCAACGATAGGTAAGTTTTTGCCAACCTAAATCATCAAGTTTTAAGGTAGAATCAAGAGCATAACGTAAAAGTGGTTTTTTAAAAAACATCCCACCAAAAAGTATAAAAGCAAATAAGCTATTAATGATTGTTGGTTTCATTTTTATGAAAGTTTCATTATGAAGCCAGAGAGTTAGAAAGCCAAAAACTAAAACAAATATTCCTGAAATAAGAGGCATAATAGGAATTTGTCTTGCAAGGATCCATGATAAGTTTAGGGAAATAATAATAGCTACCATAAAAATAGCTGTTGCAGGGAAAATAGGCTTACTAAAATTTTGAAAAAATCCAATGTTTTTTATCAGCCATTCTCCCTTATAATTGGCAAAAAAGAAGGCAACCAATGGACCCATTTCCAAAAGAAACTTAAGTGTTGGTGAGAGAGAATTTTTTTTATTGTTATTCATCTTTTTTTCAGAATTATTGTGTAAATTAGGATTAGATAAAGGCTGTTTCATGCGTGTTTTCCTGCAATAGTTTCGGCAAAGTCAGAAGCAGAAAAGGGTTGAAGGTCTTCAATATCTTCTCCTATACCGATAAAATAAACGGGTAATTTATATTTTGCTGCGATAGCGACAAGAATTCCTCCTCGTGCAGTTCCATCTAGCTTTGTCATAACTAAACCATTAACACCAGCAATATCACGGAAAATGTCCACTTGGTTGAGTGCATTTTGTCCGGTTGTTGCATCAAGAGTTTGAAGGATTGTGTGGGGTGCTTGGGGGGTGTGTTTTTTTAAAACACGAATAATTTTTGCCAACTCATCCATTAATTCAGATTTATTTTGTAAACGCCCTGCTGTATCAATAATTAATACATCACTGTTTGTTTTTTTTGCTTTTTCATAAGCATCAAATGCTAAGCTGGCGGCATCTGCACCCAATTTTGTCGAAATAACAGGAGAATTGGTACGTTCACCCCAAATGTGTAGTTGCTCAATAGCAGCGGCTCGGAAAGTATCACCTGCTGCCAGCATAACTTTTAATCCCCCTTCTGTTAATTTGGCTGAAAGTTTTCCAATAGTTGTCGTTTTTCCAGTGCCATTTACACCTACCAGCAAAATAACATGAGGTTTATGGCTGAGATCAAGTTCTAATGGTATTGCAACAGGTTCCAGAACTTTTTTGACCTCATCAGCTACAATAGTATGAATATCATCTGGGGAGAGGTTTTTTCCGTAACGACTGGAAGCTAAAGTATTTGTGATGCGTGTTGCCGTCTCTACACCTATGTCAGCTTGGATAAGAATATCTTCGAGCTCTTGCAATGTATCTTCATCAAGTTTTCTTTTAACAAAGAGATCGCCAATTGATCCGCTTAGGCGTTGTGAAGAAAGGGATAGGCCTTTTTTAAGGCGCCCAAACCACGCTGTTTTTTTTTGTTCAACAGAAGGTTCAGATAAAATTTCTTCATTCTTTTTTTCACGGATGTTGTCTGTGACAATAATTTTACCAGAAAAGGGAATTTTATCAGAATGGGATTCTAGAAATGGAGATTTTTCATCATATTTTGTAAGTATTGACTCTGGATTTTTTGTTTGTTCTTCTTTTTCTGTGTTTATAGAGATTTGATTATTTTTTGTCTTTTCATTTTTGTCTTTATTTTCTTCTATTATATCGCTTTTATCAGGAATAGAAATCTGTTGTTCAATTTCTTGCTCTTGAGATTTGTTAAAAGAGAATATTTTTTTTATAAAAGATTTAGTCATAAGAATTCTCCTGCTCAAGCAGCGTTTAATTTTGGAGGGACAGCAATCAATTTATCGCCATCATGATCAACGATAAGGGCTTGAACAATTGTTCCTGCTTTTGCACCTTTAACTTGTACAAGAGTATAATCTTCTGTTCGTCCGATTTCATCTTTTTCAACGAGAATTGTTTGTAGACTGTTTTGTAAATGAGCAAGATGCTTTTTGTAAGCCATATCACCTGCTTTACGCAATTTTTCAGCACGCAGCTTAATTATTTTACGGTTGATTTGTGGCATACGTGCGGCAGGTGTTCCTTCTCTTGGACTAAAGGGGAAGACATGGAGATGGGTTAAATTACAATCTTTGATTAAGGCAAGACTATTTTGAAACATCTCTTCTGTTTCTGTAGGAAAACCAGCAATTAAGTCGGCACCATAAACCATTGTAGAACGTTTGGCACGCAATTCTTGGCAAAATTGAATGGCATGTTCGCGCAGATGACGCCGTTTCATCCGTTTTAAAATCATATTATCACCTGCTTGCAAAGATAAATGCAAATGGGGCATGATTCTTGTTTCATAAGCTAAAAGATTTATGAGTTCTTCGTCTGCTTCAATAGAGTCAATAGATGAGAGGCGTAATCGGGCTAAGTCAGGGACATGATGCAAAATAGCTGAAGTTAATTTTCCTAGAGTAGCTTTTCCAGGAAGATCGTGGCCATAACTTGTAAGGTCAACACCTGTAAGGACCACTTCTTGGATACCCCCACCTATCAGCTTTTTAATTTGTTCTATGACAGCACCCATGGGAACTGAACGAGATGGTCCTCGTCCATAAGGAATAATGCAAAATGTACAGCGGTGATCGCATCCGTTTTGTACCTGTACAAAAGCGCGGGTGCGCTCTTGCATTGCACTGACCATATGTGGAGCAATTTTTTGTACTTCCATAATGTCATTGATATGCACCTTTTCAGAATGATTAATACCAAAATCAGGAAGTTGACGATAAGAATGAGCGTGAAGTTTATCTTCGTTTCCTAAAACAAGATCTACTTCTGTCATTGAGGCAAAATTTTGTGCTTCTGTTTGGGCTGCACACCCTGTTACAATGATATGCGCATGAGGATTTTCACGCCTTGCTTTGCGGATAGCTTGTTTTGCTTGTCGTACGGCTTCGGCAGTGACAGCACAGGTATTAAAGATAATAGCACCATCTTTAAGTTGATCTAGCCCTGAAGAAGTACTTTCTTTGCGAATGATTTCCGATTCGTAGCTATTAAGTCGACAACCAAAAGTTACAATTTCTATTGCCATCAGGAGTGATCCTTTTTGTAGCACCCTGTTAAAGGGCTTAAAAAACCACTAAAGTGATATTTAATTGGTCCTGTCATGATAATATGATCGTCTTCTCGGTAAAAAATATTAAGTGTTCCCTTTGGTAAATTTACATCAACATGGCGCTCTGTAAGTCCACGACGATAAGCAGCCACTGCACTTGCACAAGCAGCACTCCCACATGCTTGTGTTAATCCTGCCCCTCGCTCCCATGTACGTAAATTTAGACTTTTCTTTGACGTTATGCAAGCAATGGAAATATTGCACCGTTCGGGAAACAGGGGATCATGTTCAAGTTTTGGCCCATATTTTTCTAATGGAATATGTTGAATATCATTTTCAACAAAAAAGATAGCATGGAGATTGCCAATGGATATGAGACAAGCGTCTTTTAGGGGACCAGCCATAATTTCTACGTGATTGGTATCAACTATTTCACGTGAAACAGGCATCTCTTTTGCATTGAAATTTGGGCATCCCATATCAACAGAAATGAGATTATCGGTTTGGTATTTTCCTTCAATAATTCCAGCGGGAGTTTCTAAATGAAATTTTTCACCAAAATTGTGATCTTTAAGCCATGCGATGACACAGCGGGTACCATTGCCACAAGCTTTAGCTATTGATCCGTCGGCATTCCATATTTCTATGCGGAAGTCGGTTTTTTTCTGAGTTGGTGTGTGGATAGCCATGATTTGATCAAAATGCATTTCAGGATCTGCCGACAAAGCAAGGATTGCTTGTGGTGTAAGAGCGTATGTGCTTTCACGCATATCAACAACAATAATTTGATTTCCAAGACCGTCCATTTTGCTAAATGGCGTTTTCATGAAACTTCTCTATTTCTAATGTTACTTGTAAAAAGATATATGGCTGAAAATATTATAAATTTCTAGTGTTTAATAAATATAAAATTGGGTACATAAATTATTTCTTTTAAAATAAGTGATTTTAACCTGTTTTTTTTAATTTGTTAATTTATCTTTGTAACTATAACAAATATTCGCTTAATTTTTTTGTGAACTTATTTATTGTCGTGGGAGAGAGTACAGACATGGCGTTTTCAAAAGTTTCGTTTTTCGTTGCACTATCAACTGTAATGTTTTTAGGGGGATGTTCAACAACACGGTTTGATGGTAATGACGATGGTAACGCATTAGAAGTTTTTTATCCATCTCAACAAATGACAATATTAGAAGCGTCTGATCTGTCGTCTACTTCTTCGTCGATATCTGAAGATGCAAACGCTCCGATGTATGAAAAAGGAGATTCTCAGAGCGATGGACGAATGGCTAGTCTCGAATTGCCAAGTAATGCCACTGATTTATTTCCTGCAAGTGTTGCTGGGGTATGGAATCTTTCTATGGGAGGAAAAGTTTGCCGGATTGCAACTCCACAAACAAAGTTTGGACAAGGGTACCGTGCTGGTCCTTTACACTGTCCAGGAATTGCTTCCCAAGTGAGATCGTGGGCTGTTAAAGGAAAAAGATTATATTTTTATAATAACTCTGGACGTGTTATCCTCGTTCTTTATTCTTCAAATGTTGATCGTTTTGAGGGACGTACACTTGATGATCATCCCGTTATTTTAAGTCGTTAAATCATTTTTGATCGTTTATGATAAACTAAACTAGACGGACAGATTCTTGAAAAGTATTTGTATTTTTCATTGAGATCAGTTTGAAAAAGGTTTTTTGGATGATTCTCGTTTCAACACGTTATAAGGAGCTTGTCGCTAAAGGAGAGGTTTGTTTTGATCCCGCTCAATTAGCTATAACAGAATATTTTGATCATTTATTAAAAAAAATTGCGGAACAAAATATCTCTCATCCTTTGCCTTGGATATTTTGCTCTTTCTTTAACAGAATATTTAAAAGGAAAAAACAAAATATTTCTTGCGTTGTAAAACAAGGAGATGAAACAGGTTTTTTTCAGGGACTGTATATTTATGGTGAAGTAGGACGGGGCAAAACCATGCTGATGGATTTGTTCTTTTCTTGTTTGCCTAAAGGTCATAAAAAGCGTGCCCATTTTAATGATTTTATGGCTGATGTGCATGAGCGTATTAATTCTTATCGTCAAGCATCTGGGTGTACAAAATTTAAACAAGATAATCCTATTTTAGCTGTTGCTGAAGATCTTGCACGAGAAGCAAAAGTACTTTGTTTTGATGAGTTTAGTGTAACGGATATTGCTGATGCTATGGTATTGGGGCGGCTTATTTCTGCTCTGTTTGATAAAGGAATTTTCTTTATTGCGACTTCAAATGTGGCGCCGGATAACCTTTATTGTAACGGTTTGAATCGTGAGCTCTTTTTGCCTTTTATTCAAGTTTTGAAAGCATATGTTCGTGTTGTTAATCTTGATGCAAAAACAGATTATCGCCTTGAAAAATCAAATCTACAACAGATGTATGTATCGCCGTTGGGGGTCCAAGCAAATGAATATATGGATCAAGCATGGGCACTTGTATTGCAAGGACATAAGGAGATGTCTGATGAGCTTTCTATAAAAGGGCGCTTTATTCCTATTCCGCGCTTTGGTGCAGGATGTGCTCGTTTTGATTATGGGGATTTATGTGCAAAGCCTTTGGCCGCGGCTGAATATTTGTTATTAGGAGAGCATTATCATACGATTTTTATTGATAATGTACCGGTCATGGATGATACATGTCGCAATGAAACAAAACGGTTTATTTTGCTTATTGATATTCTTTATGAGCGGCATATACGGTTGTTTATGTCGGCAGCCGCAGGGATAGGGGATTTGTATAAAGGGCATGCGCAGATTACGGAAACATTTGAATTTCAAAGAACACAATCACGTCTTTTCGAAATGCAAAGCTACGATTATTTAAAACTTTGGGAAGAACATTTTCTTTTGAAGAAGAAGCATTGATTATACTTTTACCTTTACGTAAACTGTCAAAACAATAACTTTTTGAAATTAAAGAAATATAATAATTCTGTTGTATTTTTTTTAAATTCACTTTATCGATACATCGTGATAATTTTCTAATAGTTGTTTCAGCGGAGGGTTGTTGTTTCTGTAAGGAGATAAATTTGTAAATTTCATTTCTTTACTCCTTTTTATGATATTGTTTGAATATGGTTGAAGTCAAAATATTCAGTATACGGACGTTGATTGGGTGTGCGCTGAATTATCTAAAAGTTAGGAAAAAATAAAATGGCACGGAAAAAAATAGCTCTCATTGGTTCAGGTATGATTGGTGGTACTTTAGCACATATTATTGGGCTTAAAGAGCTTGCTGATGTGGTCTTATTTGATATTACAGAAGGTGTGCCACAAGGTAAGGCTCTAGATATAGCCGAATCTTCTCCCGTTGATGGTTTTGATATCAGTCTAAAAGGTGCTAATGCTTATGAAGCAATTGAAGGTGCTGATGTTGTTATTGTAACAGCAGGCGTTGCGCGAAAACCTGGTATGAGCCGTGATGAACTTTTGGGCATTAATTTAAAGGTTATGGAACAAGTTGGAGCTGGAATTAAAAAATACGCTTCTTCAGCGTTTGTTATTTGTATTACCAATCCCCTTGATGCGATGGTGTGGGCATTGCAGAAATTTTCAGGTCTCCCTACACATAAAGTGGTTGGGATGGCTGGTGTTCTTGATTCAGCGCGTTTTCGTCATTTCTTATCTGAGGAATTTAAGGTCTCTATTAAAGATGTGACAGCGTTTGTTTTAGGGGGCCACGGTGATACAATGGTTCCTCTCGTGCGTTATTCAACGGTTGGTGGTATTTCTTTGCCTGATCTTGTAAAGATGGGCTGGACAACACAGGAAAGAATTGATCAAATTATCCAGCGTACCCGTGATGGCGGTGCAGAAATTGTTGGTTTGTTAAAAACAGGTTCTGCTTATTATGCACCAGCAGCTTCTGCTGTTTCTATGGCTGAGGCTTATCTAAAGGACACTAAGCGTGTTGTGCCTGTTGCAGCTTATCTTTCAGGAGAATATGGGGTTAATGATACCTACGTTGGTGTTCCTGTTGTACTTGGTGCAGGTGGTGTTGAACGAGTCATTGAAATTGATCTTGATAAGGAAGAAAGAGGTGCTTTTGATCATTCAGTAAATGCGGTTAAAAAGCTTTGTGAAGCTTGTATTGCTCTTGTACCTAGTCTCAAGTAAATTGAACAAGGTTTAATTCATTAAAATAAGTATAGAATATTAAAACTTTAGGATTAATAAGATCCATAAAAGAAAAGGACAAATGCATGAATATCCATGAGTATCAGGCCAAACGTCTGCTTCATGAATATGGAGCACCAATTGCAAATGGTGTCGCTGTTTATTCTGTAGAGCAAGCTGAAAAATGGGCGGAAAAATTGCCCGGACCTCTCTATGTGGTTAAAAGTCAGATACACGCTGGTGGTCGTGGTAAGGGTAAGTTTAAAGAACTTGGTCCTGATGCAAAGGGTGGTGTTCGGCTTGCACAATCTGTTGAAGAAGTTGTTGCAAATGTTCAAGAAATGCTTGGAAAAACTTTGGTAACCAAACAAACTGGTCCAGAGGGTAAGCAGGTCAACCGCCTTTATATTGAAGATGGTGCCGATATTGAACGGGAGCTTTATCTTTCACTTTTGGTTGATCGTAGCGTTGGTCGAATTGCTTTTGTTGTTTCAACAGAAGGTGGAATGGATATTGAAACGGTTGCTGAAGAGACACCAGAAAAAATATTCACGCTTCCCATTGATGCTGTAGAGGGTGTTACTTCTGCTGATTGTGCAAGACTTTGTGATGCGTTGAAACTACAAAGTAGTGCGCGAGAAGATGGTGAAAAGCTTTTTCCGATTTTCTATAAGGCATTTTGTGAAAAAGATATGAGCCTTTTAGAAATCAATCCGCTTATTGTGATGAAAGATGGTCACTTGCGTGTTCTTGATGCGAAAGTTTCTTTTGATAATAATGCTCTGTTTCGTCATCCAGATATTTTAGAATTGCGCGATCTTTCAGAGGAAGATCCAAAGGAAATAGAAGCATCAAAGCATGATCTTGCTTATGTTGCTCTTGAGGGTACGATTGGTTGCATGGTTAATGGTGCTGGGCTTGCTATGGCAACAATGGATATCATTAAGCTTTATGGAGCAGAGCCAGCGAATTTTTTGGATGTTGGTGGTGGAGCATCAAAAGAAAAGGTGACAGCTGCTTTTAAGATTATTACGGCCGATCCAAATGTTAAGGGCATTTTGGTTAACATTTTTGGTGGTATTATGCGTTGTGATGTCATTGCTGAAGGTGTGGTTGCTGCTGTTCGTGAGGTTGGTTTAAAGGTTCCCTTGGTTGTTCGTCTTGAAGGTACTAATGTTGAGCAAGGTAAAGCAATTATCAATGAGAGTGGTTTGAATGTTATTCCTGCTGATGATTTAGATGATGCTGCCCAAAAAATTGTTGCAGCCGTGAAGGGAGCTTAAGCTATGTCAATTCTTGTGAATAAAGAGACAAAAGTTCTCGTTCAAGGGCTTACAGGAAAAACAGGAACATTTCATACAGAACAGGCGCTTGCTTATCATGGTACGCAAATGGTTGGTGGCGTTAATCCTAAAAAGGGTGGAGAAACATGGGAAGGTTCAAAAGGCGAAACTCTTCCTATTTTCGCTAATGTTGCAGAAGCAAAAGAAAAAACAGGCGCGGATGCTTCCGTTATTTATGTTCCTCCTGCAGGGGCTGCGGCAGCTATTATAGAGGCTATTGAAGCTGAAATTTGTTTAATTATCTGTATTACGGAAGGTATTCCCGTTATGGATATGGTTAAAGTGAAGGCGCGATTAGAAAACTCAAAGTCTCGTCTTATTGGTCCTAATTGTCCCGGTATTCTTACACCAAATGAATGTAAAATTGGTATTATGCCTGGTTCTATTTTTAGAAAAGGTTCTGTTGGGGTTGTCTCGAGGTCGGGAACTTTAACTTATGAAGCCGTTTTTCAAACGAGTCAGGAAGGTCTCGGACAAACGACTGCTATAGGGATTGGTGGCGATCCTGTTAAGGGCACTGAATTTATTGATGTGTTGGAAATGTTTTTAGCGGATGATGAAACCGAGTCTATTGTTATGATTGGTGAGATTGGTGGTTCTGCTGAAGAAGAAGCAGCACAGTTTTTGCAAGATGAAGCAAGAAAAGGTCGTAAAAAGCCAGTTGTTGGCTTTATTGCTGGCCGTACGGCTCCTCCAGGACGTACAATGGGACATGCTGGTGCTGTTATTTCTGGTGGTAAAGGTGGAGCAGAAGATAAAATTGCGGCAATGGAATCAGCTGGGATTCGTGTGTCTTCTTCGCCATCACAGATAGGTAAGACTTTGATGTCAGTTTTGAAAGGCTAAAAGAAAGTTTCACCTGAATAAGAAAAGGTTCTTAGATTCAGGTGAAAAAACTTGAGTATAAAAAGGTAAAACTTTTTTGAATGTTCAAATTACTGCTTGTTTGTAAGCATTTAAAGGTCAAAAGAGATATAAGGAGACGGAATAGATGTTCCGGAGAGGTATATGGCAAGGCAGGACGAAATAAATAGCCTTTTTGCACAGACATCATTTCTTTATGGTGGGAATGCGGATTATATAGATCAACTTTATGCTCAATATGAAAAAGATCCTACCAGTGTTGATTCACAGTGGCGTGCTTTTTTTGAAGGACTTCATGATAATAAAGAAGATGTTCTTAAAAATGCTGAAGGAGCAACATGGCAGCGTGATCATTGGCCATTAAAAGCAGAGGGTGAATTGGTTTCTGCTCTTGATGGTGATTGGTCTTCTCTTGAAAAATATCTTGGCGATAAATTAAAGGAAAAAGCAATAACAGGTGCTGCACAAAAGGGAAAAACTTCCAGTAAACAAGATATTATTCGTGCAACACGTGATTCCATTCATGCAATTATGATGATTCGTGCGTTTCGAGAACGGGGACATCTTCATGCGCAGCTTGACCCTCTTCAATTGGCCGAAAAACAAGAAGATTATAAGGAACTTTCTCCAGAAGCTTATGGTTTTACTCCAGCTGATTACGAGCGTCCCATTTTTATTGATAATGTTTTAGGGTTGGAATATGCAACTATTCCGCAAATGCTTGAGATTCTCAATCGTACCTATTGTTCAACAATCGGTGTGGAATATATGCATGTTTCTGATCCGGTTCAGAAAGTATGGCTTCAAGAACGTATTGAAGGGCGAGATAAAAAAAATTCTTTCACACAACAAGACAAGAAAGCTATTCTGAATAAGCTTATTCAGGCGGAGGGATTCGAACAGTTTTTAGACACTAAATATAAAGGTACAAAGCGTTTTGGACTCGATGGTGGTGAGGCGCTGATTCCCGCTCTTGAACAGATTATCAAATGTGGTAGTGCTTTGGGGGTGCAGGAAGTTATTTTAGGAATGGCGCATCGTGGTCGTTTAAATGTTCTTTCACAAGTTCTTGCCAAACCGCATAGGGCTATTTTTCATGAATTCAAAGGGGGATCTTACAAGCCTGATGATGTGGAGGGATCCGGTGATGTTAAATATCATTTGGGAACTACCGCTGATCTGGACTTTGATGGTAAAAAAGTTCATTTATCACTGTTGGCCAATCCATCTCATCTTGAGATTGTTGATCCGGTTGTTATGGGAAAAGCACGTGCTAAACAAGATCAACTTATGGGACCTGCGCATACTGATTTACTCCCATTAAGTGAGCGTTCAAAAGTGATGCCATTGCTTATTCATGGTGATGCCGCTTTTGCAGGACAAGGCGTTATCCAAGAAACTTTTGGTCTTTCAGGTCTTAAAGGTTATCGTGTTGCAGGCTCACTTCATGTTATTATTAATAACCAGATTGGTTTTACAACATCTCCACGTTTTTCACGTTCTTCGCCTTATCCATCAGATGTCGCAAAAATGATTGACGCACCAATTTTCCATGTGAATGGTGATGATCCTGAGGCAGTTGTTTTTGTTGCCAAAATAGCAACAGAGTTTCGCCAAATTTTCCATAAACCAGTGGTTATTGATATGTTTTGTTATCGCCGTTATGGGCATAATGAAGGTGATGAACCTTCCTTTACGCAGCCGCTTATGTATAAAGCAATACGTAATCATAAAACAACTCTTCAACTCTATAGTGATCAATTGGTAGCAGAAGGAATGATTACTTCGGAAGAGATTGAGCAACAAAAAAAATTATGGCGCGATAAACTTGAAGGTGAACTTGAAGAAAGTGCTTCTTATAAACCTAATAAGGCTGATTGGCTTGATGGGAGCTGGACGGGACTCAAAGCTTTTAGTAGTTCTGATGAGCAGCATTCTAGAACAACCGGTGTTGAATTAAAAACTTTAAAGGAAATTGGTCAGAAAATTGTTGAAATTCCGGCGAATTTTCACGTTCACAAAACCATTCAACGTTTTTTAAATAATCGTGCTAAAATTTTTGAAACCGGTGAGGGGGTTGATTGGGCAACCGCTGAAGCTTTAGCTTTTGGTTCACTTTGTTTGGAAGGAGCGCCGGTTCGTCTTTCAGGTGAAGATGTTGAACGGGGAACTTTTTCACAACGTCATTCAGTTCTTTATGATCAAGAGAATGAAGCGCGTTATATTCCTTTGAATCATTTACAAAAAGGGCAAGCGCTTTATGACGTTGTTAATTCTATGCTTTCTGAAGAAGCTGTTCTTGGTTTTGAATATGGATATTCTCTTGCTGAACCACGAGGGTTAACACTTTGGGAAGCACAATTTGGTGATTTCTCTAATGGTGCACAGGTCATTTTTGATCAATTTATTTCATCCGCAGAGCGTAAGTGGCTTCGTATGTCTGGTCTTGTGTGTTTATTGCCTCATGGTTTTGAAGGGCAAGGGCCGGAGCATTCTTCTGCACGTTTAGAACGGTTTCTTCAACTTTGTGCGGAAGATAATATGCAGGTTGCTAATTGTACAACCCCTGCAAATTATTTTCATATTTTGCGTCGACAAATTAAGCGTGATTTCCGTAAGCCATTGATTTTGATGACACCGAAATCACTTTTACGTCATAAGCGAGCTGTTTCTCTTCTCAATGAAATGGGGCCAGAAACAAGTTTCTGTCGTGTGTTGCTTGATGATGCAGAATGTCTCAAAGATTCTGTCATTAAGTTGCAAAAAGATAATAAGATTCGCCGTGTCGTTCTTTGTACTGGTAAGGTTTATTACGACCTTTATGAAGAACGTGAAAAAAAGGGTATCGATGATGTTTACCTCCTTCGTATTGAACAGCTTTATCCTTTCCCTGCAAAAGTTTTGGTGAATGTGTTGTCGCGCTTTTTGCAGGCGGAAGTTTTTTGGTGCCAAGAGGAACCAAAAAACATGGGGGCTTGGTCATTTATTGAGCCTTATTTGGAATGGGTTTTGACGCATATTAATGCGCAATATTCACGTGCTCGTTATGCAGGTCGTCCTGCGAGTGCGTCACCGGCCTCTGGGTTAATGGTGAAACACCTTGAACAACTGGCTGCGTTTCTTAAAGACGCGTTAGGTTCTTAATTTATTACTACTCTGAATGTATGGAAAAATATTATGACTACTGAAATTCGTGTTCCTACTTTGGGCGAATCGGTTACCGAAGCAACGGTTGGTAAATGGTTTAAAAAACTTGGCGAAGCTGTCGCTATGGATGAGCCTTTGGTTGAATTAGAAACTGATAAGGTAACCGTTGAAGTTCCTTCTCCTGTTGCTGGAAAATTATCTGAAATCATTGCAAAAGAAGGCGATACGGTTGAAGTAAATGCTCTTTTAGGAGTGGTGAAAGCTGGAGAAGCTGGTGTCTCCCAATCATTTTCACCTTCTGCTACACTTGTTCCAGCGCCTTCATCTGAATCGGAGAAACCTGCTTTGAGCAGTGCAATGCCTCCTTCTCCTTCAGCAGCAAAATTGATGGCTGAAAATAATGTTGCAAAAAGCGATATTTCAGGTTCTGGAAAACGTGGACAAATTCTTAAAGAAGATGTTCTTGGTGGATTAAAACAAAGTACAAATGCCCCTACACCCTCTTCTTCTGCGACGAGTTCTTCGACAACTCCTGTCCAAGAAACACGTGAAGAGCGGGTTCGTATGACGAAATTGCGTCAAACAATTGCTCGCCGTCTTAAAGATGCACAAAATGTAGCAGCAATGTTAACCACATTTAATGAGGTTGATATGTCAGCGGTGATGGATTTGCGCAAGCGTTATAAGGATCTTTTTGAAAAGAAACATGGCGTTAAGCTTGGTTTTATGGGTTTTTTTACCAAGGCTGTTTGTCATGCATTAAAAGAACTTCCTGCTGTTAATGCCGAGATTGATGGGACAGATATTGTTTACAAAAACTATGTAAATGTTGGAATTGCTGTTGGAACGGATAAAGGGCTTGTGGTTCCAGTGGTGCGAGATGCAGATCAAATGTCATTGGCAGAGATTGAAAAAGAGATTGGTCGTTTGGGGCGTCTTGCGCGTGATGGAAAATTAGCCGTTTCTGATATGCAAGGTGGAACTTTTACCATTACCAATGGTGGTGTGTATGGATCGTTGATGTCAACACCGATTTTGAATGCACCACAATCTGGTATTTTGGGAATGCACGCGATTAAAGAGCGAGCAATGGTTGTTGAGGGCCAAGTTGTGATCCGCCCCATGATGTATTTAGCGCTTTCTTATGATCACCGTATTGTGGATGGGCAAGAGGCTGTAACTTTCCTTGTGCGTGTTAAGGAAAGCTTAGAAGATCCGGAACGCCTTGTTCTTGATTTGTAAAATACAGTTTTCAGGATGAAAGGAGAAACGGATGTCTTATGATGTGGCTGTGATCGGAGCGGGTCCAGGTGGTTATGTAGCAGCAATAAAGGCGGCGCAACTGGGACTTAAAGTAGCAATTATTGAAAAGCGTACAACATTAGGAGGAACATGTCTCAACGTTGGTTGTATTCCTTCTAAAGCGTTGTTGCATGCTTCAGAAGTGTTTGCTGAAACCCAGCATGGTTTTGAAACGCTTGGTATTTCTATTGGTAAATCTAAGCTTAATCTTGAACAAATGATGGTTCATAAGAAAGCTGTGGTGACAGCCAATACCAGTGGTGTTTCTTTTTTGATGAAAAAAAATAAAGTTGATACTTTTTTTGGGACAGCCAAAATTTTGAGTGCGGGTCATGTGGAAGTTGTTGCCAGAGATGGTAATAAACAAACAATTGAAACAAAAAATATTATTATTGCTACCGGTTCAGAGAGTTCAGGAATTCCAGGGGTGAATGTTGAAATTGATGAAAAGACTATTGTTTCTTCTACGGGAGCCCTTTCACTTGAAAAAGTACCAGCGCATATGATTGTAGTGGGTGCTGGTGTCATTGGTTCAGAACTTGGATCAGTTTGGAGCCGTTTGGGTGCTAAGGTGACCATTATTGAGTATCTTAATAAAGTTTTGGGCTCAATGGATGGTGAAGTTTCACGGCAATTTCAGAAATTAATGGAAAAACAGGGGATTGAATATAAAACGGGTGCAAAGGTGACAGCTGTTACACAATCTGGCTTAACTGCTCAGGTGAGCTTTGAATCTGTCAAAGGTGGTGAGGCTGAAACTTTAGAGGCTGATGTTGTGCTTATTGCTACTGGACGTTCTCCTTATACAGAGGGGCTTGGCTTACAAGAGGCTGGTGTTCAGTTAGATGAACGCGGATTTATTGCAATTGATGCCCATTGGCAGACGAATGTTCCAGGAATTTATGCAATTGGTGATGTCGTAAAAGGGCCAATGTTAGCACATAAAGCAGAGGAAGAAGGCATTGCTGTGGCAGAGATTTTGGCAGGTCAAAAAGGGCATGTTAATTTTGATGTTATTCCTAGTGTTGTTTATACACAGCCGGAAATTGCGAGTGTAGGAAGAACAGAAGAAGAGCTAAAAACTGCTGGTATTGAATATAATGTTGGCAAATTTCCTTTTATGGCCAATGGTCGTGCACGTGCAATGCAAAAGAGTGATGGGTTCGTTAAAATCCTTTCTGATAAAAAAACAGATAGGGTATTAGGAGGACATATTCTTGGATTTGGTGCTGGTGAAATGATCCATGAAATTGCAGTTTTAATGGAATTTGGTGGTTCATCAGAAGATCTGGGACGTTGTTGCCATGCACATCCTACCTTATCAGAAGCCGTGCGTGAGGCAGCTTTGGCAACATTTGCTAAACCACTTCATATTTAAAAAGCTTTTAAAAAGTACATTTTAAAAGGCACGGGGGGGCAGAAAATATTAGTGAAGCATGCAACAAAAAAAGGAATATAACCAATAGTATTGGAATGTTCCATTTGTTGTATGCTTTTCGATAATTACTTTTTTAGATATCTGTTGTGCAGTTTTGATTGATTATCCTGTTGTGCACTATCGTTTAGAGCAGTGGTGTTTAGTCTATGTAAAGTTTTATATATGGGGTAGTTTTTATACTGTTATAAAATATTTAAGATAGGATTCCGAGCTTATCTGCGTGTTTTGTGTTAAGCAAACATCTCTCAAAATGCTCAAATCTACTTCGCGATGGTGGCTCGTGAATGGTATAACTGTAAAGTTCCTCTTGAAATATATGAAATTCATTCAAACTGTTACAAGACCTATTGTGCACCATCATCTTTATGTTTAGTAAAAGTACACACTGACATTATAATACACTTTTTCAGTTTTCAATATTGCTAAAGCTCTTTATTATTTGAGCGTTTTCATAAGAGAAATTTGTCATTTTTTACTCATACGCTTGCTTTGTTTGTGATGTGCAGACAAAAGATTTTAATTGCTTCAATGTGAGAGAGTTTGTGATTAAGATAATCTTATAGTATTCAGCGTAACGTTATATATGAAGAGGGAAGGGATTGAATATTCTACAAAATACCGCTCTTCTTTAAAAGAGCGGTATTTTTATATCTTTTGTTTATGACACTATCTTTTTGATGATAATGACAAGTTATACAGTGTGATTAAATTAGTTTTTTCTTCTCTGTTTTTTTGATCATTGCTCGCTATGTCTTAAAAAGATGCTATGTCTCTTCTTTAGGGTTGTTAAGAAATCACAATGTTGCCAAAATATAACGAATAGCTAAAATTTTTTTGAAAACCATAATTACACGAGAATATTAAGTTTGTTTTCATTGGGCAGTTTTGTGATAACTTAAAAAATCAACTATATGCTTTCTATAGGTATTAAAATTGTAATTTTTTATCCTCTTGTTGTTCTCTTATAAAAGTGGGAAGCCCCATATGATCAAGATATTTAAGGAAAGGGTGGGGTGGTAATTCTTCTACATTGACCATAGTTTTAACATCCCATTCGCTTGTGGCAATAAGAAGAGCTGTTGCGGCTGCTGGTACGCCAGCTGTATAGGAAATGCCTTGTGCCCCAGTTTCATGAAAAGCTTGTTTGTGATCGGCTATATTATAGATAAAAATTTCTCTCGAGTTTCCATCTTTTTCGCCTTTAATAAGATCTCCGATACAGGTTTTTCCTGTGTAGTCTGGGGCGAGAGAGGAAGGGTCGGGTAAGACGGCCTTTACGACTTTCAAGGGCACGACTTCTTGTCCTTCTGCTGTCTTAATGGGCTGTTCAGATAAGAGGCCAAGATTTTTTAGAACCGTAAAAACAGTGATATAACGATCACCAAATCCCATCCAGAAACGGACATTCTCTACATCAAGATTTTTGGAAAGTGAATGAATTTCATCATGTCCTGTCATATAGGCTTTGTGTTTTCCCACAACGGGAAGATCCCATTCATGGCTGATTTCAAACATTTTATTGGAAGTCCATTTTTTATTTTGCCATGACCATACTTGTCCTGTAAATTCACGGAAGTTAATTTCTGGATCAAAATTTGTAGCAAACCAACGTCCATGATTTCCGGCATTAATATCAATAATATCAATATCTGTGATTTTATCAAAATAATCATCGCGCGCTAATGCAGCATAAGAATTCACTACACCTGGGTCAAAACCTGCTCCTAAAATAGCGGTTATACCAGCTTTTTCACATTCTTGACGTCGAGGCCATTCATAATTGCCATACCAAGGAGGTGTTTCACAAATTTTCAATGGGTCTTCATGAATTGCGGTATCGATATAAGCGCATTTGGTTTCAATACAAGCTGAAAGAACAGACATATTAAGAAAGGCAGAACCAACATTAATGACAATTTCGCATTTGGTCTTTTGGATGAGCTTTATAGTTTCTTCTACATTCATGGCATTGAGCGAATGGCTTTTGAGAACACCCTGTTCTTTCATTGTGTTTTTTTCTTTAATAGAAGCAATGATGGCCTCACATTTTTTGAGTGTTCGTGAAGCAATATGAATTTCACCAAGAATATCGTTGTTTTGAGCGCATTTATGCGCAACAACTTGTGCAACACCTCCGGCACCAATAATGAGAACATTTTTTTTCATTGTAGGTCCATCTCCTTTTTAATACTGTTGTATGACGTTTTTTATGGTTTATCTTTATGAAAGGCTTTCCTGATAGTCGTTATAGCTGAATTGGCGTTGAAGTGTTAATGTACCATCGCACTCTTTGAGAACAATAGCAGGCATTGTAACGCCATTAAACCAGTTTTTCTTGACCATTGTATAACCTGCTGCATCCTGAAAAGACAGTCTATCGCCTATTTTAAGAGGTTTTTGAAATTGAAATGTTCCAAAAATATCGCCGGCAAGACAAGACTTTCCACAAATCATAATTTCGTGTGGACCTTGATTGGGTTCTAATTTGGCATTCTCACGATAAATGAGAAGATCAAGCATATGTGCTTCAATTGAGCTATCAACGATGGCTAGATTCTTTTCATTATACAATGTGTCAAGAACACTGACTTCTAAAGTGGTGCTTTTGGTAATAGCAGCTTCTCCTGGTTCTAGAAAAAGAGTGACACCATGAGTTTTAGAAAATTGTTTTAAGCGTTTTGCGAAAGCTTCTAGAGGATAATTTTCAGCCGTAAAATGGATTCCGCCGCCAAGGCTTATCCAGTCAACAGCAGAAAAAAGTTCTGCAAATTTTTCTTCCATATACCCAAGCATTTGGTTAAAAAGATTAAAGTCAGCATTTTCACAATTGTTATGGATCATCAATCCGTTGATAAGAGGCAGAACTTCTTTGATAGCGCTTTGGTTTGTTTCTCCTAAGCGGCTAAAAGGGCGAGAGGGGTTGGCAAGATCAAAATTTGATGCGCTCATTCCTGGGTTTAACCTTAAACCTCTTTGAATGGTTTTTGTTGCATCAGAAAAGCGTTGAAGCTGTTGGATGGAATTAAAGATGATTTTATCTGCATAACCACAGGCTTCATCAATTTCATCATCTGCCCAAGCCACTGAATAAGCATGGGTTTCTTTGCCAAATTTTTCTCTTCCTAAACGCAGTTCATAAAGGGATGATGATGTGGTTCCATCCATGAACTCAGACATTAAATCAAAAACACTCCATGTGGCAAAACATTTCAAAGCAAGTAAAATTTTAGCTCCGGACATTTCCCGTAAACGAGAAATTGTTTGCATGTTTTTGATGAGTTTCGATTTGTCTATAAGATAGTAGGGGGTTTTTATCATCATTTATTCATTCTTTTTTGTAGGATCTTATTGCCAAGATCAACGTTTAGTACAAAGAGTAACAGAATGTCTCAAGAAAAAAGAATCTTAAGAAAAGAATCTGTTTCTGTCCAGCAAGAGAAAGGCTTTCTGTAATTACTGTTGTTTATTATGTTGAGTTTTTTGTTATGAGTATGAAAAAAAAATTATATTATGCTTTAGCTTTTGTATTTGTTAGCAGTTTTTTCATTATAACAACCACTCTTGTTAATTGGGGGCAAAATAGGAGTGATGCTAAAGCCAAACTGGTTACTCAGACTTCTCTCCAAGATATTTCGGTGCCTTTGATTTTTACGGGGCGTAGAGAACTTAATGGTTTTAAAGGTTATCGTCATTATCGGCGTGGTTATCGTAAATACAGTGATAATTGGTGGTATCCTGAAGCGGCATTTATTACATCACCGCACTTAAGCACAAAAGGCGCATCATTAAAAGTTGTACCAGATGCTAAAAAAGTGTTTTTAACGTCTTCTTCGGAAAAATTAGAAAAAAAAGAGCCATGGATGCTTAAACAACATATTGAATCTTGCCTTGCGCGTTATCGCTCTTATAATAAAAATGATAATAGTTTTCAGCCTTTTCATGGGGGGCGTAGGCAGTGTTTATCACGCTTTTTTAAAGGGTAGAAATTAAATAAAATTTTAATTGCTTCTTGTCGTGAGCGTTATTGTTCTTACAATAAAGAGAAGACTTGTGTGGTGCGCAGTATTTTCATGCAAGCATTGTTTTTTTAAAAATTTTAAATGCTTTTAAGTTTTATTAAATCTTATTATCATTAAGTGTGGAATGGGGGTGAGAATATAAGTTTTTGTTTTGTCGATGACAAAATATTAAGGTAAAATGGAGTTTAAAGAATGACAACACGGGAAGCAATGTTGGTATTGCTCGTTTTGCTTCCCTTTGGTGGAAGTGCTGTCATTGGCTTTTTTCGTTCGACAGCAAAAAATAATGAAGCGTGGTTTGCTGGGGTTGTCGCACTTTTCTGTCTTATTTTTACAATAATGCTTTATCCGGAAGTTCGCGGAAACCACATAGTGCGTTTAGATATTTCTTGGCTTCCAGAATGGGGAAGCGATTTGATTCTCCGCATAGATGGTTTGTCGTGGCTTTTTTGCTTGCTTATTACAGGGATTGGGCTGCTTGTTGTTATTTATTCACGTTATTACATAGATCCAGCGGATTCTGTACCGCGTTTTTTTTCCTTTTTTTTGGCCTTTATGGGATCAATGATAGGAATAGTTTTATCAGGTAATCTCGTCTTTTTGGTTGTTTTCTGGGAACTTACCAGTATTTTTTCTTTTTTGCTGATCGGCTATTGGTACCATAATGCAAGTGCGCGTGAGGGTGCGCGTATGGCTCTAACGATCACAGGTTTTGGCGGCTTTGCTCTTTTTATTGGAGTTTTATTGATTGGGTATACTGTTGGCAGTTTTGATTTGGATAAGGTGCTACAGTCTGGAGATATGATCCGGTCAAGTTCTCTTTATAGTCCTATCCTTATTTGTATTTTATTGGGAGGGTTAACAAAAAGCGCGCAATTTCCCTTTCATTTTTGGCTACCTAACGCGATGGCTGCTCCAACTCCCGTATCGGCTTATTTGCATTCGGCAACAATGGTAAAAGCGGGATTGTTTTTGCTTGTTCGTTTATGGCCTGTGCTCTCTGGAACAGAATCTTGGTTTTGGCTGGTTGGCTTTTCAGGACTCTCAACTCTTCTTCTAGGTGCCTATTTTTCCATGTTTCAGCAAGACTTGAAAGGACTGCTTGCTTACTCGACTATTAGTCATCTTGGATTAATTACAACACTTTTAAGTCTTGGTAGTCCACTTGCATGTGTTGCGGCGATCTTTCATATGGCCAATCATGCTACTTTTAAAGCTTCTTTATTTATGGCTGCTGGCATTATTGATCACGAGACGGGAACACGTGATATGCGTAAACTGTCAGGGCTTTATCGTTCTATGCCTATCACAGCAACTCTTGCTTTAGTTGCGAGTGCAGCGATGGCTGGGGTTCCTTTGTTGAATGGTTTTTTATCGAAAGAGATGTTTTTTGCTGAAGCTGTTGAAACGCATATGGAATCATGGCTCGATTGGATTGCGCCTTATGTGGCAACGCTAGCTAGTCTGTTTAGTGTGACCTATTCTATACGCTTTATTCATGGCGTTTTTTTAGGACCAAAGCCTGACAATTTACCCAAGACTCCCCATGAACCACCGCATTTCATGCGTTTACCAATGGAGCTTTTGGTGTTTATTTGTTTAGCGGTTGGTATTTTTCCTAATTTAACAATAGGACCTATTTTAGATAATGCGGTCGTGTCTGTTTTAGGACCAATGACAATTCCTTATAGTTTGGCTGTTTGGCATGGGTTTAACACTCCATTAGTGATGAGCTTTGTTGCATTATTAGGGGGCGGATTGCTCTATGCTGTTGGGCATCGTTATTTTTTATCCTGTGATGATGGGGCTCCTTTTTTCCGTCACTTAAAAGGACCGCGTATTTTTGAACGCATTCTCGTAATTATTTCTTGGAAATGGGCCCGTGCGGTGGAGTCTGCTTTGTCAACACGCCGTTTGCAGATCCAATTGCATTGGATTTTTTGGGTCTGTTTTGCCTTTGTTGGTCTTTTACTTTGGTGCGATGGTTTCATTCCAGTGGGGACATTACCGCTTTTTCCACTTGATATTCCTTTTCTCGCTCTTTGGCTGGTTGGCGGATTATGTGCGCTTTTAGTTGCTTGGCGAGCAAAGTTTCATCGTCTTGCTTCACTTATGCTTTTAGGGGGAGCTGGTTTGATGACTTGTGCAACCTTTTTATGGCTTTCTGCTCCTGATTTAGCAATAACACAATTGGTTGTTGAGGTTGTTACAGTCGTTTTATTATTGCTTGGTTTACGGTGGTTGCCTAAACGTTTGCATGACCCTGGGCCAGCTGCTGTTCATTTTTGGGTTCGCTTGCGTCGTTTCCGTGATTTCATCATATCCCTTGTAGGAGGTGCTGGTGTAGCATGGCTTTCTTTTGCAGTGATGACACGTCCCCAAGGTACAACGATTTCTGATTTTTTTCTAACGCATGCTTACTCAGATGCTGGTGGTCGCAATGTTGTGAATGTGTTATTGGTTGATTTCCGTGGTTTTGATACCATGGGAGAAATTGTGGTTTTGGGTGTTGTTTCCCTTACTGTTTTTGCACTCTTACGACGTTTTCGTCCTGCGCCTGAGAGTATTGATGCGCCTTTTCAACAACGTATCCAGAAAGCCTTTGATATAGCTCAGCCTAATCGAAATGTGGGAGATACAGTATTGAATTATTTAGCTGTTCCTGCTGTTATTATGGGTTGGCTCTTTCCAATTATTATCGCTTTTGCTATTTATTTATTCATGCGAGGGCATGATCTGCCAGGAGGTGGATTTGTCGGTGGTATTACTTTGGCTATAGGATTTATTTTACAATATCTTGCACGCGATATTCGGTGGGTGGAAACGCATTTGAGAGTTTTACCTTTGCGTTGGATAGGCTTTGGTTTATTATTGTCAGTCGTAACGGGGATGGGCTCTTGGTTTTTTGGATATCCTTTTTTAACATCCTTTTTTCGATATATTCATCTTCCGTTAATTGGGAAAGTTCCCATGGCATCTGCTTTTTTGTTTGATTTTGGTGTGCTTTCTCTTGTGTTAGGAGCAACTGTTCTGATTTTAATTGCACTTGCACACCAGTCAATTAGGAGTTACCGAATCGGTAAGAAACCTATTTTAAAAGAGAAGGAAAATTAATGGAAATTGTTCTTTCTTTGGGTATCGGTGTTTTTGTCGGATCAGGTATTTGGCTTGTTTTGCGTCCACGTACTTTTCAAGTCATTCTTGGTTTGTCCTTGATCTCCTATGGTGTTAATCTTTTTATATTTTCAATGAGTAGACCGCGTAGTAATGCTGCTCCAATTGTTGATCCTACCACTGTTATTAATCCAGCTAATTATGTCGATCCTCTTCCACAAGCCTTGGTTTTAACTGCGATTGTGATTGGTTTTGCAACAACAGCTTTATTTTTAGTTATCTTGTTGGTTTCACGTGGTTTAACGGGTTCTGATCACGTTGATGGACGTGAGGTGCAATAATGGAAATAGGAGTGCATCATCTCCTTATTTTGCCTATTCTTTTGCCGTTAATCACTGGAGCACTTCTTCTTTTTTATGATGAACGTCGTGCAAGACTTAAATCATTCATCAGTCTTTCTTCTGCGGGACTGTTGGTTGTTACTGCCATTTTATTGATTATACGTACTCTTGAAATAGCACCGGCTTGCGATGTTTATCGACTTGGTAATTGGCCGTCTTCTTTTGGAATTGTTTTAGTCCTTGATCGCTTAAGCGCTATGATGCTTTTACTTTCCAGCTTGTTGGTGACTAGCGTGTTGGTTTTTGCGCGGGCTCATTGGTACAAAGCTGGTTCTCATTTTCAGTCACTAATGCAATTTTTTATGGTGGGGATAAATGGTGCTTTTTTGACTGGCGATTTATTTAATTTATTTGTGTTTTTTGAAGTTATGTTAACGGCTTCCTATGGGCTTGCTTTGCATGGTTCTGGTCAGACACGCGTGCGCGCAGGATTGCATTATGTTGTGGTTAATCTTGTTGCTTCATTATTTTTTTTAGTTGGTATAGCGCTCATTTATGGAGTCGTTGGTACTCTTAATATGGCCGATTTGGCTGTTAAAATAAAATATATATCTTCTACAGATATTGTTTTGTTCGAAATAGGTGTTGCACTTTTAGGTATTGCTTTTTTGCTTAAAGCGGGTATGTGGCCGCTTAATTTTTGGTTGGTGCCAACTTACAGTGCAGCAGCAGCGCCTGTTGGAGCTTCTTTTGCACTTTTGAGCAAGGTTGGTATTTATATTATTTTACGTTTAACGTTGCTATGGTTTGGTCCTGAAAGTGAATATTTTAACCATTTTGGTCATACGGTTTTGTTTTATGGTGGGCTTGCCACTATGATTGTTGGTTTTATTGGGGTATTGGCGAGCCAAGTTTTGGTGCGTTTGGCAGCTTATAGCGTTCTTGTCTCTTCTGGTACATTGTTGGCTGCGATCGGGATAGGCAATACAGCACTGACAGCAGGCGCACTTTTTTATATTGTTTCTTCAACTTTAGCACTGGGAGCTTTTTTTCTTTTAGTAGAGTTAGTTGAACGCTGTCAAGATGTGGCTGCTAATGTTCTTGCTGTCACAATGGAGGTGTATGGTGACGATGAAGAGGAGGAAGAAGATGAAGTTGGCATCTATTTTCCAGTAACCTTGGCAATTCTTGGAGCTTGTTTTGGTATCTGTGCCATTTTGATTATTGGATTGCCGCCTTTTTCTGGTTTTGTTGCTAAATTTATGATGTTCATGGCAATTTTAAACCACAGTAGAGAGGATTTTTCTGCTTCTCTTCCGGTTTACCAAGATTGGCTTTTTGTAATTTTTGTCACTCTCTCTGGTTTTGCGGCTTTGATTGCATTGACACGAACGGGTATCCGAACTTTTTGGGTTTCTCTTGAAGGGCGTATTCCTCGTGTGCAAGTGATAGAATTTGCGCCTATTGCCGTTCTCCTTGCTTTGTGTTTTCTTATAACAATTGTAGCCAGTCCTGTTAGTCATTATATGTCTGAAACTGCTAAGACTTTGTATGAACCTCAAAACTATATTGGGAGCGTTTTAACGGATTTTTCTCTCGAAAATAGGGAGATAAGTAAATGAATTGTTTTTGTCCTTCCCCTTTTTTCAGTGGTGTCATTGTCCTTATGTGGCTTATTTTAAATGGTTTTAGTTTAGGGCAATTGCTTTTAGGGATTTTAACCGCTTTGTTTTGTGGTTGGATGATACGGCTTCTGGAGCCGGAGAAGGTTGTTATTAAAAGCTGGAGTGCGGTTTTTCGTCTCGTTTTTCGAGTATTTATAGATTCTATATTCTCAAATGTTTCGGTGGCTTGGTTTGTTTTAACAAAAAGGTCTCGAGTGCAGAAATCTGGTTTTATTGTAGTACCTCTTCTGCTTCATAATCGCACTGCTTTGGCTATTTTAGCATGCATCCTTTCGGCAACCCCTGGAACTGCTTGGGTTGCCTATAATAGTAAAAAGGGTGAACTTTTGCTTCATGTCTTAAATTTAAAAAATGGATATGATTACAAACAGTTGATC
Source organism: Bartonella sp. AA126HLJHH (assembly GCF_042197425.1). Classification (NCBI taxonomy): domain Bacteria; kingdom Pseudomonadati; phylum Pseudomonadota; class Alphaproteobacteria; order Hyphomicrobiales; family Bartonellaceae; genus Bartonella; species Bartonella sp. AA126HLJHH. The sequence goes on from NZ_JBHIRU010000001.1 coordinate 258,088, forward strand.
AAACAACGGTATGAGCAATTGCTTTTGGAGATTTTTTTATGAGTATGGTGATTCTTTATTGGGGGCTTTTCTTTTCACAGTTTTTTTTAAGTTTAGCGGTGATTTTCGCGCTGTTTCGGTTGATTCGTGGTCCACGGGCGCAGGATAGAATTGTTGGTTTGGATGCCCTTTATATAACCACTATTCTTTTGTTTCTTACATTCGATATTCGTTCAGAAACAACCACTTATTTTGTCGCAGCTCTCATTATTGGATTGTTGGGATCTGTCTCAAGCATCGCTTTGGCGAAATTTCTTATGCGGGGGGAGATTATTGAATGAAAGATGATATATCGCTTGTGGTTGCTATTGCTATCACAGTTTTCTTAATATTAGGGTCTGGATTGACATTGATCGCAACGATAGGTTTGGTGCGTTTTTCCAATTTTTATAAGCGTTTGCATATGCTTTCAGTATGTACGAGTTGGGGCGTTGGTAGTATTCTTATTTCTTCATTTCTTTATTCAATATTTGTGGACCATTATTTTGTTTTTCATGAAGTGTTGCTGATGTTTTTTTTGTTTTTAACAGCACCGGTAGCTTCTATGTTGCTTTCACATACAGCAGCTTATCGACATCATTCAGAAAAACAATCAGAAAAACCGCTGGCTCTTTTATTACACCAAACGGAGGAAAAGCTACCCACATCAGAAGGAACATCACGAGATGAGAGCCAGCGCGGTTCTTGAAATGTAAGAATCTTCCTTATTTTGTGCTTTTTTCTTCTACACAGTGGATGGGCTTTTCTTCTTTTGGATCATTAATAAGATCGTAAAATATGGCTTCATTTTTAGTTATCCACCAAATGTATTGTCCACCCACATATTTTCCTCCAGAAGCGGCAATTACATTAGAACCAACGATGCGCTTACCGTTCCATTTTAAATCAACAAGCGCAATATTGCCAGCATTATAATAAGTTGCTTCAACATACTCTTTGCTTGTTCCCATATCGCATTGATAGGAGACGGTCTCTGTTGTTGGTTCTGGATCATCTGGTACTTCAATGACTAAAGAACTTGCTAATGCATTAATTGAACCGAGGAGGAGCACACTTAAAGTAATGAAAAATTGTTTAGTAAAAGAAATTTTTTTCATAATATTTCCCGTGTTATTTAAAATAATAATGTTGACTCATCTTTACAGAGGATAGGTTTTTTTTCTTCTGGATCCTGAGCAAGGTCATAAAGCGTGACTTCTTTGTTCTTCTCCCACCAGATATACTGAGCTCCTGCAAATTTTGCTCCTGTTGCCGCGATGACATTAGCAGCAATGACACGGTCACCATTCCATTTGAAATCAACCAACGAAATATTATCAGCATTAAGATAGACTGCCTCAATGCGCTCTTTACCTGCTCCAGTTTCACACTGATAGGTAATGGTCTCTGTTTTGGGCTCTGGATTGTCTGGTACTTCAATGATTAAAGAACCAGCTAAGCTATTGTTTGAGCTGAAGAGTGATAAACTTAAAGCGGTGAAAAATCCTAAAATGTGTAAAGTTTTTTTCATGATGCTTCCCTATATTCCTAATATTGTGCACAAAGAATAATTTGACTGATACGATGGTGTCTACGGCAGGATTCGAACCTGCGACCCCAGGATTCATACCACTTCGATTTTCACCGCCAGCCTTATCGGCTGTTTGTGGTCTGGACTGTCTCTTCACCTTGAAGCTTTTGCTCTTTAGGTGCTGCCCGTTCAGTCTCTACACCTTTCTCTCATTTGAAAAGAGACTTGGCTCGGGATTGGCATATAGTCGCCCATGAAGCTTTCCCCGAATTTGAGCAGATTCACTTTGAGGATTTCTTCTCAAAGTGCCCAATTTCTTTAGGAATCCTGTGCTCTATCCTACTGAGCTACGCAGACATCATCATGTTAATCTTTAATAGAAGTATAAAAACGAATCAATTATATTCAATATGAATTAACGAATTTCTGTTAATTTTTGTTCCAAAAAGGATAAAACGGCATCTGGTGAAACATTTTTTGCAATAAATGATTGGCCAAGTCCGCGTGTTAAGATGAAAGTCAAATTGTTTTGCGAAACTTTTTTATCTTGGGCAATGAGAGTCATTAAAGTTTCAGCATCTGGTAGACATCCTGGGATATCCTTTAATTGTGTAGGCAATCCTATAGATTTGAAGTGCGCTTCAATGCGTTGTGTAAGCGTGGGGCTTATTAAATTTAATTGAGCAGAGAATTGATGAGCTAGAATCATCCCAATTGCTACACTTTCGCCATGGATTAAACGGTTGGAGTCATAAGCGGTTGCTGTTTCAAGCATGTGTCCAAATGTATGGCCGAGATTTAAGAGTGCGCGCTCTCCTTTCTCATGTTCGTCACGTGCTACAATGGCAGCTTTAAATTGGCATGAGCGAACAATGGCCTCTGTTCGCATAGGGCCATTAGAGAAAATTTTCTGCCCATTTTTTTCAAGCCACTCAAAAAAGTCAGGTTGGTTAATGAGACCGTATTTTACTATTTCTGCGTAGCCAGCGCGAAATTCGCGCGGTGGCAGGGTATCAAGAAGACACGTGTCAGCAATAACGCATTGTGGTTGATAAAAGGCACCAATAAGATTTTTGCCATATTGGCTATTGATTCCCGTTTTTCCACCAACAGAAGAATCAATTTGTGCAAGAAGCGTTGTGGGCATTTGAATGAAGTTCATACCACGGCGGATTATACTTGCCGCAAATCCTGCTAGATCGCCAATGACACCACCGCCAAAAGCAATAACACAGTCGCCTCTTTCTAAACGCGCAGCAAGAATTTGATCGATGACAACTTGCAGGGTTGAAAATGATTTTGATTGTTCTCCTGCTTCTACAATAATAGGGACAGTATGAATTTTATTTTTTGTTAATTCTGCTTGCAATATCTCCAAATGAAGGGAAGCAACATTTGTATCTGTAACAAGTGCCAAGCGCGTTTGATGAGGATCTTTTTTATTAAGAGCATGTTTAATTTGTGAAGCAGCTTGTGTAATCAGACCCGGACCAATGATGATATCGTAACAGTGTTTGTCCAGTTTAACAGTGACGGTTTTGGTTTGCATGCTGGTTATCCCTATTGTTAATTTCTGTGTATAGGTAGTGCTGTACGGATCGTATAACATTTTGTGCTACGGTATGACGGCTTTCTTTATGACTGTTAATTGTTAAGTTTGCCTTTGCATAGATAGGATAACGCTGTTCCATGAGTTTTTGCATGGTTTCTTTAGGATTGGCTGTTTGAAGCAGGGGACGTGTTGGGTGCTTTGAGACACGTTGCATGAGGATATCAAGATCGACTTTTAGCCATATGGATATACCATTTTGGTGAATGGCTTTTCGGATATTTTCATTTATGTAGGCACCACCACCTGTTGCTAAAACAAGGGGACTTTTTTTCATGAGGTTTAGAATAACACGCTGTTCAAGAGCACGAAATTCGGATTCACCATAAATTTCAAAGAGTTCCGTGATTGTCATTTGTGCAGCTTTTTCAATTTCTTGGTCAGAATCATAAAAAGGTAAACGAAGCATGGTGGCGACGCGTTTTCCGATCACTGATTTGCCTGCCCCCATAAGACCAACAAGGACAAGTGCTCTTTTATCAAGGGACGATAAGAGCTGATTCTTTATTTGTGTTATGGGGACGCGTTTTTGTCGATTGCTTTTCATAACTTTATTTCGGCATTTATCCATCTTAAAGTCAATTCCTGTTAATCTTTGTGAGGCATAATACGAGATAGAATATTTTTGGGTAGGTTATTGTCTTATGCCAACATTGACTAGATTTTTGATGATTCTTTTCATTTTGCTTTCTGTTCTTTTCATTATAATGGGTGCTCTTGTGGTTTGGGTTGAACCAGTAACTGTGGATATGTACATTGATGTTCCCTTGGATTCATGGAATCTTTCTACGGAAGCGAATCAATGAAATGAAAAGTGGTGCTGTGATAGATCATTTTCTTGAGATGATGAGTGCGGAGAGAGGGGCTTCGTCTCATACGCTTGCGGCTTATCAGCATGATTTGCAGTGGGCACAAGACGAATTGTCTTCACACTCTGTTTCGCTTTTTTCAGCACAAAAAGAAGATTTAATTACTCTTTTGTCACTTATGCATACTTTTGGTTTTGCGGCATCGTCGCAAGCGCGCCGTTTATCAACTTTGCGTCAGTTTTATCAATTCCTTTATGCTGAAGGGTTGAGAGCAGATGATCCCTCTCATGATATTGATGCACCTCGTCAGAGGCGTCCTTTGCCCAAAATCATGAGTGAAGATGCAGTGATAAAATTGCTTGATTTTGCGGAGTTAGAAGTCAATCAAGCAGACTATGGGTCCAAAGGTTATTTCCGTGCACTGCGTCTTCAGCTATTGATTGAAATGCTTTATGCAACAGGGTTACGTATTAGTGAGTTGGTGAGTCTGCCGGTTCAGTCTGTTCGAAGGAATGAATACAGCGTTTTGGTTCGTGGTAAGGGCAAAAAAGAACGAATGGTGCTGTTATCAAAAAAAGCATGCCAAGTTCTTTCACAGTGGTTAAATTTGCGTGATCAGAGAAAGGACGCTACGAGTTCTTATCTTTTTCCTGCGCATTCCGAGACAGGATATATTGCTCGTCAAGTCGTTGCACGAGAGTTGAAAAATCTCGCTAGAAGAGCAGGGATAGGAAGTGATAGCTTTTCTCCCCATGTGTTGCGTCATGCTTTTGCTAGTCATCTTTTGCAAAATGGTGCTGATTTGCGTGCCGTTCAACATTTGTTAGGTCATTCTGATATTGCTACCACTCAGATTTATACCCATGTGTTGGAAGAGGGACTTTATCGTTTAGTCAATGAGCATCATCCACTTGCCGATGAGCAAAAGGCTCGTTAAAGAAAAGGTGATGTTTTTGAAAAAGACTTTATAAAGCAAATTATAAGTGTATAAGTGACACTGAATGAGTTGACACAAATGTATAATTATCTTGATTTTGAAAAACCAGTTGCTGATCTTGATGGGAAAATTCTTGAATTAAAAAAAATTTCTCAGGAAAAAGGCAGTCTTGATATGAGTGACGAGATTGCTCGTCTTGAAACGCGTTCCCAAACAGCGTTGCGCGATATTTATAAAAAATTATCGCCGTGGCAAAAAACACAAGTCGCTCGTCATCCGGATCGTCCCCATTTTATGGACTATTCTAAACGCCTATTGAGTGACGTTACGCCTTTGGCCGGAGATCGCAAGTTTGCTGAAGATGAGGCTATTCAAGCGGGGTTTGCACGCTTTAAAGGTGAGGCCGTTGCTTATATTGGTCAAGAGAAAGGTCACGATACGCAAACACGTTTGCGCTATAATTTTGGTTCTGCACGTCCAGAAGGCTATCGTAAAGCTGTACGTATTATGGAAATGGCTGACCGCTTTGGTTTGCCCCTCCTTACTTTTATTGATACAGCAGGTGCTTATCCTGGGGTAAGCGCTGAAGAACGTGGGCAAGCGGAAGCAATTGCTCAATCAACAGCTACAACTTTGCGTTTGAAAGTTCCTGTGGTTTCCGTTGTTATTGGAGAAGGCGGTTCTGGAGGGGCGATAGCAATCGCGGCTGCCAACAAAGTTTATATGTTGGAGCACGCAATTTACTCTGTTATTTCACCAGAAGGAGCAGCTTCTATCTTATGGCGTGATCCAGCTCGTGCAAAAGATGCTGCAATGAATATGCGTATTACCGCTCAAGATTTGTATCGCTTAAAGATTATTGATGGCATTATTTCGGAACCTTTAGGGGGAGCGCATCGTGGCAAAGAGATTGTCATTGATGCAACGGGTGATGTTATTTCAGAGGCTTTAAAAGCTATGGCTGGAAAAGATGGTCAAGTGCTTAAACAAGAGCGAAGGGAAAAATACCTTCAAATTGGTCGGTCTCTAACATAGGTTATTTTTTGTGAGGGGTGTTGGATTGGAGTTTTATTCGATGACATTTAGCAGATTCCTCGCTGTGTGTGTGTTGTTTGTAATGGGACTATTGGCAGCATGTGAAGGAAGATTACCAGCCTCTATTCGCGCTAAAGTTGAACAGCCGTTGCCGCAAGAAATCAAAAATAGAATGGTTCTGTATGATATAGATCCCTATGCACCGATTATGATGCGGTTTTTTAAGGAAGAAAATCTTGCTGAAGTTTGGAAGCAATCTCGTTCAGGACCTTTTATCTTGGTTGCTCGCTATGGCATTTGCAAATGGTCTGGTAAGCTTGGACCTAAATATAAAGAAGGGGATCTTCAGACACCAGAGGGTTTTTATACTATTAGCGCAAACCAAATGAATCCTTATTCAAAATATTATCTCTCTTTTAATATAGGATTTCCTAACCTTTATGATCAGGAAAATGGTCGCACAGGAAGCAATCTTATGGTGCATGGTTCTTGCTTTTCCGCAGGTTGTTATTCTATGAGTGATAAGAACATGGCTCAGATTTATGCGTTTGCACGGGATGCTTTTAAAGGAGGACAAAGAGAGTTTCAGTTGCAGGCTTTTCCTTTCCGCATGACCGAGGTTAATATGTCACGTCATAGCAAGAATCCTCATTATCAATTCTGGGTTATGCTTAAGAAAGGTTATGATTTTTTTGAAAAAAATCGTCAACCTCCAACTGTTGAGGTTTATGAAAAACGTTACGTTTTTAATCGCGATACTGATAAAACTTCAGTTTCTCTAATGCAGTAAGTGTTATTGTATCTTACAGCACCGTAAACACTATCACTTAATAATGGCGATACAGGATATGCAAAAACTTTGCACACAAGGTGTTTAAGTGAGTGGTCAATAGTCTTAAAGTGCAGAGTTTTTTCATAGAGCCTTAATGTAAGTAAATCATATGAAGTGGGAAGCCAAGAGGAATTTTCTCAAAGAAGTTGGATTGTTTGCACATCGGCACTGGTGTCAATCTTCATTTTTAGTGAAGAGTAAGTTAACATAAAATGCACCTCTCTTTTTATTTCTTTCAAAGAGTTTTATTCTTTTATGCTGTAAAATATTGTCTTGTCGTGCTGTTATATAAGATACATTCACATATTTTAAAATGCGATATTGCCTCTGTCTGATTTTGGTTTTTTTCTTAACAGGGATTTTGATTTCAATTAGCTTGAATAAATATAGAGTTGAGCAGAATATTTTAGAACCAAGAATTTGGTCAATCTGTCTGTGAAATGAATCACATGAAGTGGTTTGCAGATGAAGCGCATTTAGAGAGAAAACAATCCGTTTGCAGATTGATGGATATTAAATTTTTTATCATAACAATTTTATTTATAATGATAATTTAGTGTTATTCAAGTTAAATTAGAACCCTGAATACCGTAAGATTCTCTCATTTCAAAGCTGTTCCATGTTGAATAAATTAAAACCATTTGCTTGCACGTTACAAGCAGGGATAACCGCGTGGGTGAAACTGTGCAAGAAAGACTAAAATGCTTTTTACAAACCGTCTAAAATACCAAGGACTTGTTTCAACATTGGGAATTAGCAAAGTGTGTAATGGTGCCGGTTTGCTCCTTTAAAAGCATAAAGATGGTGGTGCTAATGAATTTAATGTTATATCATTGAAGGGGAGAAAAAATTAAAATTTTATTCCTGGAATGACTAGAGGATTTTCTAAGAGAGCTGTTTTGTCTGCAGTATCTATTGCTGGTTTATTAAAAAAAGCATTGAGAAGCTTTTGTATTGCGTCTTTTTCAACACCATCGGCAATGATGACGAAACGTGTTTGTTTTATTCCTTTTGGCCATGCTGGTAATCTTATGGGAGGATGAAAAAATGTTTGTACGCCATGTAATACAAGTGGGCGATAAGGGTCATCACGTAATGCGATAATTGCTTTAATACGTAATAATTTTGTACCATAACGCTCTTGTAGGAGATCTAAAAAAGCTTCAATTGTGGCGTAATCAACATGACCCTCACAGTTTAGTGAAAAGGTACGAATGGTTTTATGGGGGGGATGATCATGTGGGGTAGTCGTAAGATTTTGTTTAAGTTTTGTATTTTCTACTTTTTCATCCCATAATGTGTTATTTATTAATAGATTTGAACAGAAATCTTTAGAATGGGCGTCAATGATTTGTGCTGTAGGATTCATTGTTTTAAGTGTGCTAAGGAGTGCATCTGAAAGCGTTTGTGGGTCTCTAAGATCTGTTTTGGTGAGAATGATTTTATCAGCAAATATTAATTGTTTATATATTTCAGGATAGCGCTTACATATGGAAAGTGGACTTAATGTATCAAATGTTGCAAGAACAGCATTTATGGACAATGTTTGAATAAACAATGGGTGGCTTAAAAGTATTTTTAAAATAGGGGCGGGATCAGCCATCCCTGTGGTTTCAATGATAATATGATGGAGTTGTTTGATCTGTCCTGTCTGAACGCGATTTATTAAATCAATTAATGTGTCGATGAGATCACTGCGTAAATTACAGCATAAGCAACCATTGGCAAGCTCAATAATTCCTTCTGTTGTTTTTTCAACCAGAAGGTGGTCAATACTGATTTCGCCGAATTCATTGATGATAACAGCACATTCTGTTAGAAGAGGGTCTTGTAGCATACGGTTGAGCAAAGTTGTTTTGCCAGAGCCTAAAAAACCCGTAATAAGCGTGAGAGGGATGCGCTTTATTTTCATGTTAATCATCAATCATAGTTTTGTTTTTAAAAAATATATCTCAGTATGTCTAACCAATTTATAATGATGTCCGTGAGGAATGTAATGGCTAATCCCTCATGAGATCCATTGTACCACTATCTTTACGCTTATAAAGGTAGGTGCACGTGGGTATATTATACACTTTTAGCGTCAATGTTATGATAATTTTTGGTTCTTGAAAGGACTTATAGGAAGGATTTTTATTCCTTGTTTTAATTATTTTATCTACATGTTCATCCACCTTGTGGCGCGCAAGAGACTGGTTTTATTGATTCAATAAATACAGATTTGAAATGAGAGAATCTTACAATACTTGTGGTTTTGACATAAGGTACAAAATAATTAATTATCATTATAAATCAAAGTATTATAATTAATTGTAGATTATGATTTATGGCTTTTTATAGAATGGTTTGCGTGCCTTTTATACGGAATATAGGGTTTTCTTAGTGGTTTTACTGTCATTTTAGGTGTTTGTGGCGTACGAATGAGGTGTACTGATAAAGGATGAGAAAAAGAAGGTGGAGCAGTGATAAAAGGTGAGGTGAGAATAATATTTCCTTGATCATCATATGAATTTGCATGCATTTTTATGGCTTCAGGTGTGCATGTTTGTTGTCTCATATTGTTGGCTTGTGTTATGTTGCTCCCATAAGGTTTTAATGTTGCTAGTGTTAATTGGGGGCTTCCTTGGTGCAAAAATCCTATTTCAAGAAGTTGTGCAGCTTTTTCTTCTCTTTCACTTATGTTGTTAGCACCTAGAATGACAGCAATAATTGTACGTTTATTGCGGGTGGCTGAGGCAACAAGATTAAAACCAGAGGCACAAATAAAGCCTGTTTTCATACCGTCTATCCCATAAAAACGGCCAATGAGGTTGTTTGAGTTATGTTGGATTTTTCGATTATTACCAAAATCAATGGCTGGAATAGAAAAATAATGAGCATATTGTGGAAATTCTCGACGTATTTGAACGGCTAAAAGAGCAATATCGCGTGCCGTGGAGTAGTTTTGAGGATCTGGTAAACCACTTGCGTTCGCAAAATGGGTGCCAAACATGCCTAAACGTTTAGCTTCGCTATTCATTTTACGTACAAAATCTTTCTGTGAACCCGCAACAGCTTCACTCATGGCAATGGCTAAATCATTGGTAGATTTAACCATGGTGATACTTAAGGCTGTATCAAGTGTGAGTACAGAACCAGCTTTATAGCCTGAACGATATGAGGGAGCTTTTGCGGCGTATTCGCTGATGGTGATATGTTTGTTTGGTGAAACTTCCCCTCGGCTCATGGCACGAAAAATAACATAAGCGGTCATTAATTTTGTCAAGGAAGCAGGATACCAACGCTCAAAAGCTTGATTATGTTTTAAGATACGCCTCGTTGTAACATCAACAGAAATAAAAGGCTGCGCTAGAGCAACAGCGCTGGATAAACTCAAAAACACAGAAAAAAATAAATTATAGAAGAGACGTCGCATTAATTTAAATCTAGTTCCCTCTTATTCGTTATTTAGAATTGTTTTAATGTAGCACACAAAGCATTTAAGTCTAGGATAGGAAGGAAAGATGGTTAATTGCTGTATCCGTTGTGTCTGTGGGATAAAAACCAATTCTCATTTTTATTTTCCCCTTGAATTTGGTTTGATGACTTAAGTATCTCAAGAAATACTTTTTAAATAATGAAGATTGTACAAGATTTCAGGTTCTTGGAGGGATTGAATTTCTCAGAAAGGAATGAATCTGCATAATCATGCATTTTTCTTGCTCTCCTGTTAGGATAGCCCTTGGCACTTGAGACGGTTCGTAAAAAGCATTTTAATCTTTTCTTGTATCGTTTTATTCACACAGATATCCCCGCTTGTAATGTGTAAGAAAATGATTCTAATTGATTCAACCTAGAATAGATTTGAAATGAGAAAATCTTACGGTATTCAGGGTTCTCATTCAAGTTGAATAACGCTAAAACATCCTTATAAATCAATGAGATGTATGTTATTTAAATAACTTTAAAGAGAGGAAGAATTCTTTTTCAAAAAAATTTACACATTGATCATTTCTTATCATGTACAAGTGTTTTACAATTTTGAATTAGAAAGTTTGAAGTATCTTTCTTATATTTTTGTTCCCTATACTCCGCTCAATATACAAAGTTATGCATTATTCTTATCAATCAGTGCATTGTTTCATGATGATTTAGTTTTTGAAGTTTCTGAACAGCGTATGGTGGCATAGGAGGAGGGGTAGGATCTTGAGCTGCTAAGAGAAGCAGTTCATCACACGCTTTTTCAGTTTTTTGGACAAGTTGATCTAGAAAATCACGTTTGCTTAAACCCGCTTCTATCGGGGGAAGAATACGGACACGAATTGTTCCGGGATAGCGGCGAAAATTATTGCGTGGCCAATATAAACCCGCATTGTGTGCAATAGGGACAACTTGAAGTCCTAATTCATTATAGAGCGCGACAATTCCTGACTTATAATCTGGTTCTTGACCGGGTTGTCGGCGTGTTCCTTCGGGAAAAATCAAGATTTGGCGCCCTTGTTTTACTTTCTCTTTTGCTTTTTGTATAATCATTTTTAAGGCTTTGATGGGTGTTGTGCGGTTAATGGGGATAATTTGCGTTTTTGCCATATACCAGCCAAACAATGGAATCCACATCAATTCACGTTTTAAAATGAGAGTGGGATCATCAAAATAAGGAACAAGACTGAAAGTTTCCCAAGCCGATTGATGCTTTGGAGCAATGATATAGGGTCCTTTGGGAAGATTTTCTAAACCTTCAATCTCATAATTTGTGCCTGCGATGTATTTTTGCAAAAAGAGTGTAACGCGTGCCCATGTTTTAGGGACAATCCATGCCTTTTTGCGGGGCATTAAAAAATAAACGGGAGCGTAAAGAATCATTTGTATGAAAGTTGTTGTATAAAAAGCGAACGTAAAAAGAATAGAACGAAGGATAAGCACTACATTTTCCATTTTATATCTATAAGAAGACTTCATATATAATATAATTCACATGAGAAAACATCTTCTTTATGTTTTCTCAAGCATCTATTTTTTCGGTAACTCATTTTCCGATATTTAAAAACAGAAGGAAAGAGGTTAATGGAATTACAAAAAGATAAACTTTTTATTCCACGGATTTTATCTATTGCGGGAACAGATCCTTCTGGTGGCGCTGGAATGCAGGCGGATTTGAAGGTTTTTTCAGCTATGAAAACTTATGGTATGAGTGTGGTTACAGCTGTTGTTGCACAAAATACTCAGGGTGTGCGTTCTTTTCAGGCATTAGATGCTTCTTTTGTTGCAGATCAAATTGATTCTGTTTTTGAGGATATCCATGTTGATGCCGTTAAAATTGGTATGGTTGCAAATGCTCAGATTGCACAGGTTATTGCAGAACGTCTTGCTTATCATAAAGCGCGTTTCATTGTTTTTGATCCGGTTATGGTTGCAAAAAGTGGTGATGTTCTTTTAAAGTCTGATGCAATTGAAATTATGCGTGATGTTCTTGTGCCGATGTCAACTTTGATCACGCCAAATTTGCCTGAAGCTGCATTGTTATTGGGATGTGAAGTGCAATGGTCTTTAGAGACTATGTATCAATATGCTCCACGACTCTTGGCGCTAGGGTGTCATGCAGTTTTGTTAAAAGGGGGACATTTGAATACGCTTACCAAAAATAGTACAGAAAATTACGATTGTTCTAGTCCAGATCTTTATTGTGATTGTGAAAACCTTTTTATACTTGAAGCTTCTCGTCTTTCAACCACTCATGATCATGGGACAGGGTGTACCATTTCTGCTGCCATTGCAGCTCTGTTACCTACTCAACCTTTGGATTGCGCTGTTAAACAAGCAAAAGATTATTTGCATGGCGCTTTAACTGCCTCAGATGCTTTAAAAGTAGGGAAAGGGCGAGGGCCGCTTCATCATTTTTATGCATTATGGAAAGATTAATACAACGGTTGATAGTGAAAAATCTTCACTCTATGAATTTATTTCGTCATTATATGATGTTTTGGACTTGTGACTGATAAGTGTTAGCGCATTGTAGCTTAACAGTTATTTTGTATTAAGAAGGATAAGAAAAAATGTTATAATTTGTTTCTTTTATATATTTTTTACGATTAATCTATCCTGTTTCAGAGGCAATTTTGAGTATAAAAAAGAGAGCAAGGAATTGTAAAATCAGGATTTGATAGCAAAAAGAGTAGAGGGAAAGACCTTTTACAAGGCGATATTAAAGCTGGCGGATCCACTATATTCGCTGTTTCTTATATTGGTGGTAAAACAGGATGAGCCAAAATCGTCATCAAAATTATTATATATCTAACATTTACATAGTTTTTGTCGGCATGGATGGGGTTTTCTAAATAGAAATTGATACTTCCTGATGGAATTATCAATGATCTTTCAGGTGATATGGTAAATTTTTTTCGGATATTACAACGTCATTATCCTTTTTTATGGAACTGCTTTATGAAATTATTGGCGTTTCAGATGAGTAGCCATGAGGAGTTTCAACATTTAATACAGCAAGATCTAGAAACTTTTACGAATTTAGAGCGGACTTTAAGGTTTTTATATTTATAGTGATTAAGTTTTAGCGAGAAGGTAGTCGATTGCACAATCGGAGTTTCAATAGACCTGTAGCATATGGTTTAATCTTTTCAAAATTGAATTTTCATTCTGTTGTTTAGCAGAGGTTACCATTAAACATTTAAAATGGTCTGATTTTATTGTGCGCTATGATGGTTTCAATACTTTATGTTACCTTATTTTGATTTGAAGTTATGCTCCTCATGTAAAATAGAATGCATTTATATTGTTAATTCACATGTCTATTTTAAAGAGATTTCTCTCAAAGTGTGTCATATCCATTTTATAATAACGTTCGTGAATGGTCTAAAGCCTCTATGAAGTGTATAAAGCTATTATGCTCCCCATTTTTACGTTTTCAAGGTGAAAGGGGTACTCCTCTATACTATTTTAGCTCCCAATTTTGCGATAATCTTTGGTATTTCAGAGTTTTCAGAAGAAGAGTTTTTATTCCTTTCTTCAAGTGAATTTTATTGATGCCTCAATTTTTCCTGTTATGCGTGAGCAGATGATTGTGAGTGATTTTAATGTATAGAGATTTGAAATGAGATAATCCTATGATATTTTAGACGCTTGCTCAATATGAATAATTATAAATTATCTTTATAAACCAAGTTATTAATTTATTTTTGTATTGAAGATTATTCTGGATAAGAATTTGTTCAAGAAAGAGGATTATCAAATGATGTCCACGCTGTTTGCACAAGTACAAGGGAACATTTCTTTTGTCTTTCAAATGATGTGCCAGAAATCCCAAAAACTTAATTTACTCTAAATAATAGGTGAAAACAGTTTATTTCGTTTGAAAATAATTACAATTAGCGTGAGAGATTTTTCATCATCGACTGCGATATAGAAAAAGTAACAATACACATAAAAGACCTTTAAATGATCTTTGAAAGGTCTTTGAAGACCCTTTGAGAACCCCTTAAAAACTCTTTGAAAAAAATAAATTGGTACAAAACCTAGTGGCAAAACATACAAAACCTGCTGGCAAGCTACAGTGGAAATATATATATAAAACCTGCTGGCAAGCTACATACATACAGCTACAACAACCGATGACAAGCTATAACTCCACACAAGAACGAATAAATACAAAATTCAATGGAGCGGGCGATGGGATTCGAACCCACGACCCCAACCTTGGCAAGGTTGTGCTCTACCCCTGAGCTACACCCGCTTACCGATTCGATATATGTCTTGTCTGTATGGCGTAGGCTTCTACGAATTGCAACAAAAAAATATCATTTTAGTTTGATTTATTTTGTCCATGTTTAAATAAAATGAAATAAAGATTGATTTTAGAAAATTCTTCAGTAATAGATTATTCCTTTTTTAATTTTTGCATGGAGAGGGGTGGAATATAATGTTGAAGAGAATAAATATATTAGGGATTATCATTGCAACTGTTTTTATGATGAACAGTGTTGCAAAGGCCGATGACCAAGTTAAACACGTTAAAGTTGCAATAACGCAAATTATGGTCCATCCTGCTGCGGATGCTGTTCGTAAAGGTGTGGAAGATGTGCTTGCAGCAAATGGTTATAAGCAAGGTGAAAATTTTCAACTTACCTTTTTATCAGCGCAGGGTAATATTTCAACAGCAACGCAAATTGCGCGTAAATTTGTTGGTGATAAACCCGATGTTATTGTAGCAATTACCACGCCTTCAGCACAAACGATGCTTGCGGCAACAAAAACAATTCCTATCGTCTTTGCAGCAATTTCTGATCCTATCGGAGCTAAAATCGTTTCTTCACTTACCAAACCTGGCGGTAATATGACGGGGAGTTCGGATCGTATAGATGTTGCAGAAAGTGTTAGACTTTTACAAGAAGTAAAACCAGATTTGAAAAAAATTGGTTATCTTTATAATGCTTCTGAGGCAAATTCTGTTTCGACACTTAAAACGTTAAAGGATGTAGCAAAAAAAGCTGGAATTGAAATTATTCCCTCATCGGCACCAAAGCCTTCAGATGTTCAGGCAGCAACACGCGCTTTAATCGGTAAGGTCGATATTATTTTTGTTCCTGCTGATAATACGATTTTATCTGTTTTAGAAGGTGCAATAAAGGTCTCAGAGGAAGCCAATATGCCTGTATTTACTGTTGATGCTAATACTATCGGGCGTGGGCCTTTTATGACGCAAGGTGTGAATTTCTATGATGTAGGGGTTGATGCTGGGAAATTGGTTGTGCGTATTCTAAAGGGTGAAAAGCCTGGTGATATTGATGTTGTGCAGGCGGCTAATAATGACATTCGAATTGATTTGAAAGCAGCCCAAAAAGCAGGGATTGTTATTCCGCAGGCAGTTATTGACCGTGCAACAAAAGTGATTCAATAACTTTTATTGATAGAGTGTTGATACAATAAAAATACGTTAAGTTTTCATGGGGATTGTCTTTACATGAATATATTTGCGTTTTCTGGTGCTGTGGAATTAGGCCTTATTTATGCGTTTGTTGCTATAGGGGTTTATCTTTCATTTCGGGTTTTAGATTTTCCTGATTTAACAGTTGATGGATCGTTTCTTCTTGGTTCCTGTGTCTGTGGTGTTTTGATTCTCTTGGGTTTCAATGCATGGACAGCTATGGCATGCGCTTTTTGTGCAGGTATGGTGGCTGGTTTATTAACAGCTCTATTGAATTTGCGTTTTGGCATTTTGAATCTTTTAGCTTCTATTTTAACAATGTCAGCACTTTATACAGTTAATCTTCGTATTATGGGAATTATGGGAGGGTCTAATGTTAATTTAGCACTTGCTGATACGGCGTTAACCCCCTTTTATAATCTGTTTGGTTTGTCTGATATTTTTGTGCGTCCTCTTTTCGTTGGTATTGTGTTGCTCGTTATGGCGTTTTTGATTTGGCGCTTTTTGGAAAGTGAAATTGGTCTTGCTATGCGTGCAATGGGCGCTAATCCACGCATGGCGACGGCGCAAGGTGTCCATACATCAGCATTGATATATTTTGGAATGGGGCTTTCCAATGCGTGTGTGGCACTTGGTGGTTCTCTTTATATTCAAACTGCGATTGCAACAGATATTACCGGTGGAATTGGAACAATTGTTTTTGGATTGGCAGCCGTGATTATCGGTGAAACTCTCTTTCGTACGCGCAATATTTTTTGGATTATAATCAGCTGTATTGTAGGGTCTGTGCTTTATCGTGTGGCGGTGCAATTTGCATTTGAAGCAAATGGCATTGGCATTGATACGTCGACAGATCTTCAGTTGATTACTTCGCTGTTGGTTGTTTTAACCCTTATTGTGCCACGCTATTGGAGGAGGCATAAACGTGATTGAGTTTTTTCATGTTGGGGTCACATTTAAACCGCAAACACCTTTGGAAAAACAGGCTTTAATTGATATTAACCTGAAAATTGATCAGGGTAGTTTTGTTACGGTTATTGGTTCAAATGGTGCTGGTAAATCAACTTTGCTCAGTGTTTTAGCGGGTGCTACGCTTCCTTCAACAGGGAAAGTGGTTATCAATGGACAAAATGTTTCTAGGCAATCAGTCAGTGAACGCGCTGGAAAGATTGCTTGTGTTTTTCAAGATTCGTTAGAGGGAAGTTGTGGTTCTTTAACAATTGAAGAAAATTTGGCTCTTGCTGCTCTTCGAGGAAGTCGTCGTGGTTTGCATGCGGCTTTAAATCATGAGAAACGGCAATTTTTTCGAGAGAAAATTGCTCAATTAGGCATTGGTCTTGAAACATATATTCATAATCCTATGGATAGTTTATCAGGTGGGCAACGCCAAGCAGTTTGTCTTGTGATGGCAACATTAGCACATGCGGATGTTTTATTGCTTGATGAACATACCTCAGCGCTTGATCCTGGAATGGCTGATTTTGTGATGCGGTTGACTGAAAAAATCGTTGAAGAGAAAAAATTAACAACTATCATGGTGACTCATTCTATGCGTCAAGCTCTTGATTATGGCGATCGTACCTTGATGTTGCATGGTGGAAAAGTGATTTTGGATGTCTGTCATGAAGAGCGGAAGGGCTTGGATGTCAATGATTTAATTGGCATGTTTCAGAAAGTTCGCGGGGAAGTTCTTGATGATGATGAACTATTAATGGATTAATAGTGTGGCTCAGAAAAAAGCACATGAAGTTGATCAGTTTCTAATGCGTTTTTCACGTGCTTTTCCTATTGTTCTCATTTATGGGCCAGATCGTGGTCTTATTTGTGAGCGTGCACAATGTTTTGCAAAACTTACACGGGTAGCAATAGAAGATCCATTTTCGACAATTCGTTTGGATGCTGCTGAAATTGATAAAGATCCTGCACGTTTAGAAAATGAAGCGCGTACGTTATCGCTTTTTGGGGGAGATCGTTTGATATGGATCTCTAATGCTGCTAACCAAAAAGGTTTTCTTGCTGCCTTAAAACTTTTAATTGAGAAACCACCAGAAGCTTGTTTTATTCTCATTGAGGCAGGGGATTTAAAAAAAGGAACAGGGTTGCGCAATGCTATTGAAACAGCATCAAAAGCGATGGCTTTGCCCTGTTTTGCCGATGATATGCGGTCTCTTGACGGTTTGATTGATGAGGTTTTAGGACAGTTTAAGAAGACTCTTTCTTTAGATGCACGTAGATGGTTGCATGAATGTTTAGGGGCGGATCGCCTTGTATCACGAGGTGAATTAGAAAAGCTTTGTCTTTACGCTGCAAATGTTCATATTACTCTTGAAGATGTGAAAGCTGTTGTAAGTGATGTAAGTGTTCTTTCTCAAGATGAAGTCATTGATGCTCTTTTATTGGGCGATATATCAGGCTTTGAAGCGCATTTTAACCGACATGCAGCAGTGCAGGGGGCACTTTTTTTAATTTTGAGTACAGCTCAAAGGCATTTTCAGCAATTACAGCTATTGCGTTATCAGGTAGAGGTTGAAGGAAAATCGTCTTTTACGGTGGTTTCTGAAGCTCGTCCTCCCATTTTTTTTCAACGGAAAAAGATCGTTGAACAAGCTTTAAAATATTGGAAATTAGAACAAATTTCTTATGCAATGGAAAGAATTCAGAGTGCTGTTTTAGACAGTCGTAAAAATCCACTTTTGGGCGAAGCTATCATTCGTCAAGTTTTGTTAGGGCTTACAATTATTGCACGACGCCAGATGGCAGCTTAACAGCCTAGAAATATAATGATTTTTTATTTTTGGTATACCACAGAGGTATTTTCAGCAATTAAAACTGTTATGCTATCAAGTAGAGGTTGATGGAACTTGTATTTTTGAGGATGCATTTTAGGAGCTTGAAAGCTTGATAGAAATTTTTCTTCAAAAGAAATAGTTTATTTTCAAAAGGCCATTTTGAAACAGTTTTATTATTTTGTTGTGTCGTAAAATACTGTTTTTAGGATAGTGATACGAGGCCCATATCAAATTTTATGTGTTCGATGTTTTTTTGTGTGGGTATTTGGTGAATATTAGGTTGGTTCATAGAGTCTTAATGGAGTAACACCCCCATGTAAAACAGAGTATCTCAAACAACAGAAGACACTTGTATGGTAGATTCATACGCTTTCTTAGAAATATTTTTCAATGCGCGTCATATCTATTTCGCGGCGGTGTTTATGAATGGTGTAGAAGTAAAGTTCCTTGTGAAGAATATAAAACCCATAGAGCAACTCTATCTTTATGCTTAATAAAAGCGCAAGTCGACACTCATTATATACTTTGCTAGCCTCTAATGTTACTACAGTTTTTAGCATTAGAGAGCGTTTTTCATCATTTTTTCTCACGTGTCTTCTTGTGACGTGTAGACAAGAGATTTTAATTGATAAGAGGGTTTGTGATGGAAGAATTTTACAGTATTCGAAGTTATAATTCAAATTGAAAAAAATTGTTATTTTTATAAATCAATATATTATAGATTAATTGAATCACATAAAATAGTGAGCTAGAGGAATCTTTTAGACAAGAAAGTGAATGGTGTGCAGATCTGTATGAATTAAGAATCTTCGTGGGATGAGGAGAAGGTCAAAATAGATTATGATGAAAACGACAGCACTTATGGGGAAACTTTTATGTTTGATACAGAGATGATTATCTTAGCAATGAATGTGTCTCATAAACAGAACTAGCCATTGTTTATTATTAATAATTTATTATTTTTCATATTAAATCAATCAGAACAATGTCTTTTGCACGTCATAAGTGGGGGGCGTGTGGATAAAAGCTGTACAAGAAAGCACTAAAAATGCCTCTTATGAATGCTCTCAAATTCCAAGGTTTTTTGCAACATTGGGGGTAGGAAAATATAATGATAGTGTTTTATTAAGTGTGAAGAGGGTCGTGCTTAATAGATTTATAGTTATAACATTTACGAACACTGTCGTGAGATAGGCTAGGGAGCGAGATGCCTTTTAAAACAAACCCATGAATTTGTAATCCAAATTTATTCTGTTGAGGGCGTTCTGTTTTACGTAAGGGGTGTGATTCCATTAAAGGGATATTCGGTGTTTTTGTTATCAAACTTTTTCTTTATTGAGAGGGCGTGTTTTTCTCATATTTATTTGATTTACGGTATCCGGAATCGGGAGAGGAAAATGTTTTTAATGGTATATTTTGGTATGCGTTGTTTTACGGTGTTTTCAATATTCGCGAAACTTATGTTGATGTTGTAGGTGGAGGCGTAATACGTTTTTATATAGGTCTAATGTACAAATTAATGAACGTATCGGGATAATTGGAGAAGAGTTAGTGTCTGCTTACGCTTTTGATGTGTTTTTTGTGAGTAAATTAGTAAGATAAAGTAAACTGATGGGATTTTATGTAGAGTCGTTGTTATCCTAATTGAGAGTGCATTTTATTTTGTTTCGGTGATGCGCTTTGATCAGTAATTAAGAGGGAGTTTTAGAGCGTGATTTTAGATTTCTCGTCATTTATTTTTTATGTGTTTTCTAGGTAAAGTGATCTGTTGTCAGCTTGCGCAGGTGATAATTGGTAAACTGCGTTATTCTTTATTCCCTAGTTGTCATTTTTTAATGTTTTACGCATAACTCTTGAACAAACAAACAAGAAAATTGTGATTTTACAATTGTCTTTATTGCCATTTGCAAAGAATCTTTGAAGGTGAAA
Source organism: Bartonella sp. AA126HLJHH (assembly GCF_042197425.1). Taxonomy (NCBI): domain Bacteria; kingdom Pseudomonadati; phylum Pseudomonadota; class Alphaproteobacteria; order Hyphomicrobiales; family Bartonellaceae; genus Bartonella; species Bartonella sp. AA126HLJHH. Next base: position 278,491 of record NZ_JBHIRU010000001.1, read on the forward strand.
GATGCTCCATATCCAGTTTGAAAAAATAGCACTCATTGGGATCGGTCTGATTGGGTCTTCTTTAGCAAGAGTGATTAAAAAGAAAAATCTTACGGCTCAGATTTCTATTGCAACACGTCGTCCAGAAACCCTGAAAAGAGCGCGTGAATTGGAGCTTGGGGACTTTTATACGACAGATAATGCAAAAGCTGTTGAAGGAGCAGATTTGGTTATTCTTTCTGTTCCTGTTGGGGCTAGTGCAGAAGTGGCAAAAACCATTCGTGATCATTTAAAACTTGGAGCGATTGTGAGTGATGTTGGTTCTACGAAAGCGTTGGTTATTGCGGAAATGGCACCTTTATTGCCAAAAACGGTTCATTTTATTCCAGGGCATCCAATTGCTGGAACGGAATATTCAGGACCGGATGCTGGTTTTGCTGATTTATTTATGAATCGTTGGTGTATTTTAACGCCTTTTGCGGATAGCGATGCTGCTGCTGTCGCACAATTAACAGCGTTTTGGGAAGCTTGTGGTGCGCGTGTCGAAAAGATGGAACCTAAGCATCATGATCTTGTTTTGGCTATTGTTTCACATTTACCCCATTTGATTGCGTATAATACTGTTGGGACAGCGAGTGATTTAGAAAAAGTAACAAATTCGGAAGTGATTGCTTATTCCGCTTCCGGTTTTCGTGATTTTACGCGTTTGGCCTCTTCTGATCCCGTTATGTGGCGGGATATTTGTTTGCATAATAAAGATGCTATTTTAGAAATGTTGGGTCGTTTTAGTGAAGGGCTTGCTTTTTTAGAACGGGCAATTCATTTAGGAGATGGTGAGACACTGTTTAACTTTTTTACACGTACGCGTGCTGTACGTCGCAATATTATTGATGCTGGACAGGAAATTGATGCTCCTGATTTTGGACGTCAGAGTGTTTCTAAAAAAGGGTAAATAAAAGCAAGGGGGGGTTGTTGAATTTCGTTGGTTTTTTCTAGAAATCGATAAGAAGTTTTTTCTTTATTCAGTCATAGATTGCAATAAAAAAGAGTGGTGATTGCTTCGATACAGATAACCATGACTTCAAAAGGTTTTATGTGTGCACGATCATCTTGCTTAGTTCTCTATAGGGCATATGATGTACAGAAGAGGTTACTGATCTGTAGAAGTAACAAAAAAATGAAGTCGTTGTAGAACTTCATAGAGTGGGTTATTGTTTTTGTTTTGGTATAAAGTCGGGCTTGACCGTATTGATTATTGACCTTTATATTGCAACATTGCAAAATGTTTATTTGCAGAGTTTTGATGATTTTTATAAAACTTGAAATAGACTGAGGAAGAGTTTTACCAGAAAGTATTGAGTTTTGTTAAAAAATATCTTTTGGTATAGCTATCGTATTTTTGGTGACGCAGTAAGTCATTATTGGCGTGATAGTGGGAGTGCTTTTGCAAGCCATGTTGCGCTATCGGGGCTTTTAGCATTTTTCCCTTTTTTTATTTTTGGAACATCGTTTGCTCGTTTTCTAGGTGCTTTTACCTATACACCGCAGAAAATTAAAGCACTGGTGCAGTTATTGCCTGATGTTATTGCAGAGCCGTTATCTCAGGAAATTGTCAATGTTTTAACCATTCATCGAGGAGGTGTGTTGACGCTTTCTGTCATTGGAACGGCTTATTTTGCTTCTAATGGGATAGAGGCTTTGCGTACGGCTTTAAATAAAGCTTACCGTGTTACTGATCGACGGAGTTTGTTATTTTGTCGTTTTCAAAGTCTGTTTTTTGTAATCCTTGGAGCTGTTGGTCTTGTTGTGATTAGTTTTTTATTGATTCTGGCGCCTTTGTTGATCAAAATTATGCAAAATCATTCTTTTTTTATGACTGAATATATTGCTGTTATTCGTGTATGGCGTTATACAGTTGCAATCGTTATTTTGTTTATCAGTCTTTTGATTGTTCATAAATGGCTTCCAGCAGGGCGGCGGAAAATTATAGATATTTTACCAGGAATAGTGGTGACAATGTTTATATGGTTTATGGCTTCTATCGCTTTTGCGCAATATTTAACGATGTTTGATTATATTTCTACCTATGCAGGGTTGGCATCTATTATGGTTGCTATTATTTTTCTCTACATATTGAGTGCAATTTTTATTTTGGGAGGAGAAATAAACGCGGCGATAATGTTTTATCGCAAGGATTTGCAACATTCAGATGAATGAAAGAGTTTATTATTGCTTGAAAGCCAAGGTATGAATATCCCAATAAAGCCTGCTATCACTTTGTTGATTGATGCGGATGCTTGTCCTGTAAAAGATGAAGTTTATCGTGTGATGAATCGTTATCAGCTTAAGACATTTGTTGTGGCAAATCGTTCTTTGTCTCTTCCAGATGAAGCACTCATTGAAAGAGTGGTCGTTGCTGGTGAATTCAATGGTGCTGATGATTGGATTGTAGAACATGTGCATGAGGCAAGTATCGTTATTACCAGTGATATTCCTTTAGCAGCACGGGTTGTGCAAGCTGGGGGTTTTTGTCTTTCGCCAACGGGGCGTATTTTTGATGTAAATTCAATTGGTCAGGCTTTGGCGATGCGCAATTTGATGGAAGATTTGCGTGGACAGGGCAATATAATAGGTGGTCCCCGTCCTTTTTCTCGTAAAGACCGTTCTGCTTTTTTGTCAGCACTGGATCTTGTTATACAACGTTTAAAAAGACGCGGTTATTAAAGTTATAGGGCTTCTTTAATGACTGCTTTTATAAGTGCTTTGGCATCGTCATTGGCCCACGGAGCTGCACCATTGAAAGAAGCAATGAGATATCCATCTTTATCAATGAGTAATGTAATGGGGAGTCCTAAAGCGAGCCCCTGTTTTCTAACATTGTTGAAAATATCCATTGTTTCATCGCGATAGTAAAGCAAATTATCTGAATGAATATTCTGTAAAAATTGCTGAATTTTTTCAGGAGAAGCAGTTTTATCGATATTAATAGCTATGACATCAAAGTTTTCTCCACCTAATTCACGTTTTAATTGCGCAAGTTCAGGCATTTCTGTGCGGCAAGGTGCACACCAAATAGCCCATAGATTGACCAGCATTGGTTTTCCAGTAAATTCGCTGAGTGTGTGCTCTTTTCCTAGAATATCCTTGAAAGAGAGTTTATTCATATCTGAGGGCGTATCAGCAAATCGTATGTGGCTAAAAAAGCCTTTTGCTGCTTTTCGTATCGCCATCATTTTTTCTGCTCGTGTTTTATCAGTATTTATTTCTTGTGCTTGTGCTGCTGAAATGAAATTGAAAAGAAAAAACTCTCTTTTGGTATCGTAGTTTATGGTTGCGTATAAACTCAATGCAATGATAAAGAATGCAAGGGAGAGTTGCCTTTTTTTATTGTTTTTTTCGCTGATGAAAATTTGAAAAATCATAATTTTGTCCTTTGGATGGGTGTTTTCAGAATATGACAGATGAGAAGTTAAAGAACCAAATGTGGGGTGGTCGGTTTGCGGCAGCTCCTGCTGCAATTATGGAAGAAATTAATGCTTCTATTGATTTTGATCAAAAACTTTATCGACAAGATATTGAAGGTTCTCTTTCTCATGTGGCTATGTTAGCGCAAACGAAAATCATTTCACAATCAGATTATGAAAAAATTGTTCATGGTTTGAAACTTATTCGCCAAGAAATTGAAGACGGTAAATTTGTTTTTTCACGAAAGCTTGAAGATATTCATATGAATATTGAAGCGCGACTGAGCGAATTGATAGGTCCTGTAGCTGGGCGTTTGCATACGGCGCGTTCACGCAATGATCAAGTTGCTGTTGATTTTCGCTTGTGGGTATGTGAAGCAACGCAAAAGATAGCACAAGCTTTAAAAGGATTGATAGAGCAATTACTTATTCGCGCAGAACAACATGTTGATACCTTTATGCCAGGCTTTACGCATTTACAATTGGCTCAACCTGTAACATTGGGTCATTATATGATGGCTTATGTTGAAATGTTTGGTCGAGATTTATCGCGGATGCGTGATGCTCTTGAGCGAATGAATGAATCGCCTTTAGGGGCGGCTGCTTTAGCGGGGACAGGCTTTCCAATTGACCGTTTTATGACAGCAAAAGCGCTAGGCTTTCGGGAACCTACACGCAATTCAATTGATAGTGTTTCAGATCGTGACTTTGCATTGGAATTTTTAAGCGCTGGCGCTCTTTGTGCAACACATCTTTCACGTTTAGCAGAAGAAATAATTCTTTGGTCAAGTGAACAGTTTTGTTTTATTCATTTATCAGATGCTTTTTCAACGGGTTCATCTATTATGCCACAAAAGAGAAATCCTGATGCGGCAGAGTTAGTACGAGCGAAAGCAGGTCGATTGAATGCTGCACTTATGGGATTGTTAACGGTGATGAAAGGATTACCGCTTGCTTATTCAAAGGATATGCAAGAAGATAAGGAATATGTGTTTGATGGGGCTTTGAGTTTGGAATTATCACTAGCAGCAATGACAGGGATGATTGCTGATTTGAAAGTGAATAAAAAAGCTATGAAACAAGCAGCGGATTTAGGGTATGCAACAGCTACAGATTTTGCGGATTGGCTTGTACGCAATTTAGGGATTCCTTTTCGCAAAGCACATCACATCACAGGGTGTGCTGTGGCATTGGCAGAAAAAAAACAGTGTCGCCTTCATGATTTATCATTAGATGAACTTCAAGCAATTTGTCCTGATATCAATGCGACACTTTTTGATGTTTTGACCGTTGAAAAATCTGTTGAAAGTCGTAAAAGCTTTGGGGGAACAGCGCCTTCAGAGGTTCTTCGACAAATTGCGTATTGGAAAAAGCGTCTCGTGAGCGCTTGAGTGATTGTATTTTAAAGGTAAAAAAGAAATCGAGATGAGGAAAGAGGACAGATGAAAATTATAATAAAGGGGTTGATGGTTGTCCTTTTTGGGGGCTTTGGTGTCGTTGGGTGTGGGCGTAAAGGGTCATTGGAGATGCCTCCTTCAACAGGAGTGAATTCTTCACAAGGAACTTTTGTTTCTCAAGGCAAAACAGATAAACCTTTTATTCTTGATCGGTTAATACAATAGGAATTTTTATGCGTTTTTTTTCTTATCATCAGGGTGTGCTTCACGCTGAAGGTCTTTCTCTTTTGGAACTTGCGCGGGAAGTTGGAACACCTTTTTATTGTTATTCAGCTAGCGCAATCGTTGCACATTTTAAAGATTATCAGAATGCATTTCATGATATGCCGAGTTTAATTGCTTATGCGGTTAAAGCGAATTCCAATCAAGCAGTTTTACAACTTTTAGCTAACAATGGAGCGGGAGCTGATGTGGTCTCAGAAGGGGAATTACGGCGTGTACTTGCTGTTGGTATTCCTGCGCAGAATATTGTTTATTCTGGTGTTGGTAAAACAGTGAGAGAAATAGATTTTGCTCTTGCACAAGATATTTATTGTTTTAACGTTGAATCAGAGCCAGAACTTGAACAATTATCGGCGCGGGCTGCTGCGCTTTCAAAAACAGCTCGTATTTCTTTACGCCTTAATCCTGATGTGGATGCTAAGACTCACAAGAAAATTACAACAGGTAAGTCTGAGAATAAATTTGGTATTCCACTGTCTTTGGCGGGTGATGCATATAAAAAAGCAGCTCAATTGCCCGGTCTTCATGTGTGTGGTGTTGATCTCCATATTGGCAGTCAAATTTGTGATTTAAAACCGTTTGAGGATGCATTTGTTATTGTTGCAGATTTTGTGCGTCAATTATGGAATAATGGTTATGCGATAACCCATATCGATATTGGGGGCGGGCTTGGTATTCCTTATGGTTATGAGCAGAATCCAGTACCTTCTCCTTTTGAGTATGCAGCACTGGTAAAGAAACATATTGCGCCTTTAGGGATCAATATTATCCTAGAACCTGGGCGTAGTATTGTTGGTGAAGCCGGTGTGTTGGTGACATCGGTTGTGTATTTAAAAAAGGGGGAAGGACGAAATTTTGTTATTGTTGATGCGGCGATGAATGATTTCATGCGTCCAACGCTTTATGATGCGTGGCAAAATGTAATGCCAGTGAAAAAAACACCAATAGATGCCCCTCTGATTAATGCTGATATTGTCGGTCCTATCTGTGAAACTGGTGATTATTTAGGCTTGGAACGTTCTTTGCCAGTGTTGAAAGCGGGTGATGTTTTGATGTTAACAGGAGCAGGGGCTTATGGCGCAGTGATGGCAAGCACTTATAATAGTCGACTTTTGGTGCCGGAAGTTCTGGTTCAGGATACGCGTTATGCAGTCATTCGTCCACGCCTTGATTATGCACAATTGATAGGCTGTGATCATATTCCAGATTGGATTGAGCCCAAATTAGATTGAGCATTATTAAATATTTTGGGTCTTATTTTTACTAAACTTTGATGAAACAATTTATTTTCTAGAAATTGTTTTGTATGGGGTTTATGATCTTAATGCACCACGATAAAAGGGGATAAATGCTTGTTTATGAAAAATAAAAACATCAAAGGTTTTGCAATGAAGCTTTTGTGTGTGCGCATTTTGATGTGGGGGATCCTTTCATTTGAACGGATGTGGGTACGGTTGTTACCATTTTTCCTCGTTCTTAGTCTCTTTTGTTCGTTTAGCTGGTTGGGACTTTTTGGTATTTTGGGCTATTGGTCACATTTGCTCTTACTTGGGGTTATACTTATTTGTGCTGGGGCGAGTTTATTTTTTCTTATTCGTTTTCGGTTTCCCACAATGCGGGAAGTAAATTGCCGCCTTGAACGCGTCAATGATCTTAGACATCAGCCTTTGAATATTCAGACAGATCGTTTATGTTCTGAAAATGATGAAGATTTTAGTGCTGTTATTTGGCGTGAACATCAACGCCGAATGGCAAAGCAATTATACCATTTAAAAACTGGATTTATCTCTCTTAATAGTGCGGATTATGATCCTTTAGCTTTGAGGGCTTTGTGTGCTCTTCTTTTTGTGTGCGCTTTTAGTTTTTCTTTTGGTTCACAAGGGGGGCGTTTGGCTGATGCCTTTGATTTTCGTCCTATCGTTGATGAAAAACTCATGCGGATTGATGCTTGGGTAACACCACCTGCTTATACCGGTGTGGCACCGATTTATTTGACAAAAGATGAGAAAACACAACTAGAAATCCCTGAAGGGAGTAATGTTGTTGTGCGTGTTGTCAATGGGGCTGGCATTACAGTAAAAGCAAAGTCTGTAGAAGATGGGAGGGAAGTTTCGTTTTCAGAGAAAACGGAACAAACAGCTTTGAATGATCCAATTGTTCATTTTGAAACACATTTAAAGCATCCAATAAATTTATTTGTATCATCACGTCGTAAAAAACAGCAATGGCATTTGCAGATAATTAAGGACACGCTTCCAACAATTCATTGGTTGGAAAAACCAGGGAGGATTTTAACGGGATCATTGGAGTTACGATATGTGGTGGATGATGCTTATGGTGTGACAAAGGCTTTTGTTGAAATAGAGCCTTTTCTTCCTCAGAATAAAAGTGCTTCTTCTCTTTATAATGCTCCGGAAATAGAGCTTCTTCTTCCGCGTGGTGGAAAGGGGAAAATGCGAATGGTGCAGGATATATCAGCGCATCCATGGGCGGGTTCGCAAGTCAAAATTACTTTGGTGGCAGAAGATGGTGCGGGGCAGAAAGGGCGTAGCAAAACTTTTGTTATGATATTACCACAGCGTGTTTTTTCGAATCCTGTTGCACGCGCAGTGGTTGAACTGCGTCGTTTATTAGCTCTTAATCCTTTAGCGCGAGAGCGGGTACTTGATATGCTTTCTGCTTTGCTTGTACGTCCAGAAAAGGGGTTGCAAAATGCATCGCATTTTATTGTTCTACAAAGTGCGTGGACAAGACTTTCTTTAGCACAAACAGACGAGGATTTGCGCGATGTGGTGGATTATTTATGGCAAATTGCTTTGGGTATTGAAGGCAATCAACTTGAATCCGTGCAAAAAAAGTTAAAACAAGCACAAGCTGCTTTACGTGATGCATTGCGTTACGGTGCTTCAGCGGCAGAAATTGAACGGCTTATGGCAGATTTACGTCAAGCTATGGATGAGTATATTCGTGCTTTGGCTGAAAAAGCACCGGATAGTCAAGTTTCTAAAAATTCTAAAAGCTCAAAAAGTCCTAATCTTTCTGAAGCTACATTACAAGAAAAGTTAAATTTAATTGAGGAAATGGCTAAAACAGGCTCTTCTTTAGCAGCTGAACAACTCTTGGCGGAAGTTGAACAGACGCTTGATCATTTGCATGTGCAAAAAGGTAATCAAAATGAGGGAGAAAAAAGCCAATCTGCACAAATGAAAGAAAAGATGGACCAGCTTGGAGATTTAATGCGTCGTCAGCAAGAAATTCTCAATGAAACACATCAGTTAGAGATGGAACAAAAACGCGGAGAAAATGTACCGGAAACACAAAAAAAATCTTTAAAAAAACGTCAAGCTGAATTGCAATCTGAATTATCAACATTAGAAAAAGAATTATCAGAACAAGGATTTGAAACAGGGGGCGCCTTGAAAAGGGCAGAAGAAAAAATGAATTCTGCGGAAAATGCTCTTGATAATGGAAATCATCAGGTATCTATACAAAATCAGTCTGATGCTTTGGAATCTTTGAGGCAAGGTGCACAAAATGTTTTGAAAAAAATGCGCGAAACACTTAAAGAAACGGGAAATGATCAAAATGCTGATTCTGGTCCTAAAGATCCGTTAGGACGTCCACTTTCTTCAAAAACAGATGAAGAACAAGAAGGCGAGGCACTACCACAAGAAAGTGATCAAATGCGTACGCGGCAGATTTTGGATGAAATTCGCAAACGTCTTGGTAAAGAGCATCTTTCAGAAGAAGAAAAAAACTATCTTGAAAGATTGCTTCATTTTAATTAACCAGTGTTGGCTTTTTTCTTAATTGATGTCAAAAACAGTATATGAAGAACCTCTATGGGGTTTATCTCCAAAAAAATGATTAAAGTGCTTGTAAGGCAATAATCATCCTATTGTACTGATTTTTTAATCATTTAAGTTTAAAATATGCAATATTGAAATGTTCGCTATTGCGGAAAAAAAGCAGAAGTCCATATAGGTTTGGTATATGAAAATCTGTAATGTTTGAAATTTGTTTCTACATGGTATGTTGAGTTGGATATCGTTACGCTGAAAGATTTTTATGCTTCTGCACTTGGACTGCGTGTGCAAAAAACGCTGTGTGACCAATTGAATTTATGGTGGCCTGATCTTACGGATAAACGGATTATGGGATTGGGTTATGCACTTCCTTATCTTTCTACATTGCGTGAACGTGCCCAACAATGTTTTGCTTTTATGCCAGCTTCTCAGGGTGTTTCGCCTTGGCCTTGTTCTGAGCAAGTTGCTACAGCGCTTGTTTTTGAAGAAGATTTGCCACTTCCTGATGCGTCAGTTGACTGTATTTTATTGGTACATGCATTAGAATATACAGAAAATTCATTTGAAACGTTGAATGAAATATGGCGTGTTTTAGCACCTAATGGCCACTTGATCGTTATTGTACCTAATCGCTCTGGTTTTTGGGCGCGCAATATTACTACGCCCTTTGGTTATGGCGAACCCTATAGTCGGCAACAAATTACTCGTTTGTTCGAAAAAACAAATTTTGTTTCTGGGCCAATACAAGAAATTGTACACTATATGCCCTCTACGGGTTATTTTTCGCGGTTGTTCTCATTTTTTTATGAGCCATTTGCTCGCTATCTTTTGCCTTATTTTGGTGGACTCTTAATGTGTCAGGCACAAAAACGTGTTTATCAGGGTTTGCTCGTACAGCGTCGTCAGTCGCGACGTATTTTTATTCCTGCTTTATCACCACAGACAAGAAATATTTTAATTTATAAAGATAATTAATCATTTTGTCATTGTCATAAGAACCGCAAATATAGAGGCATTCTCTTATTTCAATTTTTTGCATTTACAATTAAAAAATATTCTTTTGTACATTAATATGTGGAATTGGTATGTGAATAAAAATCTCAAGTATCTATATACCGAACCATATTTCATGAATAGTGGAAACATTTTAAAAGAAAAAAATGCTGGTATCTTCGTAAACGTAAAAATAGCAGAGTCCAAGAGATCTTACATAATATGGTTTAGGGTGGTTAAAAACTGTACAAGGAAGGATTACAATGCTTCTTATAAACCATCTCAAGTATCAAGGGCTCCTCTGCAACATCGAGATCTAACATAAGTGTGTGATGGTGCTGGCTTGTTCTTTTATAAGCGTAAAGATGGTGGTGCTCAGTGGCTTTATCGTTAGGATAAACATTTAGCGTTATATCATGAATCATATAACCTCTTAAGAGGAGATAACGTCATAAAGAATAGAGGAAAACTATAAAGATAAAAAACATCTCTCAATTTAGGCTAGTGAATATGAGATAAAGCAGTGTGTGGAGCGGTTTTTTTGAAAAAAATAATCATAAATAGCACTCATCTAAAGATGATAGTTATGATCAAGAATGTTGCTAAAAGATATCACGATTATTTATATGCGAAACATATTAAAAACTTTAGAAAGAACAAAAGCATGTGAAACAGAAGTTACAAAGTATATCGTGAGGGTTGAAAGCATTTTTGTTTTTGGTTCTCATGTTGGAATATTTCGTTTTTTATTCATAATGTTATATATTTTGTCATAAGAGTAAGTTCTATGTAATAGCATTCGAATTATATGCGAAGGTTTTTTCATCTCGTTTCTGTTTTCATTTAGGATATTAAAATTATTTTTGAAACAGTAAATCTCGAATTAAAGATTTAAACGGTAACCATTTTGATCTGTCATGAGAATTTGTGCATTGGAGGGATCGTTTTCGATTTTTTGTCGCAAACGATAGATATGGGTTTCTAAAGTATGGGTGACAATATTTTCATTATATCCCCAAACTTGTTCTAACAATGTTTCACGGCTGACAATTTTATCATTGGCATGATAGAGACATTTAAGGATCGCTGCTTCTTTTTCTGTGAGACAGATTTTATTGTTGCATTGATCAAGAAGAAGTTTTTGTCTTAGTTTAAAAGTATAGGGACCAATATGAAAGGTTGCGTCTTCATTTTGTTCATATTGGCGCAACTGTGCTCGAATTCTCGCCAATAACACCGCAAAGCGAAAGGGTTTTGTTACATAATCATTGGCGCCTGTTTCAAGATCTAAAATATTATCACAGTCTGTATCATAATTTATTATCATGATAATGGGGGCACGAAATCCTTGGGTGCGTAATTGTTTAACGGCTTTGTAGCCATCAAGATCAGGAAGTTGAAATCCCAAAATAGTGAGATCAATATTTTCTTCTTGGATTATTCTCATTCCCGCTTCTGCTGTTTTTGCTTGGAAAATTTTAAACTCTTGATGCATTTGCAATTGTTCTACTAAAATGGGGCGTAGATCATCGTCTTCAACGATTAAAAGAGTATAGTGGTTCATGTTTTTCCTTATAGGCATGTTGATGCACTGATTGATATAGTTTCATGAAAAATGAGATTTCATGCAAGAAAAATTAAAAGAGGAAAATTAAAAAAGAGTGCTTCTAAAAAATAAACTTTTATAATTTCTAATGGTTGTTTGCTGAAAAGAAGGTATTCCGTCTGCAGGGTATTTTACGTATTGGTTGGAAGCGTTTTTTATGTTCTAGAAGGTGTTTTAGCTATTGAGTGTCATCATCTTTACGCTTATGGAGAAACAAGCTGCCACTATCATTCACTTTGCCAGCTCGTGGGTGTTGCGGACAGTCCTTGGCACTTGAGACGATTCATAGGAGGAATTTTTAGTCCTTTCTTTCACGTTTTTTATCTATATGGGACTTTCTCCGCTTAGAATGTGCAAGCAAATAGCTTTTGATTGATTCAATATAAAACAGGTTGGGAATGAGAGAATCCTGCGGTATGAGGCGCACTCGTCCAACATGCAAAACAATAAACACGCAATATGATGCGTTTTTTAAGTGTGAAGAGAATTGTGCAACACCTAGCACATATGCACTGTTTAGGAGAATTTCACGATCATTTTTATTGTTTTTTTATCCACGTTCAGTTTTGTTTTTTCGTTGCATTTGTGTGTGAAGGGGCTGTGTGTTATGTTCGTGGTGTTGCTTATTATAATTGTTGAGTAAGCCTTGCTTTTAACAATGCCGAAAAGATGCATCATAAAGAGGTTTTTTGTGTAATTTGGAAGGAGACTGTATTGAGAAAGAGTGCAGGATAAAAAATGACAAAGAAAAATATCATATTTATGTATTTAGCATGAGAATACCTCAACAGAAGGAGGTGTTGTGCTTATTCTTCTGCGCTATGAAGCATCTTTTTATATGAGTTAATGAATAAAAATTATTGTTTTAAGATAAAAGCATTTCCCTCTTAAGGTTGCCCATCAAACAGACTTCTTTCCATTCATCTTCTGTCACGGGTTGCACTGATAAGCGGCTGGCTTTGACCAGCGCCATATTTGCTAGTTTGGGATTGGCTTTAATTTGTTTTAATGAAACAGGTGTTGGCATGTCACAAAGTGCACGGATATCCACACATTCCCAGCGTGGATCAGAGCTTGTAGAATCAGGGTGTGCTTCAGCACATATTTCTACAATTCCTACAATTTCTAAACCTTTATTTGAATGATAAAAAAAACCTTTATCGCCATATTTCATAGCGCGCATATTGTTACGGGCTTGATAATTGCGTACACCATCCCATTGTTCGCCATCAGCTCCTTTTTTCTTTTGCATCTCCCATGACCATTTATGGGGTTCAGATTTAAAAAGCCAATAAGCCATGTGTTCACCTTTTTCATAGATTGTTATGCATTCGTCGTGTCCAATTTTTTATAAGTATCTTTGTAATATCATCAAGGGTGATTTTTAAAATGGAGTAAAGAACGGGCATTATCTGTTTTTTCTTATTTCAAAATAACTTGTATATAGAAAAATGCGCTCCATTGATATTTCATGTTGTATAAAGGTATTTTGCTTATCTTGTAGCAGAAAAATATATCAGTGTATCGCGAAGTAATAGACTTAAAATTGCTCAGCCATGTGGAAGCTTAATCATCTTTTCAGCTGCTGTTTGAAATGTAGTTACTATAGGATCATTGGAGCATTGCGTTGGAGAGAATTTAGCAAGAAAATTGGTTCTAAAAAGCTTTAAAATTACAATGACAATGAAACGAATAAATGGTCAAAGATGATGAGGTCAACGAATGGCATTCATATCTATGCTTTGTGGGATAGAGTGCGTCTTATTATGCTGTAAAATACCGTCATTTGAAGTGTAATGATATAAGGCAGTTTTTTGAAACATGAAGTTTTTAAGAATGTGTGGTGAATATTTAGGTTTACGTGTCGATCTTTGGGTTAAGTGAATTGTGTGAGTGGGAAGCAGATGGAATCTGCTCGATAGAGAATTCGGACTATCTATAGACCGGATTGAGTAGAAATCTTCGTTCTTTAAGATGTGTGTAGGACGTCAATTTTATTATGCTTTTGTTCCACGGCGTCCCATCCCGATCAAGGGCGGGGCTTTTTCATCTAATGGCCAGCGTGAGCGGGGTGCAATGTCAAGAGAGCTTGTTTCTCCTCGTACGAGTTTTTGTGCACCGGCAAAAGCAATCATTGCAGCATTATCGGTACACAAGGAAAGAGGAGGGGCTATAAATTCAAAACCATGTTGATGGGCAAGTTCTTGCAACGTAGAGCGAATGGCTTGGTTTGCGGCAACACCGCCTGCGACAACCAAAGCAGGAGAACGCTTTTCTTGATTATCAGAGAGAGGATATTGGTGGGCAAAGTGTTGTAGGGCTAGGTGAATACGATCATGTATTGTATCGGTCACGGCGGCTTGAAAACTTGCGGCAATGTCAGCAATATCATTTTCTGTAAGGGGAGCTATGGCTGTTGCGGCTTGTCGAACAGCAGTTTTGAGTCCTGAAAAAGAAAAGTCTAACCGTTTTTCACCTTTTAAAGGTCGTGGAAGAGGGATGCGATTTTTATCACCAAATAAAGCTGCTTTTTCAAGTGCTGGTCCACCAGGATAAGGAAGACCTAAAAGTTTTGCTGTTTTATCAAAGGCTTCTCCTAATGCATCATCAATAGTGGTTCCTAAACGTTGATAGTTGCCTACTCCATGAACAATGATTGTTTGTGTATGACCTCCTGAAACTAAAAGTAATAAATAAGGAAAGCTGACGTTGTGCGTTAACACGGCTGTTAAAGCATGTCCTTCTAAGTGATTTACCGCAATAAATGGTTTGCCAGTGGCAAGAGAGAGTGCTTTTGCGCTCATAACGCCTACCAACAATCCTCCTATCAAACCAGGCCCACTGGTGGCTGCAATGCCATCAATATCTTTTAATTTTGTGTTTGCTTCTGTTAGTGCTTGCAGAATTAAATGATCAAGAACTTCAACATGGGCACGAGCAGCAATTTCAGGAACAACACCGCCGTAAGGTGCATGGTGATCAATTTGACTCCAAACAACATTGGAAAGAATTAGGCTGTTTGATTCATTGTTATATTCAATGACAGCCGCTGCCGTTTCATCACAACTTGTTTCTATTCCCAGCAGACGCATTTTAAACAAAACCTTATATTGAAGCTTCTTTCCTGCGTGCGTACCATGAACAGAAAAAGATGCAAAGTATTTCTCTTAGAATTGTTTTTTCTATGAAAAATATGTGTTTTGGCATTTTCTTTGAATTTTATGATATCGTTGATTAAAAAATAAAGCTGTATTTTCGAGTATAAAATGCAAATGTTTTTTAAAAACTTGTCTATTAAAGGCGATACTTGTAAATATTATTGAGAAAAGCTGCGTTTTTAAAACTTTTTTCATTTTATTATTTTATCATTAAAAAAAGTGTGCACGAAAAGTGACAGAGATGGTCGATTCTTCAAAACCAAAAGTTAAACCACATTATGCTGGTACGCGCCGTAAGAAACCAGTTATTGAACATGAAGCTGTTCCCCGTGATTCAGAGGAAAAAATCCATAATTCTGTAGAATCTCAAGCGCGAGAAGAACAGAATATGCAAGGTCAGGATAAAAGTATCTCTAGTACAACTTGGCTTTTCTTATCCCTTTTTGGGATTTTGGGGGGATTCATTGCTTTGGGAATTTTTATGGGGCTTCAATGGGCTGGTTTTTTTCCTTCTCCTTTTGTGGAAAATTCTGCTAGAGGAGAAAAAGCTTTGCAGATTGCTGAAGCCGCAAAAAGTCAAGGTGAAGACACAAAGGAACAATTGAGGCGGGTCTTTCAAGAAATTGATACGTTAAAAACAGAGTTTTCTTCTTTTTCATCACAACAGTTTAAAACAACGAAAAATGATGAACTATCGAAAGAAGAAAGCAAAAAAGCTTTTGCGATTTTAGAGGAAAAAGTAAAAGCTCTTGAAGAAATTGTACAAACTTTTGTTAGAAAGTCGAAAGAGATAGAGACGGCTTTGTCTGTTGGGCAGAGCAATGCAAATGATCTTGCTGCGTTAAAACAACAGTTAGAAGCACTACAGGAAGAAACTGCTGTTAAAAATAGTGAGAAAAAAGAAATAGATACCGCGCTCTTTACTGCAATTAGTTCATTAAAAAATGCTGTAGAGCGTGGTGGATCTTATAATAATGAATTAAAGCTGTTGCGGCAATTATCGCCTTCGATTAATGGACTTGATGTGTTGCAAAAAACAGCTACTGTGGGTCTTCCAAGTTCAGCACAACTTTCAGTTGATTTTGCTCATGTTGCTGATGCAATTGTTGGTACGCAAAATCTTGTTGCGTCAGATGCTGGTTTTTTTGACCGAATTTTAGCGTGGATAAAAGGGCTCATTGTTTCGCGACCGATTGGAAATGTTGAAGGGACAACGCTGGGGGCTATTGCGGCACGCATGGAAGTTGCCATTCAAGCTGGTGATTACGAAAAGGCTTTGAGCGAATGGCAATCATTGCCCCAAAGTGCAAAAGATGTTTCAATGGATTTTGTTAAGCAGCTTGAAAGACATATTGCTATTCAACAGTTGTTGCAGCAATTGTTATTGTCTGTGCAACAAGGATCTTTTAAAGCAACAAAGATGTAAATAGGCCCAAGATGATACGTGTTTTTATTTATATTTTTGTTGTTTGTATCCTCGGTTTAGCTTTCACGTGGGTTGCTAATCACAATGGTATTTTTGTTCTCACATTTTTGCATTTCAGATTTTCTGCTTCATTTCTTACAGTGTTAAGTGTGCTTATTTTGTTTTTTGTAACGCTGGTGCTTTTATGGTGGTTATTGGCTTTCTTTTTTTCCATACCGAATGCTCTTTGCAATTATTTTTATAAACGCCATCAAAAGCGTGGTTACGAAGCTCTTTCAAAGGGGATTCTTGCAACTTTTGCTGGTGATAGTATGGTTGCGCAAAAAATGGAAGCACGGGTTGCTAAATATCTTGCAGGAAAACAAGAGCCATTGGTAAAACTCTTACAAGCGCAAACCTTGTCTTTACAAAATGACTCTGTTCGCGCCATCGGTCTTTATGAAGAGATGAGAAAGGAAGATCCGACAAAACTGGTTGGACTTTATGGTTTGTTTCGTGAAGCGATGAAGAGTAAAGCTTATGAAGCAGCGCAACAATATGCCGAAGAGGCACTGACTTTATCGCCAGCACTTTTATGGGCGCATCAGGCGGTGCTTGATCGATTAAGTACTGAGGGTAAATGGGATAAGGCACTTACTGTTTTTGAAAGAACGCAAAAAGCTCTCCCGCGTTCTGTTCGCGCGATTCCAGAGCGGCAGCATATACAGGTTTTACTACTAAGTGGGCAGGCACTTTCTTTGTTTGATACACATCCTGTACAAGCACGTGAAGCTATTTTGAAAGCCCATAAATTGGCGCCTGATTTTGTTCCAATAATAGTTATTGCTGCTGATATTCTTTATAAATTAAACGAAACGCGTAAAGCGGATAAAATGATTATAGCGGCTTGGCAAAAGGAGCCTCATCCTGACTTGGGAGCGCTTTATCTTGAAAGAGAAGAAGGAGCCATTGGGCGATTGAAAAGGGCTAAGACACTTGCTTCTTATAATAAAGATGCATTTGAGTCGGCTTTCCTTATTGCTAAAGCAGCTTTGGATGCTGGTGAAACAGCATTAGCAAGAGAGAAGGCACAAAAAGCATTACAATGTCATCCACGGGAAAGTGTTTATTTATTGTTGGCAGATATTGAAGAGGCACAGGGAAACAATCAAGGTGCTGTGCGTCAATGGCTTTCTTTAGCACTTCGTGCTGAACGTGATCCAGTGTGGATGTGTGATGGGGCCATTTTTTCTTCTTGGTCAGCGGTTTCTCCAATCAGTGGACATTTGGGCTGTTTTGAATGGAAGGCGCCTCCTTGTATGCCTTCTCTCACATTAGAGGCGGACAATATTGTGCCGAAAAAGCAAGACAAAGAGTATGTTATGGGAAAAAGTGATGATGTTGGAGATAAGAAGCTTGAAAAATTAACACCTATAGATGATTCTCTTTTGCATAATGTGCAGGTGGAGAAACAAGATATAAAAGAAAAAGATGTAAAAATGTTCAGTCAAACTCACTTAAATGTTGATGATCCAGGGGTTAAAACAGAAGAAGAAACATCTTTATCGAGGAAAAAATTTCGTTTATTTTAAATTGCACCAATGTGATAATACGAATGTTTTCTCAGAAGAAACAATTGACCTAGAAGAAAAAATATCGTTAGTCTTGTCCAATAAAATTATTCTCTTATGCTTTAAAAATAAAGTTTTGCTTGGTAGCAGAGGTGATTGGTTAAAAAATGTTTTTAAATCAGAGATGTCTTGATAAAAAACAAAAAAATAACAAACCAAGGATTGCTGTCGTTATTCATCGGCGCTCTACCTATACTGGTCGGTTGGGAAAATTTTTACAACAAAATGGTTTTGTTCTTGATATTTATCGTCCTATTTTTGGACAAAAACTCCCTGATACATTAGAGCATTATGCCGGCGTTGTTATTTTAGGGGGACCGATGAGTGTGAATGACAGCGAAGCCTATATTGGTGAGGAAATTGATTGGATTTCGTTATCACTAAAGGAAAATAAGCCTTTTTTGGGTATTTGTCTTGGAGCACAAATGTTAGCGCGAAATCTAGGGGGGCGCGTTGGTACAAGAAGTGATGGGACTGTTGAAGTCGGCTGGTATCCACTAGAAGCAACCCCACAAGGGAAGGAATTGATGAATTGGCCAGAGATGGTCTACCATTTCCATGATGAAGGTATTTATGATTTACCGAAAGAGGCAATGCTTTTGGCAACAGGGAATACATATCCTACACAAGCTTTTCGTTATGGAAACAATGCATGGGGCTTGCAGTTTCATGCTGAATTTACACGCGCTATGATGCGGCGTTTGGTCGTGCGTTCGGCACATAAATTGACTGAAAAAGGTGCTCAACCTGCTTGTGCACATTTGAAAGGTCGTTTAATCTATGATCGAGCTTTGAGCCAATGGTTTGAAAGCGCATTACACCAGATTTTTTGTACACCGCCCGTACTTGTGTGATTGTTGACAACGAATTGATTTATATAGGTAATTCACAGTTTTGTATATTGAATGAGAACCCCGAATATAGTAAGGTTTTTTCATTCCAAACCTGTGTATGTTGACTCAATAAAAACCTCTTGTTTGCATGTCACAAGTAGGGCTGGCGTGTGGGCAAAAACTGTATAAGAAAAGACTAAAAATGCTTCTTATGAACTGTCTTAAGTGCCAAGGGCTGTCGCAACATTTGGGGGCTAGCCAAATATAATGATGGTGCTGGCTTTGGGGTCTCCATAAGCGTAAAGATGGGGGGCTCAATGGCTTTATCGTTAAGAAACACTATTCATTATCATTTTTGTTGTGCTGTAAAACAGTATGGTTTAAGCTAGAGGTAGAAAATCTATGTAAAACTTTACACATGAGGTGTTTTTTGTTAAAGGGTGTAATGGGTTTTTTTTAAGAAAATCTTGTTTATTGAGCTTATGAGATACTGTACTTTAGAACGATGTATAGGGACTTCTTGAAGTGATCAGTAGATAAAATCCGGTCGATTAAGAAGTTGGATTGTGTATAAACTGAACGTGGTTGGGAATCTTTATCCTTTTTAGGGTGGGGAGGAAGTTAAGAGATAAAGAAAGTTTGAATATTGTCTAAATCCTTTCAAATACCATCATCACAAAAAAGTTTTTCTTTGAGTTATTTAATTTGTGGGCTCTTTTGTCTTGCTCTGATATTTATTTATAGCGCACTCTGGTTTTTTTTTCGCGTAAAATAGAAGACTATGTTTCTAATATATTCACAAAAGTATCTTCCCATAATATGGCGGCGGTATGTGAGAATGTGCACAAGGATGGTTATCCTTTACGTGTCGGTGTTGTTTGTGACAAGTTTCAATTTTCTTGGCCTTTACATGGAGTTTCTTTATCGACGGGGCGTTTGACAGCTGGTGCACCAATTTACGCACCTCATTTGGTCGAGTTTAATGTTCATTCTCCTGCATTAATTGTTTTTTCCGGAAAAACTCCCATAGTATCGCATTGGCGCAATTTGGTGATTGAAACAGAGCCTTATTGGAAAACGGGTAAAACATTGAAGTTTATAGCTGAAGGGCTTGAGATTTCATCTTTTTCCTCTTCCCCTGAAGATCAAAAGCTTCAAGAAGCATTAAGAGCACCAACGACAGATAAAAAAACGACACAAGAAAATATTGAAGATCCGGCATCTTTGCAAAATACGCATGACGTGATTATTCAGCCGTTAGAGCCACAAGACATGCCTCAAAAAATAACGGCAGAATTTTTGCGTTTTGATCTAAAACATGAAAAGAATGATTTATCGGGATATATAACTTTTGACGGTTTTGATGCTTCTCCCTTTTTAAAATCTTCTTTTGTTGATATTCCTAAAATTGATGGCAATTTGAAATGGATTTTAAATGACATGTCTTTTCTGTCTGAAGATGAAGAAAAAAATTGGCAACAACGACTGTATGGAAAAAGTGGACTTTTAAAGCAAGGTGAATTGACTTTTCATACAGGTGGTGCAGTGCGTATTAGTGGACCTTTTTCTTTTGATGATGAAGGATATTTGACAGCAAAATTTGAACTTGTCCTTATTCAGTCCATGAAGCTTCTTGACACTCTGCAGCGCTTATTTCCCGCGCAAGCCAATAATCTTCAAGCGTTATTTTTTATTTTGGGTGCTTTGCCTAAAAATGCGGACGGCGCTCCCGTTCTTTCCTTGCTCATTAACAATGGGTGGGTAAAACTGGGATTTTTAAAACTTGGTCGTCTTGCTCCACTTTAGGTGTTGTACCAAAGCCTTTTTTCATTTTTACTACCAAATTTCGACTTTTTCTGATTTTCACACTTTTTTGCAATTTTAGAGTGTTAAAAATTTATTTTAACAAAATGCGTATTTAATGGTAAAAAAATAGCTATAAAAATAAAAAATTACCACCTACTCCTAACTCGTCCAACCTCTTTTCACTTAGTACAAAATCTTATGTCAAACTACATATAGCAACAGTGTTTGTATGGAAAAGTGGTATTTTAAAGTATGCTGAATTGCCTTTTTATACAGGTGGTGTGGTTCTTTTTAGGAACCTTTGTCTTTATATATGGAATGAGCATATTGCATATATCTGTTTGGGTGTAACCTCTTAAAACAAGTAAATAGCCTAGTTGTAGGAAGATATGAAGTTGTAAAGGGGAAAATCAACATCCATCTTTACTGTCATTTTTTATTCGATTTTACGCATTTCAAAAGCAATTACAGTTATATCTTTTAAATAAACGGATTAAGCTTATCCTTTTATTTCTGATATTTTTTAATGAAGCTATATGTCTTCCACGTAAAACAGAATATATTTGTATTGCATATTTACGCATTTGTTAAAAAAATAGTTCTCAGTGCTTCCTATTTCACGATGTCGCCTGTGAATGGTATAAGGATAAAGCCATTAAGCACCATCATCTTTTCGGTTACGGAGTAACAAGCTAGGGGAAAACATCATCATATTTATATTTGCTTATATTTGCTAACTCCCAATGTTACTGCAGCTTTTGGCACTTGAGGCGGTTTATGAGGGGCATTTTTAGTCCTTTCTTTACTGTTTTTATCTATTTGGCTTTCCCATTTGCAATATGCAAGGGGAAATGGGGTTAATTAATTGAATATAAATAGATTTTAAATGAGACAAATTTAGAATATCGGATTATCAGTTATCATAAAAATGATAAAATTATGATTGTAAATCAATATATTATATTTTTATGATGAAGGATATTTGACAGTAAAATTTGAATTTATTTTTTATTTTTAGTGCTCTGTCTAAAAATGCGGGATAGGGTTTCCGTTCTTCCCTTGTTGATTAGTCATGGATGGATAGAACGGAGCAAAAGCTTAGCTGTTTTGTACTGCTTTTAAGTCTGAAAGTTTATATTTTTAGGGTGAGAAATCAATCCTGTTGTTTTTTTGAAATTGTTGCAAACAATTCTATTGTGATAAATAGCGAGATTTTTATTTTTGGTGTTATGTCTAAAATGCAAACTTCTGTTCTGTCTTAGTTGGTTTGTTGTGGTGGTGGGATAGAACGGGAGATTGAGAGGGTCGTTTTGTATTTTCTTTAGGTTTGAAAGCCAATATTTTGAAGTTGAGAAATCAATCCTGCTGCAAAAGTAAAACGAGAAATATTGAGATCATTTTCAATAAGGGCGCTAATGCGGTTTGTAATGTTGTGAATATGATCTTCTTCTGTTTTTTTCCAAGTGTCAAAAGGATCTTTTTTCTTTCCATAATTTTTGAGGATTTTCATAACGATTTGCCGAAAGCTTTCAGAAACATTTTCTTTGGCTTGGCTTAAAGCCATACTATCATAATAATCTACTACAGGAATTATACGACTTGCTTCGTTAATGCGGTTTATACGAATGATTTGCGCAAGTGAAAAGTAGATCTCTGCGGTTTTAATAAGATCACTGTTGCTTTGTTTTGCAATCAAAGAAATATCACAGATTGTTGAAGCAGCTTCCAAGAGAGCTAATTGTTTCGCTAATGCTTTTGGTGCTCCCTCTTCGCTGTAGTGTAATGCTTTTTCTTCAATCTTTTGCTTAATATCGTTGCCGTGAGAATGCATAAGCTCTTTTTCAATAACGCTACGGGCTTGTTTTATTGTTTTTACAATTTCTTCTAATGGACGTGAGAGATCTATGTTGTGCAAACCCCAATTGGTTGTTTCAAAGAGCATTGGGGTCATTGTTGCGTAGAATTTATTTTGGACAAGACCGAGTATTTTATTATCAAGCTTATCAATTTGCTCAGACAATTGAGGAATTTCGAAACCATCGCGGATGGCAATGAAAACGCGAATAATATTTTCAGTCTTTTGTTCTGTTGCATCATGTAGTCTATTAACAAAAGTGGGGCCTCCACGATTTACAATATCGTTGGCAATCAGCGTTGCGATAATATTACGACGCAATTGATGGTTAATAACTTCCTTCTTAAAATTTTCTTGAATTTGGGTTGGAAAATAGTTCAGCAAGGCTGTATTGAAATAGTGATCATCAACAATGGGGCTATTAGCAATTTCTTCTTTTAAGGTCAATTTAGCATAGGCAAAAATAACGGCGAGTTCTGGACGGAGAAGACCTTTGCCTTGGGTTGTTCTTTGTCGTAAAATTTGCTCATCAGGGAGTATTTCAACTCTGCGATCTAGAAGCTTTTTTTGTTCCAAATCGTGCATAAAGCGTATTTGATAGGGCAAATCAGTAGTGCTTTGGTTTTCCGCCAAAGAAAGCGCAAGGGGTTGTAGATAATTGTTGCGCAAGACGAGTTGCTCGACTTGAGGCGTCATTTTTTTCAAGAGCTTATTGCGATCTTCGCGGGTTAGTGTTTTGGCACGTAGTGCTGATGCAAGAACAATTTTGAGATTGACCTCAATATCAGAACAATTCACACCAGCAGAATTGTCAATGGCATCCGTATTGCATCGACCACCATTTAAGACATATTCAATCCGTCCACGTTGTGTAACACCAAGATTAGCTCCTTCACCAATAATTTTTGCACGCACTTGTTCTCCGGTAATGCGTATTGCATCATTTGCGCGATCACCTACTTGGGCATCGTTTTCGGTTGTTGCGCGGATATAAGTACCAATGCCACCGAACCATAAAAGATCAACAGGGGCTTTGAGAAGAGCAGAGATAATTTCAAAGGGTGTTCCTGTTTGTTTTTCGAAACCAATGGCTTGTGCTGCTTCAGGTGAGAGAGTAATGGTTTTTTCTTTTCGTGAGAAGATACCACCGCCCTTTGATAATTTGGTTTTATCGTAATCCTGCCAGCTTGAGCGAGGTAGTCTGAAGAGACGCGTACGCTCTGCATAGCTTTCGTCTATGTTCGGATCTGGATCAATAAAGATATCGCGGTGATCAAAAGCGGCAATCAATTTTGTTTGTTTGGAAAGCAGCATTCCATTGCCAAAGACATCACCAGACATATCGCCAACACCGACACAGGTGAAGGGCGTTGTTTGAATATCGTGATTAAATGACTCTCTAAAATGTCTTTTGACGGCTTCCCATGCACCTTTAGCTGTAATACCAATGTCTTTGTGGTCGTAACCTGCTGAACCTCCAGAGGCAAAAGCATCATCAAGCCAAAAGTGGTTTGCTTGGCTGATGGCGTTGGCTGTATCAGAAAAAGTTGCTGTTCCTTTGTCCGCTGCAACAACAAAATAGGGATCAGGGTCATCATGACAGATGACATTGTGGGGAGAACTTATTTTGCCGTTAATCAGATTGTCTGTAATGGAGAGCAAAGCTGTTATAAAGTCTGTATAAGCTTGTCGTGCTGCTTCTATGATGACAGCACGGTCATTTGTTTGGGGAAGCCGATGGGGATAGAATCCACCTTTTGCACCTGCAGGAACGATAACCGCATTTTTAACTTGTTGGGCTTTGACTAAGCTAAGCACTTCGGTGCGGTAATCTAATGCACGGTCAGACCAACGAATGCCGCCACGAGCGATAGGTCCAAAACGCAAATGGACCCCTTCAACTTCTGGTCCATAAACAAAAATTTCTCGGTAAGGGCGCGGTTCAGGCAAACCTTCAATCTGGCGTGGATTTAATTTGGTGGCTAAAATACGCCGTGGACTTCCATCAGGAAGAGTCGTAAAGGCATTCGTTCGTAAACTCGCCTCGATAAGGTTACAATAACGGCGTAAAATGAGATCATCGTCTAAACCAGAGACTTTCCGTAATTTTTCTTCAATGCGCTTTTGAATAACTTGTTGGTTTTTTTTCCGTTCTTTTTCTGTATGGCTTTGATGAAATTTTAAATGAAATAAAGCATAAAGATCTTGGGTAATGTCAGGATAAGCATTTAAAGTTTGGGCAACGCGATCTTGCGAATAAGGAATTCCAGCTTGTTGGAGATAGCGCCCATAATGGCGCAAAATAACAATTTCATGCCAATCAAGCTCAGCTGTTTGGGTGAGAGCATTAAAGCCGTCATTATCAGCATTTTGTGCCCAAATGGCTTCAAAGGTTTCGGCGTGTTTTTGACCGTCTTTTTCAAAATCGATACAGCGTTGGAAAGTACTTTCTAGCTGCATATCATGAAGATACACAGAGCGCCCATTGCCATCTGGTAATTCAAGGGTTTGTTCAGCAATAACGCGAAACCCCATATTTTCAAGGAGTGGTACACGTTTGGAAAGGGCAAGTGCTTCATGGCGGTGAAAAAGCCGAAGAGAAATGCACTGTTTTTCTTTGTTTTGTGCGTGATAAAAGATCACGAAAAGGGGCTTTTCATCATGAAGACTTAGAATATGTCCGGCATCGTTAATAGCGTCTTCAGCTGAAAATAAATCACGATAGCTGTTGGGGAATTCACTGGCTAGACGTGTTTGTTGCTCTGTTATTTTCTTGTTAAGAGCGATGGCTTGAACCCTGTCTTCCCAACTTCGTGCAATCGAACGTACATGTTGTTCAAGTGTGGAGCGCTCGTGAAGGGGAACAGTTTCGTTTCCTTTGCGATGGATGATATAATAGACACGTATAAGGGTACTTTCCAAAAATAGCGGATAAGATTCAAAAAAGTCACCTTTATAAAGCTCTACAAAATGTTCGCCAACTTTTTCACGCAGGCTGCTGCTATATTGGTCACGCGGTACGTAGACAAGGATAGAAACAAAGCGTCCAAAAGAATCAGTGTGGGCAAGAACCCGTAAACGTGGGCGCTCATCTAATTGTAGAATAAGCTTAGTGTTTTCTGTCAATGTATCAACATCAGAGCGAAACATTTCATCTCTTGGATAGGTTTCTAAAGCACTGATGAGTGCTTTTCCTGAATAATCGGCGTGATTGTGTCCAAGACGTTGAATAATAGTTCGGGCTTTTTCTTTTAAGAAAGGAATTTGCAAAATAGAACGTGTATAAGCTGAGGAGGTAAAAAGCCCTACAATGCGTAATTCTCCACAGAGTTGGTTTTCTTTATCAAAGATTTTAAGACCAATATAATCGAGCCAAACAGAACGGTGAATTTTGGAGCGGCTGTTCGCTTTTGTCACGATAAACAGATTATCGCTTTCCATGAAGGATAAAACTTCTTGAGGAGGTTCTTTCATACTTTTATCGTCAACAATATGAATAGAAGCATCCGTGAGTATACCAAGTTCAATATTACTTGCCGTAAAGGATTTTAGGGGTTTTTGGTCTTTAATGAAGTTGTAAGTGCGCATACCAAGGAAAATGAAATTATCGTCCATTAGCCAGTGAAGAAACTCAATGGCCTTTTCGCCTTCTTGTTTGTAGTGCGGGGGAAGACTTATTTGGTAGGCATGAATATGCTTTTCAACTTCTTCAAGCATAGGTTTCCAGTCTTGTACAGCAGCATTAACCTGTTCAAGAACTAAGGTGAGTTCATTTTCAAGTTTTTGTATTTGCTGTTTGTTTAATGACTCGATGTGAATTTGCATCAGACTGATGCGTTTTCCAGAAGCACAATCAATAATGGGGTGTGCAATCAAATAGATATGGTTTTTGTGTTGATTAAAAACATTTAAAATAGAATCCAGAAGGAAGGGTTTGTTATCATTGACAAGCGTGATAACGGTTATAGGTCTGTTACTGCGGGTTAAATTTTGCTCAAAGCAGATGGTATTTTTTCCCGTCTGATGGAGATTAAAAGCTTTTACCGCGATGGCTGTGGCTTTTTGAAGTTCTTCATTTTCATAATAAGCAATATCTTCTTTATCGGTTTGGGCAAAAAGGATTTGTTCTATTTTATCTTGGGTGTTTCTTGTCTCTGTTTTTTTTTGTTGCAACACATTCACTCTCCCTTTTTGCTCTTAAGGGGTCTTTATTAAAAGCAGACCATTATATTTTTTATATACTGTAACACCTTCTTTCTAAAGAAAATAGCTCTTTATTTGGAAAGAATGAGTTTGTTTTTGCTATTTTTTAGTAATATTTTGTACTTTAAAGAAATATTTTGCTTCAAGGAAAGGGCGCTTTTAGTATTTTTGTATGTTAATAGTTTGTTTTTTTAAATATACAAAATGAAAGTAAAAAAAGAAGCAAAAGTAAAGAGAGAATGGCGCATTTACCAGAAAGACTTTTAAGTGGTTACCAAAACTTTATAAACAATCATTTTTTATATAAAATAGCAGATTATCAGCAATTGGCGATTGAGGGGCAGAAACCTGAAGTTTTGGTCATTGCTTGTTGTGATTCGCGTGCAGTACCAGAAATGATCTTTGATGCTAAGCCAGGGGAAATTTTCACTCTGCGCAACGTGGCGAATGTGGTTCCTCCTTTTTCTCCTGATGACCAATATCACGCAACATCAGCAGCTCTTGAATATGCTGTGCAATTGCTTGAGGTGAGACATATTGTCGTTTTTGGTCATGCCCATTGTGGAGGCATTCGTACTGCTCTTAATGAGACATATAAATCTTTATTATCAAATGATTTTATCGGTCAATGGATCAGTCTTTTAGCACCAGCAGCAGAAATCGTTTTGAATAATAAGTCGCTGTCTTGGCCAGAAAAACAGACGGCATTAGAGCAGCTTTCTATTCGCCATTCGTTGAGAAATTTAGAGACGTTTCCGTGGATAAAGCTTCGCAAAGATCAAGGTTTTTTGACATTGCATGGTGTTTGGTTTGATATCTCTAGCGGAAAATTATGGAGCCTGGAACAGGAAACAGGTTGTTTTATGCGTGTTGAAGTTGAAAGCTTTGAAGTATAGTATTTGTTGTTTTTATTTCTTCGTATAAAAAGATATTTTATGATAAAACTTGACAAAGCTGGGGTTTTATTGTTTGAAGGAGCAAGCTTTCAGTGACAAAATTAACTTGGAGCCACCGACTGAGACCCCAGTTTAAGGGTATAAAGAGATCTCAGAGGTCAACATCCGACGGCGCGATGCGTTCTCGGATGCTATTTTGGTTTGTTTGTTATGCAACAATGAGGTAAATGATGTTTGAATCCTTGCAAGAGCGACTTGGTTCTATCCTGTCTCATTTGACGGGACGTGGCGCTTTATCGGATCAGGATGTTGTAGAGGCGCTGCGTGAAATTCGTCGCGCTTTATTGGAAGCTGATGTTGCTCTTGATGTTGTGCGCTCTTTTACCGATAGAGTTCGGGAAAAAGCTGTTGGGGCCGAAATCGTTAAATCAATTAAACCAGGCCAAATGGTGGTTAAAATTGTTCATGATGAATTGGTTCATATTCTTGGAAATGAAAGCGTTCTGAGTGATTTAAATGCACCAGCTCCAGTTGTTATCATGATGACTGGTTTGCAAGGTTCGGGAAAAACAACCACAACAGCAAAGCTTGCAAAACGTTTTACTGATAAGCACAATAAAAAAGTTCTCATGGCGTCATTAGATACACGCCGTCCCGCTGCACAGGAGCAATTGCGCCAATTGGGAGAACAGGCAAAACTTGCAAGCTTGCCTATTATTGCGGGTCAGCTGCCCGTTGATATTGCATCACGTGCCGTACAGGCTGCTAAATTGGGTGGTTATGACGTGCTTCTTCTTGACACAGCAGGACGTAATCATATTGATGAAGCTTTGATGCTCGAATTGGCTGAAATTAAAGCATGTTCCCTTCCTCATGAGATTATGTTGGTGGCTGATAGTTTGACGGGGCAAGATGCCGTTCATCTTGCTCGTTCTTTTGATGAGCGTGTAGGGATTACGGGGATTATTTTAACACGGATGGATAGTGATGGGCGTGGTGGCGCTGCTCTTTCTATGCGTGCTGTTACAGGTAAACCAATTAAAGCAATTGGAACTGGTGAAAAAATAGATGCTTTAGAAGAATTTCATCCCAGTCGTATTGCTGATCGTATTCTCGGAATGGGGGATATTGTTTCTTTGGTTGAAAAAGCTGCTGAAACAATGGATCACGAGAAAGCTGCTGCTTTTGCAAAAAAAATGCAAGCCGGAAAATTTGATCTGAATGATCTTGCAGAACAGTTGCAGAAAATGAAAAAACTGGGTGGAATGGGCGGTATTATGGGCATGTTGCCAGGAATGGGGAAGGTCAAAGAGCAGATTGCGGCTGCGGGGTTTGATGATCGTTTGTTTGATCGTCAATTGGCCATTATTTCATCTATGACACCCAAAGAGCGGGCGAATCCAGAGCTTTTAAAACATAGCCGCAAACAACGAATTGCTAAGGGGTCTGGTACGACAGCGGCTGATATTAATAAACTTTTAAAGATGTATCGCCAAATGGCTGATATGATGAAAGCCATGGGTGGTAAAGGAAAAAGTGGTTTTATGGGAAAAATGTTGGGAGGCCTTGGTTCCAAAATGGGTTTTGGTGGTATGGGAAACTTGGGAGGGGATTCTCCAGCTATACCGGATTTGTCGGGATTGGATCCAAAGCAATTCTCAATGCTTCAAAAGCAAATTGAAAATGGTAATGGAGGGAAGCTCTTGCCCGGACTTCCTAAGCGTGGACCTACATTTCCTGGTCTTTCCAATGGCATTGTCGATGGGGGAAATTTTCCTCAGCATCCTAAGAAAAAATAAGATGTAAAGAGGGAAAGGGATATAATGCAGGAAACAGTATTAAACGAATTAGCACATTTACGAGCATCCATTGATAATTTTGATGCAACCTTGATTCATATCTTAGCAGAGCGGTTTCGTTGTACGAAAGCTGTTGGGCGCTTAAAAGCCCGTTATGATTTGCCTAAAGTAGATCCTCTGCGTGAGCAATATCAGGTAGCGCGTTTGCGGCAATTGGCTATAGATAGTCATCTTGATCCTGATTTTGCTGAAAGATTTTTAAAATTTATTATTAAAGAAGTTGTGAGTCATCATGAAGTTATTGCTGAAGAGCAAAAAACAAAAAAGTCAATTTAAACGAAAGCCAGAGCTGACAATAGGAGATAAAATATGGCATTGAAAATTCGTTTGTCCCGTGGAGGTTCAAAAAAACGTCCTTACTATCATATCGTCGTTGCAGATGTTCGTAGTCCGCGCGATGGGCGGTTTCTTGAACGTGTTGGTGCATGGGATCCAATGTTGCCTAAAGATGGACCGAGGGTGAAACTTAATGAAGAACGTATCCAATATTGGCTTGGGCAAGGGGCTCAACCAACAGATCGCGTTTTACGGTTTTTAGATGCAGCTGGCTTGAAAAAGCGTCCAACTCGTAATAATCCACATAAAGGTGAACCGGGTAAAAAAGCACAAGAACGTATAGCAGCAGCAAAGCAAGCGGCAGAAGAAGCAGCGGCAGCGGCTGAAGCAGAATCTGCTACAGCATAAGAAGCATGATTGTTTAATCAACGTGTTTTTAAAAGCTTTAGAAAAATAAATATTATCCGTTTTTGTCTATCAAAAACGGATTTTCTTTAAAAAGCTGCTTGTTTAAATCCGCGCTGTTTTTTTTTAATCAATGGTTTTAAAAATCAATGGCGCGGCCTTTAATTTCCCAGTCTCCATAGCGGGAAGGATCTTTGCCGCCGCGACCGCCGTTTTCTAAAGGTTGTTCTTTTTTTGCTGCGTGTTTTCGTCTTTCTTCAGCTTCTTGGAGAGCGCGTTGTGCTGCGGGAGAAAGAGATTGCTGTTTAACGTCAGTTGCATTTTTTTTGCTTGTTTTCTCATCTTTTTTATTCATTTTACACCTATTCCATTGAAGAAGCAGAAAGAAAACACCATCATATAGTATTGATTGACTTTTATCATGGAGTTTTTTGAGTAATGAATATAATGCGTACAGCTATGCTTTTGGCTTTTTTAACTGCTCTCTTTATGGGAGTTGGTTATCTTGTTGGAGGGGGTGGTGGCATGGTCATTGCTCTTTTGATGGCAAGTGGTTTAAACTTTTTTTCTTATTGGAATTCAGATAAAATCGTTTTACGCATGTACGGGGCGCGTGAAGTTGATCAGCATTCAGCACCAGTTTATTATAAGATTGTAAGCGATTTAGCACAAAAGGCTTCTCTTCCTCAACCAAAGGTTTATGTTATTGAGAATGCACAGCCAAATGCTTTTGCAACGGGACGTAATCCGCAAAATGCAGCTGTTGCTGCAAGTACTGGGTTGTTAGAGCGGTTAAGCGCTGAGGAAATTGCCGGCGTTATGGCGCATGAGCTCGCACATATTGAGCATCGTGATACGTTAACAATGACTCTAACCGCAACGATTGCAGGGGCAATTTCAATGCTTGGTAATTTTGCTTTCTTTATGGGAGGACAGCGTAATTCTTCAGAAGATTCTCATGGCGCTGGGGCAATTGGAGGATTTATTGCATTGCTCGTGGCGCCTTTTGCAGCGATGCTGGTGCAAATGGCGATTAGCCGTACACGGGAATATGCTGCGGATCGTAGAGGGGCTGAAATATGTGGTAATCCTTTATGGTTGGCTTCGGCATTGCGTAAGATTGCTGATGGGGGACGTGGGGTATATAATGAAGAAGCAGAGCATAATCCAGCAACCGCGCATCTGTTTATTATTAATCCTTTGAGCGGTGAGGGAGCGGATAGTCTTTTTTCGACACATCCAGCAACTGCAAATCGTATCGCTGCTCTTTATCGGCAAGCAGAAGAGATGAAAGGGGCTCTTGCCAAAAGTGTGGGATGGAATAAAGAAGACGCTATACATGAAAAAAGCAGCGGGATGAACTATGGAGATTTTCATAGTGGTCAGGCTCATGCATTAGGTGAGCAAGAAAACAGTTCTTTTCAGCGTGTTACAAAACGTCCTTCTTGGCTTCGTTATGAAAATTCAAAAAGATCTCGTTCATAGAATTATTGAGAGAGCTCTTGAGAAAACTGTGATATAAAGGTGGTGTTTTGAAACACAAAAAAGCGGGGCATGTGTCTGAAAAAAATGTTCCAGGATTAGCTGTTCGACAGGTGTGTGTGCGTCTTTTGGGGGCGGTAGTTGATAAGTACACGCCTCTGTCTGGTTTGACGGATAATGAACACGGA
This sequence comes from Bartonella sp. AA126HLJHH, assembly GCF_042197425.1. NCBI lineage: Bacteria > Pseudomonadati > Pseudomonadota > Alphaproteobacteria > Hyphomicrobiales > Bartonellaceae > Bartonella > Bartonella sp. AA126HLJHH. The sequence goes on from NZ_JBHIRU010000001.1 coordinate 310,015, forward strand.
CATCCACAATATTTGAAGCTTTCACAACGAGATCGTTTGTTATGTCGGGCTATTTTAACAGCTTCATTGCGTCATCGAGGGCAGATTATGGCGGCTCTCTCACGCTTTTTGGCGCGTCCTTTGCCTTCACAAGCACTTTCACTTCAGCATCTTTTGCATATCAGTGTTGCACAAATTCTTTATCTTGATATTCCCGATCATGCGGCTATTGATTTAGCTGTGCGTGTGGCGAAACTTGATCCTCGAATGCGCCGTTTTTCAGGGGTGGTGAATGCTCTTTTGCGCAATGTTGCACGTGAGGCAGAGCCTTTACGCCAACAAGTTCCTACCATTGAAGGTGTGCCAGCGTGGTTTGGACAGCTTTTAATATCAGCTTATGGAACAGAAAAGGTACATCAGATTATCGCAATTCAAAGTGTGGAACCTCCTTTCGATTTGACAGTGAAATCTGATAGTGGTGGATGGGCTGAAAGGCTTGGCGGTGTGGTATTGCCCAATGGTTCTGTTCGATTGAAGCGTCTGGAGTGTTCTGTTTCTGATTTACCAGGCTATCGTGAAGGGTCTTGGTGGGTCCAAGATTTTGCAGCAGCTTTGCCTGCTTGTTTACTTGGGAGTATTGAGGGTAAACGCGTTGCTGATCTTTGTGCGAGCCCTGGAGGAAAAACAGCACAATTGGCTTTGCAAGGGGCTGAGGTGACTGCAATTGAGCTTTCTGCTAACCGCATAAAGCGTTTAAAAGAAAATATGGAACGGCTTCATTTTTCAGTTCATATTTGGCAGGGCGATGTGAAAAATTTCCATTCAACACAGCTTTTTGATGCGGTTCTTCTTGATGCTCCTTGTTCTTCTACAGGAACAATCCGTCGTCATCCAGATATTTTATGGACGAAATCGAGGGAAGATATCGTCAAGTTAGCGGCGTTGCAATATGATTTGCTTGTCGCAGCAATTTCTTTGGTAAAGGAGGGGGGGCGGATTGTTTTTTCCAATTGTTCATTGGCAAGAGAAGAAGGTGAAGATCTTATTGAGAAAATTTTATCGATACGCAATGACATTGTTTTAGACCCTATTTATCCAGAGGAAATGGGAGCACTGGAACATTTGCTTTGTGGGGGGATGTTACGGACAACGCCTGCGGATTTTTGTCATAAAAATTTTGATGCTGAGAAAACCGTATTTTTAGGAATGGATGGTTTTTTCGCTGCGCGCTTACGAAAAATTGCTTAATTAACGCTTCATTTACAAAAATGGTCGAAATTGTATTTGATTCAGCATAAATGGAGATGAAATTTTGGCGGTTGCGGTAAAAGCTCCTCAGGTAAAAGTGGCAGCCTGTATCGATACGATACAGAATGTTATGCGGCGTTTATGGGTTGGACCATTGTTTCGTTGGCGATTTTCAGGGTTTCGTCCTCATAAAATTTTAGCGCATCCCATGGATTTGCATGTAGCTGATCCGATGATGGCGCATGAATTTTATCATGGTCGTTTTGCTTTTGCTGGTCACATTGTTCATTCTGGTGCTGTTTCGCCGTTTTCATTGGTTCCACCAACGCTAGAATGGGAAGCGGCTCTACATGATTTTCATTGGTTGCGCCATATGGAGGCAGCAGGAAGTGATTTAGCTTCTGCACATGCACGCTCTCTTTTAGAAGACTGGTTTGACCATGCTGGTAAGAAGGTAAAAGGGCTTGCTTGGAGTGATCCTGTTGTGGCGCGGCGCTTGATTTCATGGATTTGTCATTCGAAAATGTTGTTAGAAGGGGCAAGTGAACGGTTTGAAAAACGCTTTTTACGTGCACTTGGTTTGCAATTTCGTTATTTGCGCGTAACAGTTTGTAGTATGGAGCACAATGATCAACGTTTACAAGCAGCAGTGGCTTTGACATTCGCATCTCTTGCTTTGCCTGTTTCAGCGGCAGTGAAAAAAAAGGTACAAACCACACTTATAGAGGAGCTTTCCCGTCAAATCCTAGTTGATGGTGGGCATATTTCCCGTAGTCCTGTTATTTTGCTGAATTTGTTATCGGATTTATTGTCGTTACGGCATCTTTTTATGCGTAGCAATGAAACAGCACCCCGTATTTTGATTGATTCTGTTGAGCGTATGTTGCCAGCTTTACGATTCTTTATCCATGAGGATCAAACGTTGGCCCATTTTAATGGGGTTGGTCCCCTTGTATCGGAACGGTTATCATCACTTTTGGAGCTTGATGAAACAGGAGGACATCCTTTTAGTTATGCCCGTTATTCAGGATTTCAGCGCTTAAAAGCCAATCAAACAACAGTGCTTGCAGATACAGGAAAGTTTCCACCTCGCTCTGTAGCACAGCAGGCTTGTTCGGGGTGTTTGTCTTTTGAAATGTCTTCACAAGGGCACCGTTTTATTATCAATGCCGGTGTTAATCCTGATGGGCGGGAAGAGTATCGACATTTAGGGCGTGTTACTGCAGCACATTCAACAGCTACGCTTAATGATTGTTCAGTGGGTGCTTTTTATCATAAAAAGAAAAATGGCGCGCCATTTTTGTTTGATGGACCAACAGATGTTCAAGTGTGCCGTATAGAGGATTCAGAGAAGACAGGTTTTATTGCGAGTCATAATGGTTATGTGCGACCCTTTAATCTTATTCATGAGCGTGGTCTTATTTTGGCGACAAATGGAGATACGATCGAAGGTTTTGATCGCTTTTTTATGCCAAATAAAGGGAGAAAGAGACACAAGAGTGTGCAAAATGAACAAAATTATGTTGCTGTTCGGTTTCATCTTCATCCACAAGTTGAAGTTAACTATGATGGCAAACGTGTGTGTTTAGCCGTAAAGAATGAGAACGTGAAGAGTGAACAAATATGGTATTTTATATCGCCTGACGCAGATATTTGTCTTGAAGATTCGATTGATTTTGCAGAATTAACAGGTCCACAACGGACACAACAGATTGTTTTATATTTTCGTTCTGCATTTCAGGAAAAAGTTCGTTGGCGTTTTATCCGTAAAGCGTTTGATAAAAAATTAGAACATTGTTCCAACCCATAGTATATTGCGTTTTATCTTGCGTGTCGCAAAACATTATTGTTTATTGTGGTAATATTCTCAAAATTTGAAGATCATATCAATTTTATACACGAAGCATTTTTTGGGAGTATGGGTTGGATGTTTTTAGGCAAGGTTTGCTCATAGAATCTCATGAGGTGATGCTAAAGGAATTGGCTTCAGAAAAAAAGGTTTTTGAAAGACCATTGTTGACAGATGAGTACTAGTTAAGGATTTTGATCCTTTAAAGATATAGAGAGAAAATTAAGTCGTTCTTATCTTCGATAAATTTTTAAGTGTGCTGTTGGGATCAATATTTCTCTCTGAGAGAGTTGCATTAATAGGATTACGTTCTTCACGAAAAACAGAGCGCTATTGTATTGTATATTCACGAACTTATTTTAAAGAAAAATTCCTTAACGCTTCCAAGCTATTTTGCGACGATGCCCGTGATGGGTATAACGGTAAATCCATTAAGCCCCCCATCTTTATGCTTATGAAGGAGCAGTTCGGCACTATCACACTATTGATCAGTGCCAATGTTTGTAACAGTTCTTGGCACTAGAGATGGTTCATAAGAGGCATTTTTAGCTTTTTCTTAATAGCTTTTATCCATACAGCTCCCCCGCTTGTAACGTGCAGGCGAATGGTTTTGGTTGATTCAACATACATAGATTTGAAATGGAAGAATCTTACGGTGTTCGGGGTTCTAATTTAATATGAATAACGCTAAATTATCATTATAAATCAAATGTTGTACATTACAGAAGCACTGAAAATTTGAGAAACAATACATTACAATGGTCGAGAAAAACAACTCTTCTGCTCTTTGTTATTATACTAAAAATGAAGTTATAATAACAAACCACAAAATGCATGCTTTTTCATAGCAAAGCATTCTCTCAAATATTTCAAACAACTTTCATAAAGATTTACGCGAATAACGTCGTGCAATTGAATCAATATCACCTCGACAAATTCTAAGATCGCTGAGTTCATATGTTGAAAGACGACTTAACGCATTAACGGTTCGACGATAACGGCGCCAATTACTATAAAAACGTAGAATATTCATATCCTCTACTCAAACTTTTCATTACACTCTTTAGTTTAAGAATAGAGTATATTACTAAAAAGAGTTGTGTTATAATATCATAGCAGGTATGCATCTAATACAAGATAATGTCCCTTTAACATTTTTCTCATGCGAAAGGGTAACCATTAAAAATATCAACAAGAACATCTTATCCCTAACCAATGGCTAAATTATGTGCATTTTCTGCGGTGATAAACTTTTTCACGTGTAGCTTCTTTGGATTGAATAACTGCTTCCATTTCAACAGTTATCAATAGTCATACGATAATTATGAAAAATTCCTTGAAACATTTGTCTCATACGAAAAGAAAAGCAGCAAAACTATTAATGGCGGAAGTGACGTGTTCCTGTAAAAACCATCGCTAACCCCTGTGCATCAGCAGCGGCGATAACTTCTTCATCACGCATGGAGCCTCCTGGTTGAATAACTGCTGTTGCTCCTGCTTCAGCTGCTGCTAATAAACCATCAGCAAAAGGAAAAAATGCATCTGATGCAACAACAGATCCTTTTGTGAGAGTTTCTGTTAAGCCTGCTCTTTGCGCACTTTCTGCTGCTTTACTTGCAGCAATTTTTGCTGAATCGATGCGGCTCATTTGTCCGGCTCCAATTCCAACTGTTGCGCTATTTTTCGCGTACACAATAGCATTTGATTTAACGTGCTTTGCTACACGAAAAGCAAATTGAAGATCACGCATTTCATCTTGAGTTGGTGCCCGCTTTGTCACTACTTGCAATTTAAGATCATCGACTACCACGTTATCACGTGATTGTACTAAAATGCCTCCTGCAAGTGTTTTCGCAAGAAGTCCTCCACAGCGTGGATCAGGAACTCCACCTGTAATGAGCAAACGAAGATTTTTTTTCTTGGCAATAATTTCACGTGCCGCCATTGTGGCATCAGGAGCAATAATCACTTCTGTAAAAATTTTAACAATCTCTTCAGCACATTCCTCATCAAGGGTTTGATTTAAAGCAACAATTCCACCAAATGCCGATACATTATCACACATAAGAGCTTTCAAATAAGCTTCTTTCAAATTTTCTCCTTCCGCAACACCACAAGGATTGGCATGTTTAATAAGAGCGACAGCAGCGGTTTTTTGCGGATCAAATTCTGCCACAAGTTCAAAGGCTGCATCTGTATCATTCAGATTGTTATAAGAAAGCGCTTTGCCTTGTAAAAGTTTTGCTGTTGCAATACCAAAACGTTTTTCATTATTGCGATAAAATGCTGCCTGTTGATGTGGATTTTCTCCATAGCGCATAACACTTTCAAGATGACCAGAAAAACTCTGCCACGATGGAGTTTCAATTTCTAAATCCCTTGCAAACCACGATGCTATTGCTGTATCATAAGCAGCGGTGTGTGCATAAGCGCGCATTGCTAGCTGATGACGCATAGATAAACTTAAACATCCATTATGCTGCTTTAATTCAGCTAGAATCGAATCATAATCTTTTATCGCTGTTACAACACCGGTATAAGCATAATTTTTTGCCGCGGCGCGAATCATCGCCGGTCCACCGATATCAATATTTTCAAGAATCGTTTGCCCATCAGCGCCCGATAGGATCGTCTCTTCAAAAGGGTAAAGATTCACCACCAAAAGATCAATTCCATGAATGCTGTTCTTTTCCATAGCTTCCCTATGGTTAGGATCTTCTCTTACCCCTAACAAAGCACCATGAATCAAAGGATGGAGTGTTTTTACACGCCCATCCATTATTTCAGGAAATCCGGTAACTTCAGCAACATCTTTTACGGGTAAACCAGCTGCTATGAGGGTTTTTGCTGTTCCTCCTGTTGAAATCAATTCAACATTGTAAGTAGCATGAAGGGCTTGTGCAAAAGCAACCACACCCGTTTTATCAGACACAGAAAAGAGAACACGACGAACCCGATGAAGATCAGGTATGGGAAAATTTTTGGCAACAACACCCATAACAGCAGCCTTAAAAATGAAAGAGTTAAAATTCTAGTAAAACACGCTTATACGTTTATAGCATAAGCCTTTAGCAAAATACACTGAAAGGATAAACTGTCTTTTTAGAATATAGGATGATTCACCTTTTTCTATTATCCTGTAAAAACCTCTCATTTGAGGTGTGGTGATAGGTATAAAAGTCTCATTGAGACATTAAATATTTTTTTGTTGCTTATAACTCAATATCTCATCTTCATAGCAGTTTTGAAACAAAAAATGCATCCGTATGTTCTCTGCTATATTAGCCTTTATACTAGATGAAGGCGAAAGTATTGCATATATCAATTGGAGTAATCTCTGAAATGGGAAATAATCTAATGAAGCAAGAATATAAAATTATAAAGGCAAAAATGAGTGCTCATCTTTCCTATCATTTTTAAATTTAACTTTATATTTTTCAAAAGCGTTTATGACAATTCTTTTTAAGAGTGAAGATAATGCATTTCTTCACATTTTAGGGCATTACATCTTTAATGAATCAACCCTATTTTATGACGATTTTTTGAAAAGTGTCGCGTAAATCTTTTGTGGATGGTATAAAGATCTATTGTATGCCTATGATCTTTATTTAACAAAGGCGCAAGTTGGTAGATTTTATTCTTTTTATCAGTTTTCAAGATTCTAAAAATTTTTGTTACTTGAGATGGAAGAGGTATTTTTTAGTTTTTTTGCCGTAGCAGAAAAAGAAAACCTCCTAACACACCAGCAGCTAAAATAAACCACGTGATTGCATAAACGAGATGATTATTTCGAAAATGGATAATCGTAAGACCAACGACGGGAAGTTTTGCTTGTGGAGATGTTTTTCTGGCATCAATGAAATAAGGGGCAACAGTGGACAAACCAAGTTTTTGTGCCATAGCGGGGAGATCGCGCGTATACCATAAATTTTTGTCAGGATTATTTTTACGCGGGAAAAATCCATTTTTTTCACTCATGCGTAATAAACCTATAATCGTTGTTTGTTCTGTGTCTGTGGTAGAATTTTGCTGAGATAAGGCATTTGTATGCGATTGCTCTGTGTTTTGAAAATTGTTACGTTCATCCATGGGGATAAAGCCACGGTTGATAAAGATCAGTGTATTATCAGCAGTTTGTAAGGGAGTCAAAACCCAATAGCCTGTAGTATTTTGAGCGGCAGCAGTGACTAAAATATTTTTATCTGTTAAAAATTTTCCTGTGATAATAACAGGTTGATATTCATATTTTTCAAAAGTAACATCTGACCATTGATTTTTTGGAGGGGCTTTTATGGGGGGCAAATGAATGCGCTGATTGGTACTGGTGATAAGATTTGTTTTCCAGTTTAACCGTTGTACTTGCCATATACCTAATGCACTGAAGAGAAGAAAAAAACAAATACATAAAGTTCCAAATAAAAAAGAAGAAAAACGGCAAGAATTTCCCTGAAGCTTTGTCATGGGGGGGTCTTTTTTGCTCATGATTTGTGCTTCCTTTCGGGACAATAGGCTTTTATTCTAACATGGTATATATTAAAAGAAACATTTTGTACGCTTTTTGGCAGAATTTGCACGCCTTATTGAGGAAAAAGATGAAAAATGAGCCAACAAGAGATGAAAAAGGTTTTATAAAAGACTTGACCTTTTGTTGTCGACCCCCTATTAGAAAGAAACTTCCCAATGATGCCCGTTCAAGGTTGCATTGCGCGTGTTTTGCGTTCATTGTGTCCTTTGGGTATGGGGATTTGAAAGTTTCTTAGAGTTTAAGGGTGAAGTTTATGTCTCGTGCATGTGAATTGACAGGGAAGACGGTTCTGTATGGTAATAATGTTAGCCATGCGAATAATAAGACTCGGCGTCGTTTTTTACCAAATCTTTGCAATGTGACATTGATTTCAGAGGTGTTACAGCAAAGTTATCGCTTGCGTATTTCAGCAAATGCATTGCGTTCTGTTGAGCACCGCGGTGGTCTTGATGGTTTTTTGATTAAAGCAGACGATAAAGAGTTGTCGCAACGTGCGCGTTTGCTAAAACGCCAAATCATTAAGAAAAAAGCTGAGCAAGAAGGTGAGCAGAAGGCTGAACAAGCAGCGTAATTTTCAGCGTTATTGTTTTTGGCTTATTAACGCTTTGATTTCGGTTTTCTGTTCTAGAAGTTAAGTTTTTTGCAGGTTGATCGTTTCATTTTATTGGTTCCATATCCCAGGTTAAAAAAAATGTCTTCAAGCGGTCTTTTATTAGAACAGCAAAAGAAAAGGTATGTTGTTTTTTCTATTTTTGCAATGTGCCTTGCTGTCACGGCTTCTAATATTTTAGTTCAATATCCTGTCTATTGGTTTGATTTGAATGCGCTGTTGACTTATGGGGCTTTTACCTATCCATTTGCTTTTCTAATCAATGATTTGACCAATCGTTTTTATGGTCCATCTGCTGCGCGGCGTGTGGTTTATGCTGGTTTTTTTACGGGTGTCTTTGTTTCTTGGATATTGGCGACACCACGGCTTGCACTTGCTTCTAGTTTTGCATTTTTATTTGGGCAACTCCTTGATATTGTGGTTTTTACTCCTTTGCGACGTAAAACATGGTGGAAAGCACCTTTAGCAGCAGCGTTGGTTGGTTCAGCTTTGGATACAGTGCTGTTTTTTGCTCTTGCTTTTTCTAGCTCGTTTGCTGTTTTTGATAAGATAACAGGGTATGCAGATAGTTCACTGGTGGAGAGTACTGTTTTGGGAGGGATAGGCATGCCAGTTTGGCTATCGCTTGCTTTTGGTGATTTTTCGGTAAAAATTATTATGAGCCTGTTTATGTTGATTCCTTATGGAACAATTCTTAATATTGTAAAGCTTCCTCTTTATCAAAGTCCTTCAAAGGATGATTCTTCTTTTGTTTGTAACAAATAATGGTCTTTGTTCTTTTGTTTTGCTAAAGAAGAGGGGAGGGGAGTTCTGTCCTCTAAGGGCAGAATTTAAGCGGATTTATAAGAGGTATTTTGATTCTTTTCTCAAGTTGTATTTATCCATACATCATCTATGCTTACGATGTGTAAGGAAATGGTTTTGACTGATTCAGTATGGGATAAGAGCATCTTATCAGCATTAAAAACAGATAATAAAGCTCTTATAAAGGATCAAAAATGTTTTGTTAAGAGTTGTGATGTCTTACTTATGATTATTTGAGCTATAAGAAACTTGGTTCTTATAAAGGAAAAAACATTTCGATATACATTTGGGTAGTATATAAATAGAAAAATAAATACCAATGGTATCAAGTCTTTTTTGACAGTTTTAAAATTTGGTTATACTGATATTTATCATTATTTTAGTAACAAATGTTTGTGCAGATATGTTAATGAATTTACAATTTGTTATAATGCGATCTCTGTAGAATTTGGCAAACGCTTCGAGTGTTTATTTTAGATAATTGTAGGTTAGAAATGCGATACTTGGAGCTGATAGTATGAATAAAATGATAAATCAAACAGATCATACAGAGGCTTTATTTGATAATTTTGTATTAACTTCCTTGAAAAAACAGAGAGAGACTAGGGAGTTGCCTATTGTAAAATCACCTCTTCGTTATCCGGGAGGGAAAAGTCGTGCTGTTCCTATGATTATTAATAACTATATAAGGAAACAGAAAACTTTATGTTCTCCTTTTGTGGGAGGCGGTTCAATTGAATTAACCTTAGCAAAAAGAGGAACAAGGGTTTATGCTTATGATGCTTTTAAGCCGCTTGTTATTTTTTGGCAGATGCTTTTGAAAGATGCTTCAGCTCTTGCAGAAAAAGTGAGAGAATATGAAGATATGACTCCCGTAATGTTTTATAATCTCCAAAAAACTTTTGGGAATATTAAAAATCAATTAGAGATTGCTGCCGTTTTTTTTGTTCTTAATCGTTCTTCTTTTTCCGGAACGACACTTTCTGGTGGTATGTCTCCAGGACATCCCCGATTCAATTATCGTTCTATTGAACGGCTTAAAGATTTTAAGATTGAAAACTTCATAGTGGAACACAGAGATTTTACAGAAAGTATTCCTAAACACTCTAACGATTTTCTTTATTGTGATCCTCCGTACCTTATTAATCAAAAACTTTACGGTCACAAAGGCGATAAACATAATTCTTTTGATCATCAAGCTCTTGCTGAACTTTTGAGAAAGCGTCAAGGATGGGTTTTATCTTATAATGATTGTGTGGAAGTTAGAGAACTTTATAAAGGACATACAATACTTAATCCTGAATGGACTTACGGTATGGGAAACAATAAAAAATCAAATGAACTCGTAATTTTGAGTAAGGATCTTTAGGAAATTGCATGAATCAGGTAGAAAATGGAAAAGCCTTTGAATATGCTTTGGCTATGGGTTTTAAAAAAGCAACAAAGGCTTCTATAGAGTTTAATTCGTCGTTTCAAATAGCGGAGTCTTTTTATAATTTATTTAATGATACTGAAAAAAGGCTTTTAAATCTTGCTTCTATTGAAGCAGCCGTTTTTTTACAGTTACATGATAAAAATATTAGAAACACGAAAACTATTGTTCTTCAGGAAGATTTTGTTGGGATCAAAGGAGATGTCCGTGATATTATTTTAAAAGTTCCTGAAAATCCTATTGGTATTTCTGCAAAACATAATCATAGCGCTATCAAACATCCTCGCCTTTCCAGTAAAATAGATTTTGGTAAAGAATGGACAGGTTATTCTTGTAGCAGCGTTTATTTCAATGAGGTTAGGCCTATTTTTGATTATTTAGCAGAGCTTAGAGATAAGAAGATGTTCTTTAGAGATATAGAGGATAAAGACAGCAGAGTTTATCTTCCAATCCTAGAAGCTTTTTCTAAAGAACTTCAAAGGCTTTGTTTAGATTATCAAGATAAATTTGTGAAGCTATTGTTTCAGTATGTTATAGGTTCTTATGATTTTTATAAGATTATGATAGATACAAGATCTAAACAAAAACGGGTTATTATTCAGTCTTTTAATTTGAATGGCACTCTAGGATATGGTCGTAAATGGAAAATTCCAAGCAAAATTTTATCCGTTTCACTAAAACCAGAAAGTAAAAACAAACTCATTATAATTTTTGAAGGTGGTTGGAGCATTTCTTTTAGGATTCATAATGCATCCAGTAAAGTAGAAGCTTCCTTAAAGTTCGATATTCAATTTGTGGGATTATCTTCTCAGGTTGTTAGTCATCAAATTCCGATGGTTTAATGATAGAGATAATTTTTTAAAATGTAATCGTTGCTGATTCAAGGCAGGTTTATTTCTTATGAATATGAGTTCTTTTATCACTAAAAAGTATTTCTAATTGTTTTGTTATGGCGTCGGCGAGTTCTTCAGCATTCATAATTGTTACAGCACGTTGATAATAACGTGTGACGTCATGACCAATTCCAATGGCAATGAGTTCGATAGGGGAGTGTGTTTGGATTTCTTGAATCACTGCGCGTAAGTGTTTTTCTAAATAATTGCTGGAGTTGACCGATAGTGTCGAATCGTCAACAGGAGCACCATCAGAAATGACCATGAGGATGCGACGTTGTTCACGCCGTGATAAAAGGCGTTGATGAGCCCAAATCAAAGCTTCTCCGTCGATATTTTCTTTTAATAATCCTTCTTGCATCATTAAACCTAAATTGCGTCGTGCGCGACGCCATGGGGTATCAGCACTTTTATAGATGATATGGCATAAATCATTGAGGCGTCCAGGATTATGGAGTTTGTTTTGGGTAAGCCATTGTTCGCGCGATTTTCCCCCTTTCCAAGTTTTGGTGGTAAAACCTAAAATTTCAACTTTGACACCACAACGTTCAAGAGTTTGTGCCAAAATATCAGCACAACTTGCAGCAACGCTAATGGGGCGTCCGCGCATTGAGCCAGAATTATCAATGAGGAGTGAAACAACTGTGTCCCGAAATTGGGTGTTGCTTTCCATTTTAAAAGAAAGGGGTTGCATGGGGTCAATAATTAGACGTGGAAGCCGTGTTGTATCAAGATATCCTTCTTCAAGGTCAAAGTTCCAGTTGCGATTTTGTTGCGCCATCAAGCGGCGCTGGAGACGGTTTGCTAAACGTCCAACGATGTTTTGCAGATGATTGATTTGCTTATCAAGATAACGGCGTAAGTGATCTAACTCGTTTTCAGAACAAAAATCTGTTGCTTCCAAAATTTCATCAAATTGACGGGTGAAGATTTTATAATTGCCAAGTTTTTGCATTTGTTCCGAATCAGAAAAAAGGTGTTTGGGTTTGCTCGGCTTTTCTTGCCAAGGTCCATTTTTTTGCTCGCCGTCAGCTTGATCATTGTTGTTTGATTGTGTCGCTTGTATTTTTCCATCATCTTGCACATCACTTTCTTGTTCAGTGCTGGTTTGTTCTTCACTTTGAGCGTGTTTTTTGTTTTTACTCTCTTCTTCTCCTTGGTCTTGAGGTTCACACGCATTTTTTAATTTTTTATTGTTTTCACTGTTAGAAGCTTCAGTTTGTTGCACTGTCATTTTGAGTGTAACAAGCATTTGGCGAACAATCTGTGCAAAAGCTTGTTGGTTGTAAATATGATGTGGGAGTTCATTGAGTTCTGCTGCTGCTTTTTGTTCGAGTTCTTTACGCCACAATTCTAAGACAGAACCCGCTTCTCTTGGAGCTGCGCGCTTTGTTATTTTTTCACGCAATAAAAGTGCAATCGCTTCTTGGATGGGGGCTTCACTTTGGTTGCTAATTTTATGATAATGGGCTCTTTTGTATTTATCGGCGAGCATGACATCAAGATTTTTTGCAAGTCCCTCCATGGTTAAAGTACCAATTGCTTCAACACGTGTTTGTTCGAGGGCATCAAAGATAGCACGTGCTTCTGATTCTGGTGGAGAAAATTGCATGTGAATGCGGTTGTCATGCCATGCTTTGCGCAGAGCCATGGAATCACCTAGTCCGCGGGTAATAGTGATGTCTTTATTCGTTGCGTATTGAGGTAATTCTGGTAAACGCGCGCAACTTTCGCTTAAAGATGGTCGGTTATGACTAAAGGAAACTTCAAGGTTGTTTGTGCCTGCAATTGCACGCATACAGGTGGAAAGTGCTTTTTTAAAAGCTTCAGCATTAAGAGTGTTGTTGGAAGAATCTTTTGCCGGATTTTTGTTGTCGCCAATATCGGTAGCCATGAGTGACAGATTCCTTAAGGCGAAACACCATGAATGAGTGATTCGGGAAGCTCTTGTCCAAAGGCGCGTTGATAAAATTCTGCAACAGTGGCACGTTCGAGTTCATCACATTTATTGAGAAAGGTTAATCGGAAGGCAAAGCCGACATCTTGAAAAATTGTTGTATTTTCTGCCCAAGTAATGACGGTACGTGGACTCATGACAGTTGAAAGATCTCCATTGATAAAAGATTGGCGTACCATATCAGCAACATGAACCATTTGTGAAATTGTCTTTTTTCCCTCAGCCGTTTGAAAAGATTTGACCTTTGAACAAATGATATTAACCTCTTTATCATGGGGTAAATAATTGAGTATCGTAACAATAGACCAGCGGTCCATTTGAGCTTGATTGATCTGTTGGGTACCATGATAGAGACCGGTTGTATCACCAAGACCAATGGTGTTTGCCGTTGCAAAAAGACGAAATGCTGGGTGTGGAGAGATGACACGGCTTTGATCAAGTAAGCTTAGTTTTCCAGAGGTTTCAAGAACGCGTTGGATGACAAACATAACATCGGGACGCCCCGCATCATATTCGTCGAAAACAAGAGCAATATTATTTTGATAAGCCCATGGCAAAATGCCCTCTTTAAATTCAGTGATTTGTAAGCCATCTTTTAAAACGATAGCATCTTTTCCTACAAGATCGATACGACTTACATGACTATCGAGATTAATTCGAAGACAAGGCCAGTTAAGACGTGCAGCAACTTGTTCAATATGCGTTGATTTCCCTGTACCGTGATAGCCAGAAACCATTACACGGCGGTTAAAGGTAAAACCTGCGAGAATCGCTAAAGTTGTTTGCTGATCAAAAAGATAATCAGGATCGATATCAGGAACATGGGGACTTTTTGTGCTAAAAGCAGGGACTTTCAGATCTGTTTCAATATGAAATAGATCGCGAGCACAAAGTGTAATATCGGGCAAATTTTCAACGGTAAGATTTGTCATTATGTTTCTGGAAGGGAGAGGACGCTATTTATTCATTAGAAACGATACAAGAGTTAAAGTATTTATGCAATGCTCTATAATGAGAGCCTTAGATATTGAAGAAAGATTTTTTTACGTATTCTATAATGTTTTGCAAAAAAAGTAACATTTTGCGCAAATAATGATGGTCTAAATGAAAATAGACTCATATAAGCGCATGTTTTCAGCACAAACCAGACTTTTTTAGCAAATTGTAAGCATGTAAAACATCACGAAAGCGCTCTTCTGAAGCACGATTACCACCATTGGAATCAGGATGGTGCTTTTTTACCAACTCTTTATATTTCATTTTGATGTCTTCTGCTGAAGCGTTTGCCTGTAGTCCCAGTGTATCAAAAGCTTTTGCTTCTAAGGGCTTTAATTTTCGTGAGAACTTATTGCTTGAATGCTGCCCAGTAAAAAGCGTGAAGGGATCGCGCATGCGATTTTGATAGGCAGCTGTGCCAGAGCGAATCTTTGCATAATTCGCGGCTGTTTTTTTCGATGTACCATTGCTCAGATCTGTAGGCCATGTCGGACGATGTCCTGTGAGAGCATCCTTTTGAAATTTTGCGATATCTTTATTGCTAAGACCAGAGAAGTAATTAAAATTTTTATTATAGGCGCGTACGTGTTCAATACAAAAATATAAATATTGTCCTTCGTGATTTCGACCTGCTGGTGCTTTATGGGACCCTGTTTTTTCACAACCTTCCCACTGACACTGTTGTGCTTCTGGCTCAGCTTTTTGTTTTTTATTTGAGCTTATGCGAATTGAATCGAATAATTTAGATGTTATTGTCATATTATTGGTTTATGCAAAATTGATTAATTTTACAAGAATTGACTTTTGAAAAATTTGTTTTCACACTTATTCTATTATGAAAAAGGTGTATTTTTGCACGTTCATTTTGTTTGAGGAATGAAAAATGTTTATAGAAACAATAATTCAGAGAAAGCTTCAGGATGCTTTTCATCCGCAAAAGCTTGAAGTGATTAACGAAAGTCATCTTCATGAGGGGCATCCTCATAATGAACATGCTTTTGATGGTAAAGGAGAAACACATTTTCGAGTGAAAATTTTATCTTCTTCTTTTTCTAATATGACACGCGTAGAAATACATCGAGCGATTTATAAAGTTTTACAAGAAGAGTTAGCTACTTGTGTTCATGCTTTGGCACTTGAGGTTGAAACACTCTAATTTTTTGATGAGACGTTTTTGGAACGGGGATGGGCCTTTTGATAGATTTTTAACAAATGGTCTGTATCGACGTGGGTATAGATTTGTGTGGTGGAAAGACTAGCGTGCCCAAGAAGTTCTTGAATCGTGCGCAAATCTCCCCCCCGTGATAAAAGATGGGTGGCAAAAGAATGGCGCAGTGTATGAGGCGTTGCAGTTTCTGGTAAACCAAGGCTTGCTCGTAAGTTGCGTACAGTTTTCTGAATAATGGCGGGCTGTAGGGGACCGCCTCGCGCCCCACGAAATATGGGTTGGTTATCCACTAAAGGATATGGGCAACATTTGAGATAATTTTGTACAGCTTCGTAAACAATTTTGATGAGAGGAACAAGGCGTGTTTTGCCGCCTTTTCCTGTTATAAATAAACGTGTTTTTTCAGGATCAGAAAATTGTTCTGGTGTGAGGCTTAAGGCTTCTGATATTCGCATTCCACAGCCATAGAGAAGCATGAGGACAGCAGCATTACGAGCGCTAATCCAAGGTTCATTTTCCAGTTGATTTTCTTGTTTGACTATGTGAAGTGCTGATTTTATCGCTAAAGGTTTTGGGAGCAATTTGGGGTGTTTGGGGCTTCGGATAAGTTGAGCCGCGGGAACATTGACGATTCCTTCACGTGATAAGTATTTGAAAAAAGAACGGATGCCTGCCACCCCTCGGCTTAAAGAGCGCGCACTTACATTGTTTGTACGCCGATAAGCAAGATAAGCACGCAAGTCACTGATGCGTAAATGAGCAAGATCTGTAAGGGTTGGTGTATGGCTTAAGTGTTGACAGAGAAAAGACAAAAATTGCCGCGTATCACGTTCATAGGCGTGCACTGTTTGTGCTGACATACGACGTGTTTGGGTAAGACACTCTAACCAATTTTTCCTTGCGTTTAAAATTGCATGGTCTGCTGGAATGAGAGGAATATTTTCATCTTTTCTCTTGTCGTTTTTGATGGGCATTATCTAGTTGAGAGTTTCTTTCTTTTTAGCTTTTTCATCGTTAGAATGACCATTCTTGTTTTGGGGTTGCTCTTCACGATTGATAAGTTGCTTTTCACCTTTGAGAGAGAGTATTTTCACAAGATTGTGTGTTGACATCAAATGCGCAAAAATTAATCCTAAAAAGCCATTTTTATGAAGTTTGGCAAGTTGGCTTGCTGATAATTTATTCAATTTTTCTTCATCAACAACCCAAAAATGTTCCAATTGCGCTGAGAGACCTTTATCGTTTTTCACATTGATGGATTTTTGGCTTAGAAGATCCATTTCTACAAGAGCATCAATAAACTCAGAGGTTTTCTCCATAGCGATTTTAAAACTTTCAAGAAAGCGAATACGTTCTTCCATAAAAGGAGAAATAGAGCCATCGGAATTAAAAAGTTCTGTTCCTGCAACTTCATTAAACATACCGGACTGTTGATCAAAGCAGACAGAAAGTTCTTTTTCATTGCTAATTTGTGCCAAAACAAAAGGATAGCGACGGACAAAAGCTGGAACATAAGTATTGTTTTTCCAACTTTTATCAGAAGCGATATAGTCATTTTCGTCATTAGAAAGACCGACAAGAGCTGCGGATGTGTAGTGCCGTTTTTTTTGTTCATCTTCGGCGCACATAAATAAAATAGGATAGTCTAGCGCTGCTTGAAAATATTCAGTACTTGCTAAAGGAACCCAATGAGTATCCTTGGCAAAAGACATATCAGTTGGAGGAGCAAATTTTAGATTTTTATGGGAAATTTTGTTGATTGGTGTGATATCTTTGTAAAATAGCATAATATTTGCCATAAGACTTTCTCCTTTATTAATTTGTTTTTTGTTACCAAGAAAGGTCTTTTAGAAGATTGTCTCATATGGCAACAAGATTGAATAGAAAACTATAAGATTGAAGGGTTCATTTTTGAGAGATAATATTTTTGCATGAAGTATAATAAAGAAAAGCTTAAAAATAAAGTCTATCTTGCCATTATTGGTATGCCTCATGGTATAAAAGGAGATGTTTTTGTTAAAATTCTAAGTGCTGAGCCACAGCGTTTCAAGTTTTACAGCACTCTTTATGATGATATGGGGCGTTCTTATGAAATTGTAACTCTTCGCATACAAAAAAATAAGGCGATTGTACGTTTTAAAGGGGTAGAAAATCGTAATGCGGCTGAGTCTTTAAAAGGGATTCGCCTTTATGTGACGCGTGATCAATTAATTGATGATTTGATGGAGGATGAGTTTTATCAAGTCGATTTAATAGGCTTGTGTGTCCAAGATTGTGGGGGGAAAATCTTAGGTGAAGTGTGTGGTTTTTTTAATTTCGGGGCTGGTGATTTGCTTGAAATACGTTTGAATACAGGTAAAAGAGTTCTTATTCCCTTTAGTAAGGCGGCGGTACCAGAAATTTGTATGGATTCTGGTTTTCTTGTTGTTGATCCCATGGCCGCTGGTTTAATTGATGGGGAGACAATGATAAAAAGGAAATAGCTTGAATCTAAAAATAAAGATGAAGGTAAAAAACAACAGATGAATTTCGTCAATAAAAAGTGGAATGTGTGAAAATATTAAAAATGCTCTTTTGAGCAGATATTGTAAGCACTTTATCTCGAAATAGTCCTGAATTTTTAGAGTCTTTTTTAGTGCAAGTATTTAGAAGGATCGTATTAAATATGGCGCAGATCAAGAAGACTCAGATTAACGCTATAGCGTTAAAAGTCTTGTTTGTGCTATTTTTGCTATTAAGAGTCTGTTTAAGAAAATAAGGATAAGAAATAAAATGAAATTTCAGGCGCGCGTTTTAACCCTTTATCCTGAAATGTTTCCTGGTTTTTTAGGGTATTCTTTAGCAGGGCAAGCTTTAGAGCGTGGAATTTGGTCACTGGAGACGGTACAGATTAGGGATTTTGCTTTAGACAAACACCATAGCGTTGATGATAAACCTGCTGGTGGGGGAGCTGGTATGGTAATGCGGGCGGATGTATTGGCGGCTGCTCTTGATTGCTGTCCACAGGATTCGCCAAGATTGTTGATGAGTCCACGTGGGCGTCCTTTTGACCAAGCTTACGCGCATAGCTTGGCTCGTGATACGGGTGTAACGTTAGTTTGTGGACGTTTTGAAGGGGTTGATGAGCGAGTCATAGAGGCACGAGAACTAGAAGAAGTCTCTATTGGTGATTATATTCTTTCAGGGGGTGAAACAGCCGCATTGGTTATCTTAGATGCTATTATACGTCTTCTGCCTGGAGTGATGGGGAATGCAGCTTCTGCAAGGTGTGAAAGTTTTGAAAATGACTTGCTGGAACATCCGCAATATACCCGCCCTTCTCTTTTCGAAGGGCGGGGTATTCCGCCTGTATTGCTCTCAGGTCATCACAAAGCGATCGCAGATTGGCGTCAAAGCCAAGCCGAATTGTTAACACGTCAACGTCGCCCTGATCTTTATGCGCGTTATAATAAAAATCATCAGAAAACTTGATTCATATGATAAGGTGGTGTATTGCATGGCTCTCTTTTTAGAGAGTTTTTTATAAAAGGTTTTCTGTAGTTCCAAAATTAAAATGAAGGAATGGTGTATTCGCTCCTGTGTAAGACATAGCCTAAAGAGCTCCTTATTCTTAATAAAGGCTTTTTTGGTAAGAGTTGAGCGCTCTGACTGTTCGATAAAGAACATGAAGGATAAAAGAAATGAATATTATCGCACAGCTTGAAGCTGAACAATGTGCAAAAATTGAAGAAAAGCGCCAATTTCCAGCATTTCAGCCAGGAGATACAGTCCGTGTTATGGTGCGTGTGACAGAAGGTACACGGACGCGTGTTCAGGCTTATGAAGGTGTCTGTATTGCGCGTTCAGGCGGTGGGTTGAATGAGACCTTTACAGTACGCAAGATTTCTTATGGCGAAGGGGTGGAGAGGGTATTTCCTGTTTATTCTCCTTTGATTGAAGGTGTTGAGCTGGTGCGCCGTGGTAAAGTGCGCCGTGCAAAACTCTATTATCTACGTGGCTTGAGAGGTAAAGCTGCACGTATCGCTGAAAAGAGAGATTATCGGAAAAAAGCTGAAAAGGTTGTTGAGAAAGTAGAAGCAGCATCTGTCAGCACAGATGTTGAAAAGCAAGTTTCTGAGTAAAGATTATATCGGCTAAACTTTATGCAAAAGCGGCTTTTATGCCGCTTATTTGTGTCTTTCTTGATTCGTTTTGCCTTTTAAAAGGCTTGGAGGGGACATAAAAATGTTTAATCTATCAATTTTTCCTCTTTTTATTCTTAATCATGGGTGCAATTTAAGAGACCATTGCATATATCGTGGATACTCAAAAGGATAAGTTTAATCTGAAAAAATGTCTGTTTATATTTGGAAAAGATTTTAGACCTTTGACGTGAAGATAAAAGTGTATTAGATTAAGGCGAGTTTTGCGGATCATATCCGGGGAGTAATCGGTTTTTTTATGCGTGACCTTTAATCCGTTATTTGAGACAACCGACCTGTAATATCGGTATCTTGAGATGCCAAACAAGTAAAAACGAGAGAGTATGTTTAGTCGTTTTGCGCGAACTTTCTCGTTCATTGCGGTTGCAAAAACCAGGTCAGGATATTTTATGATAAACCAGGTCAGGATATTTTATGATAGAGACAACTAGGATAAAAGAGCGCCCTCGTTCCCCTCATATAAGTATTTATCGTTGGACAATTACTATGGCCATGTCCATTGCACACCGCATTACGGGTATGGCACTTTATGTTGGAACGGTTTTTCTTGCTGTTTGGTTAATTGCTATTGCGTGTGGCGAGGAGACATTTAGAACAGTTTACGAAATTTATAGTTCTTGGTTTGGATTGTGTATTTTGTTTCTTTATACTTTGGCAGGGGTTCATCACATGGTTGGTGGTGTTCGCCACATTGTTTGGGATCTGAAGCCTTGCCTTTTGGCAAAAGAAAAGGCAACAGTCACTGCTTGGGCGACAGTGTTTATTTCTCTTATTGTTACTTTTGCGATTTGGATTATTGGATATACCGTTGTTTAGCTGGGGGTGAAAAGAGACATGAAAAAAGATTTTCGAACGGAACTTGGAAAAGTACGGGGGCGTGGCAGTGCTCATGAAGGAACAGAGCATTTTTGGCTAGAACGTTTGACGGGGTTTATCAATCTACCACTTTTGATATTTTTTATTGTTCTTATTCTTTCGCTTGTGGGAAAGGATTATAGTATTGTGCGTGCAAGACTTGCACATCCTATTGTTGCTATCTTGATGGGATTGATGACTTTTTCGGTCCTTTATCATATGAAACTTGGTATGCAGGTAGTGATTGAAGATTATATTCCACGTGAAGGTTTTCGGATATTCTTTTTGACGTTAAATATTTTATTTTGTTTTCTCATAGGTGGTATCATTATTTTTTCTCTTTTGAAAATTGCATTAGGGGGTTAAACAAGTATGGCGGGTACAGGATCATCTCTGGGTGCTAAAGCAGGTAACGCCCCTTATCGCACTGTAGATCATAAATTTGATGTTGTTGTTGTTGGGGCAGGTGGTGCAGGATTACGTGCGACACTGGGTATGGCAGAACAAGGATTAAAGACAGCTTGTATTACGAAGGTTTTTCCAACGCGCTCACATACGGTTGCAGCACAAGGGGGAATTGCTGCATCGCTTTCAAATATGGGACCTGACAATTGGCAGTGGCATTTATATGATACCGTGAAAGGTTCTGATTGGTTGGGCGATACCGATGCAATGGAATATTTGGTGCGTAATGCTCCTGCTGCTGTGTATGAATTAGAACATTATGGCGTTCCTTTTTCGCGAACGCAAGAAGGCAAAATTTATCAGCGTCCTTTTGGCGGACATACGACACAATTTGGTGAAGGTCCGCCTGTTCAGCGTACTTGCGCAGCAGCTGACCGTACAGGCCATGCCATTTTGCATACGCTTTATGGACAAAGCTTAAAGCATAATGCGCAATTTTTTATTGAATATTTTGCACTCGATCTCATCATGACGGATGGGGTTTGTACGGGGGTTGTGGCATGGAATCTCGATGATGGTACAATACATCGTTTTTCTGCCAAAATGGTTGTTCTTGCAACCGGTGGTTATGGACGGGCTTATTTTTCTGCGACATCGGCGCATACCTGTACGGGTGATGGTGGTGGAATGATCGCACGCGCTGGATTGCCACTTCAGGATATGGAGTTTGTGCAATTCCATCCGACAGGGATTTACGGTTCTGGCTGCTTAATTACAGAAGGAGCTCGTGGTGAAGGAGGCTATTTAATCAATTCTGAAGGTGAACGCTTTATGGAGCGTTATGCACCTTCCTTTAAGGATTTGGCTTCACGTGACTTGGTTTCGCGTTGTATCACACTTGAAATTCGTGAAGGGCGTGGCGTTGGACCTAAGAAGGATCATATTCATTTGGTTCTCAATCATATTGATCCTGCAATCTTGCATGAGCGTTTACCAGGGATTTCAGAATCAGCACGGATATTTGCAGGGGTGGATGTAACAAAAGAGCCTATCCCCATCTTGCCAACGGTTCATTATAATATGGGTGGGATTCCTACCAATTACTACGGGGAAGTTCTCAATCCAACGGCTGATTCGCCTGATCGTATTCAACCAGGGCTGATGGCGGTAGGAGAAGCAGGATGTGCTTCTGTTCATGGTGCTAACCGCTTGGGGTCAAATTCATTAATTGATCTTGTGGTGTTTGGTCGTGCTGCTGCCATTCGCGCGGGTGAAGTTATTGATCGGAATGCAGAAATTCCACCCATCAATGAAGAAGCTGTTGACGAAATTATAGCGCGTTTTGATCGTTTACGTTTTGCACAAGGGGCAATACCAACAGCTGTATTGCGTGAAAAAATGCAACGCACGATGCAAGAAGACGCAGCAGTCTTCCGTACAGAAGATTCTTTGAAACAGGGATGTCAACGGATGAATAAAATCTGGGGGGAATTGTCGGATCTCAAAGTCACAGATCGTTCTCTGATATGGAATTCTGATTTGGTTGAAACATTAGAGCTTGAAAATCTTATGGCGAATGCAATCATGACTGTTTATTCTGCCGAAGCACGTTCAGAAAGCCGTGGCGCTCACGCTCGTGAAGATTATCCAGAGCGTGATGATAAAAACTGGCGTAAACATACGATTTCACATTTGTCAAAAGAGGGTAAGGTGACATTATCATATCGACCTGTCCATGTGGACCCGTTAACATCTGAAGCTGATGGTGGGATCGATTTAAAGCGCATTGCACCTAAAAAACGGGTTTATTAAGGGGAGAATAAAATATGGTACAAATTAAGCTTCCCAAAAATTCTCAAGTAAAACCGGGAAAGGTTTGGCCTAAACCTGAAGGTGCTACAAAGCTGACGGAATTTCACGTGTATCGTTGGTCGCCTGATGATGAGGAAAATCCTCATTTAGATACTTATTATGTGGATCGTTCTGCTTGTGGTCCTATGATTCTTGATGGGCTTTTGTTTATTAAAAACCATATTGATCCAACTTTGACACTTCGTCGATCATGCCGTGAAGGCATCTGTGGTTCATGTGCGATGAATATTGATGGAACCAATACATTAGCTTGTACCAAAGGGATGGATGATGTAAAACATCCCATTAAGGTCTATCCGTTGCCTTCCATGCCGGTTGTTAAAGATTTGGTTCCTGATTTAAAGCGTTTTTATGCACAACACCGAGTCATTGAGCCTTGGTTGCAAACAGTTTCTCCTGAACCTGCAAAAGAATGGTTACAAAGTCACTCCGATCGCCAAAAAATCGATGGCCTTTATGAATGTATTTTGTGTGCGTGTTGTCAGACTTCATGTCCAAGTTATTGGTGGAACGGTGATCGTTATTTGGGGCCCGCTGTTTTGCTTCAAGCTTATCGCTGGATTGCGGATTCACGTGATGAGATGTGTGGTGAACGTCTTGATAATTTAGAAGATCCTTTCCGCCTTTATCGTTGCCATACGATTATGAATTGTGCGCAAACTTGTCCAAAGGGATTAAATCCAGCGAAAGCGATTGCTGAAATTAAAAAACTCATGGTTGAACGCCGCCTTTGAAAATTTACTGATTGATCAAAATAAAGCGCAAGGTGGGAAATTGTATCTCCTTTTAGCAATTAAATCTCTAAAAGAAGATCGGCTGCTTATGGGGGCGCAGTAGCTATAATCATTCTAAAAGCGAAGTAATCTCTAAAAATTAAGCAATCCTTGTAGAAGCAATCCTTGCAATGGCTGAGCAGAAAACTCATAGTTGAATATTATCTTTGAAATTTGACCGATTAACGAACAGTAAAAAGAAAAATAGAAAATTGTGCGTGTTTTTGTGCCTCTTTGAGGCTTAATCTCTAAAAATTTATTGGCTTCTATGAGGCGGTTAGTATAGTTATTATTGCCTTTAAAAAGGCATTAGTCTTTCGAGTAAACTATACTTTAAATAGCGTTCTATGTAAAAACAATAAAATTAATATGCCATGTGTTTTTATTTTTATTAAATTCGCATCATAATTTATACTTTGATGCAGATTTAAGTAATCATTTTTTATAAAAAATGATTACTCTGTATAAATATAGCACAAAAATAAATGCTGATACAAATATTAAACGCATGTAAATTATCTAAATGAAATACAAAGGAGTGATCATTATGACAATTCGTCATTTTACGACACATTTATTGTAATATCGAAAACATTGCTAGTATTCAAGGATTAGGAATTTTTGATAATATCATTATATATATAAAGGTCATATTTTTTATTTTAAAGATTGGATTGTTAATCGCATTAAAAAACAAAATTTATAGTTCTCAAAAAATGGAGAACGTAAAATCCCTCTCTATTGTAGAGATAGATTATATAGTTAAGGGGGTAGTAATTTAAAAATATTGTAACATCATAGATTTAAATTCATTAAAGAGCAGATAAGACGTTTGAAAAATAGCAAATTTATAGGTTTCTCTAAAAATTTAGAAAAGGCTAGTGAGAATTCTAAGAACACGTGTTGCGAATGTGGAATAAGCGGTGTTTGTAGGTTCGTTTGAGTTGAATAAATTCAATCATCAAAGAAAATATGTTGTATTTTGACGAGTTTCGGAGGTTTTGATTTTATATGTTTTTATCTATAAAAAATAGAGATTTCTAGGTTTAGATCTTATTTATTATGTTAGGGTATTTCATTGTTCTTGTATGTATGCTTAAGAAAGTTGTTTAAGCAGTAAAAGTGTTTTTTATTTTTCAGCATAAAAGATATTTCTTAACATGAAAAAGAGGTGTCCAAGTATTAACGGTATAATCAGTCATTGTTTTGGTATTTATTCTGTTGTGCTGTAAAACACTATCTTATTTAGGATGTGGTAATTAGAGTGGTTAGAAGGTGAAATCTGCTAGGTGAGGGGGCGGATTGTTTGCAGATCAGTGGCGTGTTAAGAGGCTTCGTCCTTTGAGGTGTGATAGGTGGAGTCTGTTAGCCAATTACGTAAATGAGAGAGAAATCTACGTGGACAGGTTTTTAACCTAACCTCTCTTATATATTGTGATAGGAAATTCACATTAATAAGGACTACGGCCGGTTACAGAAAATAGAAATCATTGCGAAAAAACAAGCGTGCTTGTTTTAAAATTTTTAATATTTGTGATCATAAGGGCCTGCGAAATTTCCTGTAGTATCACGCAGACCGTTCGTATTCTCGAGCCAAGAATTGTCCATATATCCTCTTCAATCTGATCTTCACGAATTGATGCAAGAGATGGGTACGAACACCTGTAAGAATAAGCAGATGCAAAGCCAGTTGTATCATTATTGTTGCTTTGCAGAGTGTTTGATAAAAATCTGGAACATTTCTCCAATTCATTGCCGGTTTATTAATGACTTTATGGCGTTGTTTTTTTAAAAGAGCTTTTGCTGTTGCAGCTTTTACTTATCAGATGGGAGTTAAGAGTATTATGTATCTCTGTTGGCGCAATCTTTGAAAGTTGCTATACAGCCGCCTAATTTGAGGAGAATATGAAGCTGTAAAGGTGCAAACCAGTTTCCATTTTTAGCATCATTTTTTAATTCTGCTTTACGGCTTTCAAAAGCATCTAGAGTAATGTCTTTTAAATAATAGAGATTACACATTGCTTCACGCTTTTGTTTCTCTCGTTCTTTAATAAGATCAAAACCCTTATGTAAAACAGAACGCCCCGAACCAAATACACTTTGCTTGTCAATTTGCACGCTTGTTTTTAAGAAACCTTTCTTTAAGGTGCCTAAGCTTATTTCACTACAGAGTTCGTGGATGGTATAATGGTAAAGCCCCGATGAATAATATAAAATTTATAGAGCATCTCCATTTTTACACTTCATAAAAGAACAAGTTGGGCGCCATTAGACACTTTGCAAACTCCCAATGTTGTGACAATTTTTGGCATTTTGGATGGTTTATAAAAGGCATTTTTAGTGCTTTTTTGTACAATTTCATTCTATACGGCTTTATTTACTTATAATGTGCAAGAGACATGGTTTTGGTTAATAAACAGCTTTGAAATGAGAGAATCCTACGGTACTAAGATCTTTTATCCAACACGCAAAATAATGAACACTCTTTATAAGACAATGTGATGCATCTTAAGAAGAGTGATTGTAGATCTGTTCTTTTAGGAATTTTTGCTTTTTGTGGTGCAGAGAAGAGAGCAGGAATATTCAGAGTAGAGCTTACCTTATGTAGTCTATGGATATCATCTTTAGGAGAGGGACATAAGCCACGTGATATGGTTAGCAAAGCTTGCTTAAGAGAAATTTGGTTGTTTACGAACAACTGGAGGTTAAGAATCTTTCTTCGTCCGAAGAAGACGTCTATATACCACTATACTTTTTATTACCAAATAGAACGTGGTTTATGGATGCTAAATCGAAATGATAATTTATTTCGTATGAGGTTTTCCGTATTTGGAGATTGTTTGGTTAAAAAACATATTTATTAATCACTTGAAAATAGTGCTTAGAATTTTTAAACGATAAGTTTTGGTCTTGATGACGATAATTATTTGTGATGATCGAAAGTACCTATTTTACGAAGCTTTCATTGATAAGCGAATCAAAATTTATTCTTTTCTTTTGTTTAAATATTTATTTTGCAGCTATTTTTTCTTTTTTGCATCAAAGATACTTTTTCAAAAGGTAAATGGAAAGAATGATCAAAGGCAAGAGAATAAAGAGAGCCTTATGTATAATTTGGTTTTCTCGTAGAGTTGTTGTCTATTAACTTTTTTCTTCATGAAGAGTGTAGAAAATCCATCGGAGAAGCAAAGAGAATAGGAAAAGTTAAATAAATAGCCGTAACAATTAGTTACGGCTATTTTTGTTTGCTTCATATTACCGAGAGAGGAAGCTCCCCTTAAGCGATTTTTGATTTAGCAAAAATCGGGTCGTAAAAGACTTCAGAGAGTTTTCTATCTTTAAAGAACAACACTACGTCAACTGTTGTATAGAGAACGATTTTTATCATTTCTAACTCGAGTTGCCGGCCAATTTCTGATCTTTTAATCAAGGTGGCACATCGCTCAAATGTCTGCAAAGCGCTGTTAGCATGCGTTGTTGTAATCGATCCGGGATGACCAGTGTTGAGCGAATTGAGATATTCCCATGCTTCATTGCCTCGCAATTCAGCGAGAAAAATTCTGTCAGGCGACTGACGCATACACGCATCTAGGCATTCTTCAGCTGAAACACGACCTACATTGTTACCATAAATCATATGTACATGATTGGGATGATTGGGTAGAAAAAGCTCATGAACATCTTCAATTGTGATAATACGCTCCTCTACAGGGACCTTTTCAATTAAAGAGCGAGCAAATGTTGTTTTACCAGATCCTGTTTTGCCTGCAATAATAATGTTGCGTTTGTGAAGGACGCATTCTTCCAAAAATTCAAGAATTTTTCCCTCACGTTTACTTTGTAAGAGTTGAACTTCAAATGGTTCCAACCGTGTGAAGTCTTGCCTCGATAACAAGTTATTGGCTTCTTTTGCTGAAGGCTTATTAAAACTTACATCAGAAAAATCGTCAAATGCCCCTTCTTCTTTGAGTTCTTCTAACGTTTTAACTATGAGAGAATGTTTACGAATTACAAAGGAAAGAGCACCATCAACAACAGCTGGTGTTTGTATAATTGTACCACGTTGTCCACCAGGCAAGAGCACATAATTAATACTTCTGGGAGCCATACCGTTATAAACGATAATAGCTGTAATAAGCGTTTGCAAAAAAGTGGTTGTTAACTCTGGTACGCTATGTACTTGCCAACCCTTAAAGCTTTTCGTCCATACTTCACAGGGGCGGCAAATCGATAATTCAGTGATCGTGGGATCTTCTAAAAAACAATCAAGCGGTTGCAGAAGCTGAAAAACTGCTTGATCTTTTTGTATCGGGTTAACGTGTGACGAGACTGTAGACATCGCTGAAATCCAGATCACGAGCAACAAAAATATTTACTCGTTCGCCTTGGTTTTTGTAAAGTGTTGGTGTGATATTGATGGAATTTTGAAGAACATCGATTGCTATAGATTCAGCATTCTGAGCTCCTTTATTTTGTGAGTTATCTTTATTTTCTTTGCTGCTTTTACCAACTTTTCCTCTTACCCATTCTCCTAAATCACCGATAATGCTTACCATAATTGCACTACCAAATCGTTCCCAAAAATGTCTGTCAACCCAGCCACCAATACCCGCTTCACCCAGAGGACCTGTGCCTGGTGAGTCAAGATTGACAACAACACCAGAAGGCGTTTCAATGCGTAACCATTGCACAAACACGCGCGTTTGTCCTTGTTGTATGCCACTTTGGTAAAAACCAACGACTTTAGAACCACGGTCAAGCAAAACAACACGTCCACTCGTGGAATAAATATCGCGTGTTAAATGACACGTCGTCATTCCGGGTTGTGATGTAATGATTTTTGTTTCTAATGTACAATCTATTTGCGTTCCTTGTGTAATCAAAAAGTCACGGTTACGAAGTTGCATCGCATGTGATTGACCTAAACGCACAGGCTGAAGGTTATCAAATAATACGCCATTACCTCTATCATTATTCGATGCTTTATTATTTGTATCTGTAGATCCTTCGCTACCACCGTTGTTAAGGCTAGAACTGAGCATACGTTTGCGTGCTAATTCTTCAGAATCTTGGAGCATATGTGGAGGAATGGCTGTTTGAAGAAGCTTACTCAAGGCCGGTGGAATATCCAAGTTTGAATCTTCTGTTTGTGTTGATTTTTCTGCTTCTTCTACAATCTTTGGCTCTTCTATAATCCGAGGGACATAGTTTGGTATAATTTGCTGTACTATTTGTTGTGGTTTTTCTTCCTCAACCTCCACGGTATTACGCATTTTAAAAGCTTTCCAAGTCAAGGCAATCGGTATCGCTACTATGACAATAAGTCCTACCATTAACAATGCACGGGTACCTGGAATTGTTGGACGACGTTCAGAACCTAGTTCGGACCCTCCATAGGTACCTTCAATATGTTTTTGTTCGACGTTGTCCAGTTTTGTACCTTTTCCCTCTCCTTCCTTATTGTCAAACATCATTTTCCTCCTTTATTGATACGATAAACCACCGAAGATACTGTCCCTGTTGTGTTTGGTACGCCATTGGGGTCATAGGCTTCATTAAAAACAGCTAGAGCGCGTTTACCAAGCCGTATAAGCCATTTAGGATTGACCTTATGAACGGCGATAATATCATTAGAACTGCCGATAACGGTGCGTGGTATTAAGCTTTCATTACCTTCAGCATCTACGACATAAATCGATGGCATATCCATGTTAGCGGGAAATTTAAAGTAAGTAATACGCCCATTGTCCCAAGCATTTATCGGAGCAATATCTTGGTGACCACTCATGGTATAACTGAGATTATAGCCGTTGACGCTTTGGTGAAAACCACGTTCAATCGCAAGGCGTCGATTGTTTTCTTCTGACTTTTCATCGTTTGAATCGGGATAATGGAAAGCCAATTCATATGTTGATCCCGCACGGTCATTCCGAAATTGTAGTCGGAATTTATAACTCCGTTTGTCGGTTACAACGATGAGATTGGTATTGGCAAGTTCTGCTTTTGGTTTAATAAAAATATGCCGCCCTTTATGAGCAAAGGCATAGGCTTCAGAATCACCAAAGGCATGAGTTATGTACTGTTCACCTTCTTCAAGAATAATATGTGTTGCCACACCAAGAACTGTTTCAATTTGAACCACATCGGCTTCGTTATATGTTATATAGCGAATGCGGTGATCATATTGTGAATTTGATGGACTTTTGAGCGCCTGCACAGGTACCGTATAAAGAGAAGAAAACGAAGACAATAGAACAACGAACGCAAGTTTTTTCATAACAATCAATTCCTTAATCATTCAACAGTATTTCTGGGTCAGAACGGTAACTTGTTACTTGAAAACCAAGGGGGTTAAGCAATCGATCAGATGATTTCATGGGTGCACCAACATAGGTGTAACCAATTGTTGCAATTTGGTGCTGTTTTGGTCCAGTAGCAGCACCGTTGCTGTCAAGTTGCTGAGTCGTAAAACGTACAGTTGCTTGACCGAGTCCATTAGGCTGGATTGATCGTACTTTAACTGTAATACGTGCTTTGTTGGAAAGCACTTTGTCCCGTGCATTTTCTCCATCATAGATTTTATAATATTCTTGTTGAACAGATGCCGCACTTAAAAGTGCTGTTGTGTCATAGTTCAGTTGAATAGTATCGTAGTCGTAAGTTTCGCGGTTAAGTACATATTGGTTTAGCCAATATCTATCTACAACTTCACCATAGCTTTCTTCGTGTTCACGCATGATTGAGATAACATCAACTGCACCCGTCGTATTATCAACGCGCAATACTAAGGGAGTTGGAGCTGGTTGAGAAAATCCAACAACTCCACATATCATACCGAATAAGCCAAAAAGACCCACAGTACTCGCAACACGCCATGCCGTTCTGCGCGACCTTATAAATTCATTGATAAGATCACGTTCTAAGCCACGGCTTTCTTCATAATAACTTCTAAGTTGTTCGGCTTTCACTGGTTTTGCTTGTTTTGTTTTCATCTGTCTCCTCGCTTGATTTCGGCAGGGATTGTTTTATTAATAGGCACGCGGTTCCTGTCATTGGGCTGTTTTAGCTTTGGTGCTAATGCACAAGCCGATAAAAGGTTTGCAATCAAAATTATAAGAATGATCGACTTCATTTTAATATGACTCTTTTTTACTGTTATACACATTCTGATATTTGTTGTCATTATTATAATTTTGACACCAAAGTAAAGTGTATAGTTTACGATAATTTATCTTTTCTTAATTTCATTTTTTAATTTATGAAAATAGCTCA